>CAXNFS010000284.1:0-4269 GCA_964201235.1 Gemmataceae bacterium | reverse complement strand
AACAAATTGGCCCAAGCTAAAAGACATAGAATTAGTTCGCCTTTAAATCAGTTGGAAGATACTGCTTGCGCTAGGATACCATCATCCATGGTCATGACTCGGGGAAATAATTTTGCAAGTTCGAGACTATGAGTAACCACAATTAGAATGTTTTTTTCTTCTTCATGAAGTTTAAGAAGCAGACGCATAATATTATCAGCATTTCTTTTATCAAGATTACCAGTGGGCTCATCCGCAAGCAAAAGCCTTGGTCTCATAATAAGCGCTCGGGCAACAGCAGCCCTTTGCCTTTCTCCACCAGAAAGTTCGGAAGGCATATGATCCATTCTGTTTTCAAGCCCAACCCTTGCAAGTAAATCCTTGGCAAGTTGAATGACTTCAACTTTTGGTGTAGCGCCTAACAAAGATGGCAAAAGCACATTCTCAAGCACGGTACATTGGGGCAATAGATGGTGGTCTTGAAAAACAAAACCAACTTTTTGATTACGATAATGGGCAAGGTCTGTTTCATTCATTGCGAGGGGATCAAGGCCATCAAGAAGGATTTTTCCTGCACTGGGCTTATCAAGCCCACCCAAAACATGAAGGAAAGTACTTTTCCCAGAACCTGATTGGCCCATGATCGCAAGAGATTTATCAGAATCGAGATCGAGATCGATGCCACAAAGCACAGGTAATGAACCCGAGCGTGTGATAAACTCCTTGCGAATCTGCCTAACTTGTAAAGTCATTAAAACTCCTTATTTTCGTGATGCCAAGAGTGCAAGTGCGCCCAAGGCATAAAAGGAATATTCGACATCCCTTCCTGCATCCCAAGATCCGCCATGAAAACCACCTTGGATATTTCCCGTGGACAATACATATTGCGAGATTTTATCTAAAGGAAGCTCATCAAGGGCATCAAGTTCTGTCAAAGACCAAAGCGAAGTAAAAGTTGAAAGGACATCGCAAAAGGGAATGCGATGATTCGCTTTAAAACCATTTTCATCACCCATCATACCCTTGTAAAAGTTGATGAGATTATTTTTCATATCCCCCTGCAGCAACTGTGGCGCGATGGCACGTAAAATTCCCATGCCTGCAGCAGTGGGGTTGGTGCCACTTTTTCGCATGGGGCCGTATTCAACAAAGCCGCCATCGGTTCGAAGGCGGGAATGAACAAAAGCAACCAGTGAATCAGGGGCAGCGATTTTTTTCCCGATTAATTGATGGCAAAGCAATGCAAGAAAACTCATGTAAGTGCTGGATTCTTTACCACCTGGAACTTTACCAAAACCACCATCTGCACCACGAAGTGAACCAAGAAAAGTCCCTATGGTGTCGGTCCAGTCCCCACTGGAGGCAAAAACATCGGGGCCCCCGCCCATGGAAACAATCACTGCGGAATAAACGAGGGAAAAGAAATCAACCAAGCTGGTCTGAGAGTGCAATCTTTGGGAAAGAAAAGTTCCAACTCTTTCGCAAGTTGGAGTATCAAGCGCGTTCATTACCAACAATGAGCGTAGGGCAAAGCCAGTGTAATACAAATCACTTTCGGGGTCGCGACCGTAAAAACCACCATCAGGATTTTGGCACGAAAGAATATAACGAACATGCTTGTTCCTGATATTTTCAGGGATTTTCATGGCACCCAGATGAAGGCGATTAGTCAGATTTTCAAGATAATTAAAGGAAGCAATCATCAAACTATACCGCCAATCAAAAGATCCCGCATGAATTGTGGAATGGGGATAGATTTGGGTGGTAGTTGATCATTCAGTTCGCAAAGGACCGCAACAATATTGCCCGTGGCCAAAAGGAGATCAGCTTTTTTAATATCGATAGTGTAAGAAAGCGAAGATGTTCCAAGCCTCTGGAGTTTGACAAAAATTTGAAGCGAATCTTGAAATCGGGCAGGATGATGAAAATCACACTTTGCGGAAACCCGAGGCATGCCAAGTTTCTTACCTTCTAAATTCATGACAACGGAAAGGCCAAGCGACTGAAGGAATTGATGTTCAGCTTCCTCCATGAAGCGAAAAAAGCTGCTGAAGTGAACAATTCCACCCATATCTGTTTCAGCAAATTGAACTTGCCTGTTATAAATAAATTCCGCCATCAACTTTTCCCTTAAACTTTTTCCCCAGAAAGCATTCGCTGATAAAAGCACAATGTCTCTTCAGCCATTCGTGAGGAATTAAAATAATCGATGACGGCATTATGCCCTAAAAGGGCCTGTTGTTTAAGCAATAAACCGGAAGAAAAAGCAAACTCTAATTTTTCGATTAATTCTTGTTGATTGCCCGGAGCATAAAGCCAGCCACCGCCACCCGCTTTGTTTAAAAGTTCAGGAAACGAAGCATGGTTGGGCTGTAAGACGGGAATATTCTGGGCCCAAGCTTCCAAAACATACAACCCCTTGGGTTCAAGGTATTCAGTGGGAACGCAAAGCAGATCGATGCCATCAAAAAAACGGATCTTCGATTGTAGATCGGGGGATTCACAATGTTCAAAATCTTCCAAAAGATTAGCGTATTTGATTTTATTGTATTGCTCTAAATAATATTGCTTGTTGCTTTCCCCCAGCCAACCAGATGCCTTGAACTTAATTTTCAAATTTTGATTCTTTAAACGCAGTGCAATCCAAGCATTCACCAGGTTATGAAAACCTTTTTCCGGACAAATTCTCGCAAAGTAACCCAGAACATTTCCTACTTTTTGAGGATTAGAACTTGCAAGATGATACTTGATGTTGATGCCTGGCTGAATAACCCCAATTTTCTCTCTGGGAATTTTAAGGTAGGCCGCCATGCTATCTGCATAAAAATAACTCGAAGCAACATATCTATTAACCAAAGAAGAATTGGCGGAGATCAAATCAATCGCTTTGGTTCGAAAAGGTTCGGGTAATGCATTCAAGAAAATGTCATCCCCTTGCAAGGAACAAACAACAGGAGCACCAACCTCATTGGAAAGAATATCAGCCATGCCTGAAAGAAGGGCATTAGTAAGATGAATGACATCGGGCTTAATTTCTTTTTTCAACCAAGCAGCAAGTTTTAGGGCCTCTTTAACCTGATAACCATGTTTGCCCTTCAACATGGAAATAGTCAAATCGCCTAAATCTTCAGCCTTAGTACTGGAAGCAAACCTTGAAACCCACCGCAGCAAAAAGGGTGCATCTAATAATCGATCAAAAAAAGATGGTGTCCAACGAAAGAATCTGGACTTCTGCTGCAGGTACACATTGATGCCACCAAAGAAAACCCGATCCAGACTTTGACTGATCTCATCAGTGCGAATCGGGGTATAGGTGGGGATCAGCAGTGCATCATGGCCAAGGGCACAAAGCGCGGTAACGAGAGTATTATCATTTAAGCAACTGCCACAGAACATTCCTGCTGCACCAGCGGTGATGTAGGCAATTTTCATGGTTAAGCCGCATTAAACAATAAGCTATAAAGCTTATTCGGGGGAACCTTCAGCCTTTGGTTCAAGAAGGAAAAAGCTGGTGACAAAACCGATTGCAAAAACCAACACGCCAGTAATACCAGCAGCGTAAGCAACTTTTTCAAAGTTGTTAGAACCAATGGTTAGCATGGGGGCAATCAGATTTGTGGTTAAAAATGCGGCAGAGGTTCCTATCATTCTGCCACCAACATTGGTAGCGAATGCACTCCCAGTACCACGCAAATGGACGGGGAAAACCTTGGGGAGATATTCGCCGAAGTAAGAGAACTGGGCAACAATACAAAGGCCAGCTAGAAACACTCCATAACTAAAAAGGTGTGGTGCGTTTTGAAAAACAAAAAACCAAACCAAAGGAATTATAAACAATCCAGGAATCTGGAAGATCCATAAAAGCACCCTTTTGCTGGCAATGGAAACAAGAGCAATCGCAAGGAGAATTCTACCTGCCAACCCGCCGAGTTCCTGCATGAATTGCACACTCTCCCTACGAGGCTGGACTTCTTCTTTATTAATTTTCCCCATCTTTTTGAGGTTGTCTTTGAATTCCTTATCCTTGGTTTTAAATTCTTCAGACTCCTTATCGATGCCTGCAAATTGTTTTTCCAATCCTTTGTTCGCCTTGATCAAAGGCTCCATCTTAGCACGGGTTTCTGCCATATCTGGCAATCCTGGAACCGCTTGGGTAACGGTAACTTGCAAGGTTCCAAAAGCAGCAGCATAGGCACAAGCAGAAAGAATAGTTGCAACTACAGTGGTGCGAAGTAATTTAGGTTCAAAGATTTCGAAAAAGCTGGGCCTGCGCAATGCACCCGACTTTTT
>CAXNFS010000283.1:0-4296 GCA_964201235.1 Gemmataceae bacterium | reverse complement strand
GGGTTTGCCGAGCCAGCCTGTCACCAGGCTGCTGGTGGGCTCTTACATTAAGGAATTTGCATTCCCCCGCCATTTCACCCTTACCCTTTTGGGGCGGTATCTTTCTGTTGCACTTTCCCTACCCTTACGCAACACACAGTTAAGCATGTTACTTCGGACGGTGGGAGTTACCCACCACCGTGTCCTATGGAGCCCGGACTTTCCTCTCCCGCTTTTTTCAAAGCAGCAGCGACTATCCAACCAGCTTGTGAATAATTCCAGTATACTGCTTATGGAGGGTGGGTAATTCGAATTGCAAATTAAACCCTTGATTAACTGGTAAAAGAGATGACCTCAAATCCAATTGCGCCTTCATGGAAAAGCCTTGATATCCCCGCCCATTCCCGGAGAGCAATTATCTCGATTGGGAACTTTGATGGCGTGCATGAAGGGCACAAAAACCTGATTACACAAATGAAAACCTTGGGGAAAACAATTTCCCAACCCCCTGCTCCCATCGTTGCAATCACCTTTTACCCCCATCCTCTTTTAATTTTAAAGCCAGGCATCAACCTAAGTTTTCTAAGCACACTCGAACAAAAGAAAAAACTTTTGCACGCTGCGGGTGCAGACTTCGTTGCGGTGTTAAAAACAGATGATGGATTGTTGGAACTACACGCAGAAGAATTCTTTGAAAAAATAATCTTTGAAACCTTTAAAGCTCAGGGAATTGTTGAAGGGCCCGATTTTCACTTCGGTAAAAATCGAACAGGAAACATTGATCTACTAAAAGAATTATGCCTAAACCGAAACATCTTGGGCACCATTGCCACCCCTTTTATGGTCGATAACGAAGTGGTTTCCAGTAGTAGGGTTCGAAAAGCCATCCAAACCGGTGATATGCTTCAGGCAAAAAATCTCCTCGGGCGAACTTATTCCATCGAAGGAAAAGTCGTTTCAGGCGCTAAAAGAGGCCGTACTATAGGGTTCCCCACCGCAAACCTCGAAAACATTCAAACGCTTTTACCCATAAATGGGGTTTACGCTGCCTTATGCAACATTGGCAATAAAACCTATGCAACTGCTGTAAACATAGGCCCAAATCCCACATTTTCGGAGTTATCGCAAAAAGTTGAGGCCCATTTACTCGACTTCGAGGGAGATTTGTATGATCAGACCATAGAAATCAATTTTTTAGAAAAAATCCGAACCGTCAAAACTTTTGTAGATAAAAATGCTTTGGTCCAACAATTGGAGTTGGATATCCAACAAACGCGCCATCTTGTATTTGCAGATAACCCCGAATTCTTTCACAAGCGCAACCCTGTCTAATAATAAAAAAAGAATGTAAAACTTATGAAACGAGATAATTAATGGAAACTGATAACCTTCTAGAAGCCTGTAAAAAAGCCATGTTAGAGCATGTTGAACCAGCATTGCAAATGGATGGAGGCAGAATCGAAGTCGCGGGATTAGATGGAAAAATTTTGCAAGTTCGCTTATTGGGAACTTGCGGCTCGTGCCCAAGTGCGGTCAGAGCCGTGCTCTTTGGAATCGAAGAGGAGCTTCGCAAACATCTGCCCGAAATCGATTTTGTAGAGGCAATTCCTTAAAAATATTGAATCTTTCTCTTTCCAATTCCACAACTACCGTGGTAAATTCTATAATACCCTCATAAACAACCTAAATTGTTTTAATGAGGTCCGGCTTCTAACTCTGTTTATTTCGTTGGTTTTTCGCGCCGGCGTTGCCAACATCATTAGTTTTTTTGGAGAAATAGGTATCAACGAGCGTCCTAACCCCCCATCAACGGCTCCCCAAGACCGGGGCCTTCGCATGAATGAACAAATACGCATCTCCCCAGTTCGTGTTATTGGTGCAAACGGTGAATTTGTTGGAGTAATTCCCACTTTTCAAGCATTAGAAATGGCCCGAGAAGCAGAATTAGATCTTGTTGAGGTTAATCCCAACGAAAGACCGCCTGTTTGCAAGATTCTTGATTACGGCAAGTTTCGTTATCAACAATCGCTAAAAAACAACAAAACCAAGGTCCACCAGCAAAAAATCAAAGAATTACGAGTTAGGCCCAAGACTGGGGATCACGATATTGAAACAAAAATTAATCAAGCTCGTAAGTTTTTAGAGCATAAAGACAAAGTTCAGGTAAATGTGATATTTAAGGGTCGGGAATTGCAGCATATTGAAGAAGGTAAGCGGATTATCGATTTAATCTTGGAAAAACTACAAGAATTTGCCAAAGTGGAGAAAGCTCCATCGATGGAAGGCAAGAAAATGACTGCCATGCTTGCACCAAAAAAAGATTAATTCACGATTCTGGTTTGCCCCCAGACTCCTATTTCCCTATATCATCTTTTCCTGCATTTTGCGAATGGTTGTAACTCTATCCCATTTGCAGGCGTTGTTAAGTAGTTTTCATGCTTTTTATGCATGAATTGATGAAATTTTAGATAACTAGGTTCCAATAAGACACGGAAGGGTAATTCAGATGCCCAAGTTAAAGACTCATAAAGGCTCGAAGAAGCGATTTCGCGTTACTGCTAATGGTAAGCTTAAGCGCCATAAAGCAGGCAAGAAGCATCTTCTAGGCCACAAGACCAGCAAACGAAAAAGGCAACTTCGTGGTACGGTTATTGATACCGGAAGATTGGCCAAGAAGTACATTCGATTAATGGGCGGAAAATCTTAATTTTGTAGCTGTTTTAATGAAACGCTTTTTAAGCGTTGGAGATCTGGTAAGCCATGACAAGAGCACGCAGCGGAAAAACTGTTCTTCGCGACCGCAAGCGATTACGAAAATTAACCAAAGGTTATCGTGCCAGTAGGCACAACCTTCAGCGCCAATCCAGAGTTACTCTGATTCGTGCTGGTGTTTACGCTTACCGCGACCGTAAGGTGCGTAAACGTGAATTCCGAAGGCTTTGGATTATTCGCGTCAATGCAGCTTGCAGAATGCGTGGCATACGCTACAGCCAGTTAATTGCTGGCTTGGTAAATGCTCGAGTAAGCTTAGACCGAAAATCTCTATCAGAAATCGCAATTCGCGACCCTGAAACATTCACCAAAATTGTTGAGTTGGCTAAAAAGCACCAACCTGTAGGTCTTAAGTAAGCCTCAGGTTGATTTGTCCTCTTAATTGAAGCCATACAATGTCAGAATTGGATTCACTTAAAAACCGCGCCCTAGATCAATTAGGTGCTTGCAGTGATGAATCCACTTTAAGAAATTGGAACTCTCAGTACTTCGGTAAAAATGGTGAAATGCTCGCTGCTCTTAAAAAAGTCAGCGAGCTTCCTCCAGAATCACGCAAAGATTACGGCCAGCAAGCCAATATCGTCAAAGAACAACTCTCCTCATCCTACGAAACCGCCCTTAAAAACTGCCTCGAACAAGCCATGCTCAAAAGCTTGGAAACCGAGAAACTCGATATTAGTTTACCAGGCATGGTTCCGCCCGCTGGGAAGTTGCATCTTGCAACTCAAACCCTGCGCGATATTCAATCCACCTTTGCTGAAATGGGCTTTCAAGTTTTTCGCTCCCGAGAAATTGAGGATGACGAATTCAATTTCGGCCTGCTTAACATGCCTCCCCATCATCCAGCTCGCGATATGTGGGATACTTTTCATACCACCGACCCTGGTTTGATTTTGCGAACCCATACTTCCCCTGGCCAGATTCATGTAATGCGCAAGTTTCACCCTGCACCTATCAGGGTTATTCTGCCCGGCATGTGCTACCGATACGAAGCGATTACCACCCGTAGTGAAATCATGTTTCATCAGGTTGAAGGCTTGGTGGTTGGTACCAATGTTTCAATGACTGATTTAATTGGAACCATAACTGCTTTCACCCGCAAAATGTTTGGTGACTCCAGACAGGTTCGCATTAGATCGAGTTATTTCCCATTTACCGAACCAAGCATTGAAGTGGATATGGATTGCATCGTATGTGGCGGCAAGGGTTGCCCGCTTTGCAAGAAAACCGGTTGGCTCGAAATCATGGGCGCTGGGATGGTTCATCCGGAAGTCATGAAAAACGGCGGCTACGACCCTGCCAAGTATTCTGGCTTTGCTTTTGGAATGGGGCCTGAACGCATTGCCATGCTTCGCCATGCCATTGAAGACATAAGAGAATTTTGGGGCAACGACCTGCGCTTCTTGTCCCAGTTCTAATCTTAGGTATCGGTTGTATTTGTTTTGGTTTTTCATTTTGCAACAACACAACCCGGGTATTGAATCATGAAAGTTCCGATTCGCTGGCTCAAAGATTATGTAGACTTCGACCTTTCACTCGAGGCTT
>CAXNFS010000282.1:0-4307 GCA_964201235.1 Gemmataceae bacterium | reverse complement strand
CAAATGCGCACGCTACCGCCCTCCGAACCGCGACAAGAAACCACTTGGGAATCCCAATCTTCGCTCTCTGACGGTTGACGAAAGGATAAAGCTCAAGGACATCCATAAAATCGCGGCATAAAATCCTTCACGGCGTTGCCTTTCAGGGCTGGGGGTTTTATTGGGACATTTTCCCAGGGCGTTGCCCTGGGCTATCACATTTTACCCCTTCAGGGCAATTATTGAACGGTCTCTGATAACCACGCATTTACATCACCGCCATTCGTAAGCATAAAGGCATTCTCACCGCGAAGACGCAAAGATCGCAAAGGAAGACAAGAAATCTGGACTTGTCTGGTGCTTCTTGGCGTACTTAGCGTCTTGGCGGTAAAATTCTTGGCTTATGGATTTTATAGAGAAGACTAATTACTGAGGATGGGATGGAGTCCAACCGTCGCTCACGCATCCGGCTCTGAAAGATTTGTTTTGTTTCCGTGGCTATTCCTATGCTTCTGCTTATTTTTCCTTCCGTGTTCGTCCGTGGAAAATGCTTAAGCCTTTGCTTGTTCTTCCTTCCGTGTCTAGGGCTAGGGCTGATTGAAAAGCGGGAATGTATGGGAATTGAACCCACTGGGAGCTTTGTTCAAACCCCCCGATGGTTTTGAAGACCATGGCCAACACCAGTTGTGCAAACACTCCCGAAACCAACTCGATAAGGCATTTACATGCCTATTAACTATTATCCATACAAAAGCCCTACTGTCCAGTTTTGTTGCCTAGAACAGGCAATAATAGCAAACAATAAGGAGGTAAACCCGAATAAGTACCTAAAAACAACAGTTTCCCTCTGTGTTTTTTAAAAGGGAATTGACAAGCCCGCATTCAAGGTTCAAAATAGAAAAGCTTACCTCATTGATTGGTTTTCCTGCCTGCGCTGGAAAGGTCCTTTAATATGTTTGCTAATATCATTAATAAAAATAGATTCGTTTGTTCCATTGCATTAATGCTACTTGTAGCAAACTGGTCCTTAGGCCAAACCCTAAGCCAGAAGATTGATGCAGAGGTTGCTAAGCCTATTGCGGATTTTGAAAAGAAAGCTGCACCACTTTGTTCTGATTTAGAATTCATCCGCAGGGTGACTCTTGACCTAATCGGAACGATCCCCACGGTAGAACAATCTCGAGAATTTGTAAAAAGCACCAATGTAAATAAAAGGTCGGAGTTGGTAGATGCATTATTAGCAAGCCCCGCTCATGCTTGGCATTTCACAATGGTGTTGGATGTTACCTGGATGGAACGCAGGGCGGATAAACATGTGCCCTCAGCTAACTGGAAACAGTATCTGCGTGAATCATTACTTGCGAACAAGCCTTACGATGTGATGGTGAAAGAGATTCTTTCTGCGGATGGTGTAGATGCGAAGATGAGGCCTGCTGCCAAGTTTTATCTTGATAGGGAAGGCGAACCGCATTTGATCACCCGGGATATAAGCAGGTTGTTTTTGGGAGTGAACTGGCAATGTGCGCAATGCCATGATCACCCGAGGGTTGAGGATTACAAGCAGGATATGTACTACGGATTGTTTGCGTTTTTCAATCGTAGCTATGTGTTTACTGATGCGAAGACGAAGCAATCGGTGTTTGCGGAAAAAGGCGAAGGGGATGCAAGCTTTCAATCGGTGTTTGACCCTGCGAAGGTAACCAAATCAAGCGGGCCTAAGTTGTTCATGCGTGCTGCGATTGCAGAGCCCAAGATGGAGAAGGGCAAAGAATACGAAGTTGCACCCACGAAAGAAGTGCGTGGGATACCGAAGTTTAGCAGAAGGTCTCAGTTGGCAAACGAGTTGGCTCGGGGGGATTTTGCGCCCTTTGCTCGCAATGGTGCTAACCGCCTTTGGGCCCACATGATGGGTCGGGGGATTGTTCATCCATTGGATTTGGGTCATGGCGACAACCCAGCATCGCATCCGGAATTATTAGATTTGCTTGCAAAAGAGTTTGTGAATGCGAAGTTCAATCATAAAGAAATACTAGGGCAGATTGCGAAAAGCAAAGCGTATCAAAGGTCGAGCCAAGTGCCTAAGGGCTTGCAAGATCCCAAGCCCGAAGAGTATCTAGTGGGGGCGATAAGGCCTTTGTCGGAAGAGCAATTTGCTTATGCGATATTGCAGGCATCCGGCTTTACCGATGCAGAACGAATGATACTTGGAGCGAAGGTAGAAGAATCTGCATTACAGGCAAAGTTGGCACCACAGGCGACTCCAATTATTAATGCGTTAGCAACTCCCGCGGGGCAGGCGCCTGGTTACGAGGCCCGAGTGGAGCAGGCGCTTTATCTTGCAAACAATGCGCAGTTGCAAGGATTGCTTGCGCCACGAAAAGGGTCACTTTCGTTTCGGTTATCTGAAATTAAGGATGCTAAATTATTTGCAGAAGAGTTATATCTTGGGGTATTGACCAGAATGCCCACGGAAGATGAAAAGAAGGAAGTGGAAGTGTTGCTGGGCAAGAAGGATGTAGATAAAGCAGGTTTAATAAGAGACTTAGTGTGGGCATTAATGACTTCAATAGAATTTCGATTTCAGGTTTAATTTTCTGAAGCAGGAGAATAAGCGATGAATTGTAATTATGCATGTAAAACGGTGGATCATGGAGTATCAAGGCGGGCCTTTTTAGGGGGCGTTGGAGGCTTGGGCCTTGGCGCTCGGGCTAATCCTTTGGCAGCGAAGGGCCTTGCGATTCAGCAGAAAAGGGTGCTGGTTGTATTTTTGGCTGGCGGAGTTAGCCAGTTAGAAACTTGGGACCCGAAGCCAGGCGTGGTAACTGGCGGGCCATTTAGGGCGATACCAACATCCGTGCCCGGTATCCATATCAGCGAGCTTCTGCCTTACACTGCAAGTTGGATGCATAAGCTTGCATTGGTGCGTGGCATCAACACCAAAGAAAACGATCACGGCAAGGGTGCGTACATCATGCAGACAGGTCGCAGGCAGGAACCTGCGAACGAGTTCCCGCATTTTGGTTCGGTATGTTCGAAGTTGTTGACGGAAGACAAGAACCCGCTGCCTGGTTATTTGAACATCACGCCTAATGGTTCTGGTGCGCAAAGTTCGAAGGATGCTGCGTATCTTGGGCCTAAGTTTGGCTCGGTGAGCATTAGTGATGGCAAGGCACCCGCCAATTTAGAGAAACCCGCGGGGATCAATTCCGAAGCGGAAATGCAGCGCCATCTGCTCAGGCAGAATGCCAACGAAAGGTTTTACTCACGCAGGAAATCTGCGATGACAGAAGCTTACACCCAGACCTATGATCAAGCTCGCATGTTGATGGAGAAGCGTGGGTTGTTTGATATCACTTCAGAATCTGGGAAGCTTGCGGATCGGTATGGTAAGCATGATTTCGGCAGGCATTGTTTGTTGTCGCGCAGATTGCTTGAGGGCGGTGCGACCTTTGTAAAAGTGAGCCATACTAATTACGATACGCATCATGAAAACTTTGATTTTCATATTGAGCAATTAGGCGAGTTTGATCGAACTTTTGCAACCCTGCTGGAAGATTTGGACATTCGTGGTTTGTTGGATAGCACCTTGGTTGTGGTGATGAGCGAGTTTGGTCGCACTCCCACTATTAATCGTAATTTTGGGCGTGATCACTGGGGCACTGCGTGGTCGGTTGCTATGGGTGGTTGTGGAATTCAAAAGGGAGCAGTGGTTGGTAAAACCAATGCGACTGGTACTGCGGTAGTGGATCGGGAAGTGAATGGCGGGCATTTGTTCCATACTTATCTGAAGGCATTGGGGTTTGATTCGAAGAAAAATTTTTATGTGGACCAGAGGCCATTGCCCATGGCTGACCCGAAGGCATCGCCCATCGAGGAAATATTGCTGTGATGCAAAACGATAAAGATGCGAAGAAAGAAGCGCCTAAAACTCCTGAGGTGGTGAAACCTACCCCGCCTCCTGTTTTTCCTGGGTTAGACCCCGCTGCTGCAAGGCAAGCTAAAGAGTTTAAGCATACTTCCGCATTGCTTGCGTGCAGGTATGAACCATCGGGAAAGTTTTTGTTTACTTCCGGGCAGGATAACACTTTACAGCGCTGGGAGATAGCAACCGCAAAGAAGACCGATATGGCGGGGCATTCGAGTTGGGTTCGTGCGATGGTATTTGCCACCAAGGAAAAATTGTTGTTCAGTGGCGGTTACGATGGGCAGATTATTTCTTGGAATTATGAATCAGCAGAGTCCATTCCGCTTAGGCAGGTTCTTGCGCATCAGGGTTGGATAAGATCTTTGAGTGTTGATCCTACTGGCCAGATGTTAGTTAGTTGCGG
>CAXNFS010000281.1:0-4314 GCA_964201235.1 Gemmataceae bacterium | reverse complement strand
GTAGGCCTTAATTCAGGATCTTCACAAGGTGGCTTCTACAGGATTCTTACTGGCACCCTCACAGGTGGACCTGAGGTCACCGTTTGGGAAGCCATGGAAACCCATGACACTATGATGGATACCCCAGAATTATCTTTCGAGAAGGTTGCCGACTTCTTCGCTTTCGATTCCACCCAGACCACTGGCGTTCGGGTTGGTTCAGTTGCTGTTAGCAATGGCTCCGATTTCCTTGCTTCTACTGGTTCCGGAATTTCTACCGTGATAAGGCGCTATTCGCTTTTGCCCGGAGCTAGCCAGCCCACCTTGGAAGAAGAATTTTCTCCTTTTACTGATGGCTTTGATGGCGGAGCCAACCTTGGTGGTACTTACTAACCCAACAGTAAGAGCATTTGTTTAATTTAACCCTGGCCTCTGAACACCATGTTGTTCAGGGGCCTTTTTTTTGGTTAAACCATTTCTGCTGAACTTTTTGTTTTTTATTGGAACAACTTCAACCTTACCTTAATCTGTAAAGAGCTACTTTAACTTGGCAAAAGAATTGGATCAAAACACATGCCTCTCCTTGGCGCACACATGTCGGTTGCTGGTGGCATTTACAAAGCTGCAGAAGAATCTGCTGCACATCAATGCCAGACCGTTCAGGTTTTTACCAAGAATGCCAGCCAGTGGAAGGGCAAACCCCTGATGCAAGAAGACATTGGTAACTTTCGCAGGGCTGCAAAAAAAGCAGACCTTAAGCACAACCTTTCTCATAATTCCTACCTGATCAACTTAGCATCGCCTGATGATGAGCTTTTTGCCAAATCGATCGAGGCCTTTGTGGATGAGATGGAGCGGGCAGAGCAATTGGAATTGGATTATTTGGTGGCTCACCCTGGGGCCCATGTAAAAACGGGTGAAGAAGCTGGAATCAAACGAATTGCTCATGGTCTAGATGAAATTCACCGTCGTTGTTCTGACTTCAAGGTTATGATTCTTTTGGAAATCACTGCAGGGCAAGGCTCAACCCTCGGGTATAAATTTGATCATATGGGCCAAATATTTAAGCAAACGAAGCATGCAGATAAACTTGGAATATGCTTTGATACATGCCATGCTTTTGCTGCAGGATACCCACTTTTTCCCAAGGTTGATTACGATGCAACCTGGCAAGAATTTGATACGCTTATCGGGATCAATAAGCTAAAAGCCTTTCATTTAAATGATAGTAAAAAGGGATTGGGCAGCAGGGTGGATAGGCATGAACATATTGGTAAGGGGGCCTTGGGGCTTGAACCATTCAGGCTGATTTTGAATGACCCACGGTTTGCAAATCTGCCGATGGTGCTTGAGACACCTAAAGAAGAAGGCGATAACCATGACATGGATGGTGTAAACTTGACTGCACTTAGGGGTTTGCTGCAGTCAAATTAAATTGCTCGGGGTTTGGTTTTGTTAAGATGAGTTCGTTTGTATCTTTACGAAGTATCTTCCACAATAGCCAAGTTGATAAACCAGATATCAATATACCCGTGGGTATCCAAAGAAACGCAGGAAGATTTTGTGTGATGAAATGGGTTGCGTTGAACGCCAAGGTTATTAGCCCATTGGCTTGGCCAGCTTGGGGTGCGAGATCCCGGGCATTGGGTTTATCCATCCAACCTGCGCCTCGGCCAATTACTTGAAGCCCGATCATTATCAATGGGATCACAAGCCATACTAATCCGCTGTAGACAAGCTTGAAGGATTTCCGTTCTGTTAATTCAAGGGTAGTCGGAGAGGTGATTTGAATAGCGTTAAATAATCTGGTTCTTTCGTCTTCATTTTCAGGCAACCACTTTAGTTCCTGCCCACCTTCAAGTTTGAACATGACCTCTTTGTTTGCCAACCCCATGGAAACTCTTTCGACCTGATACCACTGAAAGAAACGGGTCTTTTTACTTAATGCAAGCAAAGGCCATTGTTCCGGCCCATCCAGCCATGCCAATAAATTATCCTTCCCTGAGGGATATTGGGCGATGCAATCTTCGTTTAAACCAAGAACAAGGCTTTGATTTCTGCAACGGAAAACAGGCTCTCCATCGTTTCGGTATTTTTTAAATAACCGGGTATAGGATGGCCCTTCAATTTTAAAACATACTGCGAGCCCAATAATTACAATCGTAATAAAACCACCAAAAGCTACATTAATAGAAAGGAATATAAATAAGAATGGTGCGGATAGCAAAAAGAATAAAAACAAACCGCTGTTTACTAAAATGATTCTCATCCATTTTACCTTTTATACTGCTGCCAACCTAGGATCATGATTGCAGATACAGTATACTCTCGTTAGATATAAGTGTGCATAATTATAACTAATCTCATTTGCCCGGGGATAATAATGGCTGATCATGTAAAGCGAGCAGCGTGGTTGTGTGAAGAAATCGAAAAGCATAATCGCCTTTATTATCAGGAAGCAAAGCCTGAAATTTCTGACAAAGAATACGATAAACTTCTAAAAGAACTTGTTGATCTTGAGAAAAATCATCCCGAGCTTGCCAATGCTAATAGCCCCACACAAAGAGTTGGTGGCGCACCCATCGATGGTTTTGTAACGCTTAAGCATCGTTTGCCCATGCTTTCGATTGATAACACCTATAGCCCAAGCGAACTTAAGGAATTTGACAAGAAGGTTTGCAAGGGATTGGGAAATGATAAACCCAGTTACATGGTCGAGCTTAAAATCGATGGCGTGGCAATCTCACTGATTTATGAAAATGGCATTCTTACTGCGGGCGTAACCAGGGGCGATGGCGAAAAGGGCGATGATGTTACCCAAAACTTAAAAACGGTGGGTGGGATTCCTTTAAAGTTGAACACCAAGAATCCTCCCGCGCTTTTAGAGGTTCGGGGTGAAGTGTATATGGCAAGGGCGAACTTTGCCCGCCTTAATGAACAGCGGGTAAAGGAAGGTTTGGATAAATTCGCCAACCCTAGGAACTCAACTGCGGGATCATTGAAATTGCTTGACCCAAAGTTATGCGCAGCGCGAAAACTTAGCCTATTTGCTTATGCCATTGGCGCAATGGAAGGCATTCAGGTTAAGTCCCAGACTGAAACTTTGAAACTACTACATGATTTTGGATTCCCAGTTAATCCAAATGCTACACAGCTTGATTCCATTGAAGAAGTGGTAGCCCACTGCGAATCTTGGAATGATAAAAGGCATGATCTTCCCTACGATACCGATGGTATGGTGATTAAAGTAAATAATCTTGCGCAGCGTGAAAAGTTGGGAATAACGACCAAGTCGCCTCGCTGGGTGGTGGCTTATAAATTCGCAGCAGAACAAGCCCTGACAAGGTTGTTGAAAATTGAACTTCAGATAGGCAGGCAAGGGACACTTACGCCTGTTGCGCATCTTGATCCGGTGCAACTTGCAGGTACCACAGTGGCCCGAGCTTCACTTCATAATGATGATAATCTGAAAACCAAGGATATCCGGGTTGGTGATATGGTGGTGGTTGAAAAAGCAGGAGAGATCATTCCTTATATTGTGCGGTCTGAGCCAAGCCTTCGGACAGGAAAAGAAAAGCCGTTTGTTTTCCCAAAGGTTTGCCAGGTATGTGGTGCGGATGTTGTGAAAGATGCCAAGGGCGCTTTTTATCGTTGCACGGGTACCGATTGCGTAGCACAGCTTAAGCGAAGGGTTCGTTCTTATGCTGCCCGCAGTGCAATGGATATCGAAAATCTGGGAGAAGAAATTGTTGAGCAACTTGTAGATACTGGTTTGGTGAAAACGCTTGCAGATATATATAAATTAGGGCTGAACCAACTTGCGAATTTGGAGCGCATGGGAGAGCAATCTTCGCGAAATCTTTTGGATGGAATTGCAGCTAGCAAGTCCCGTGGCCTTGCAAGATTACTTACTGGGTTGGGCCTTAAACATGTGGGCGAAAATGTTGCAGATGTGCTTGCTCGAAAGTTTATCAGCATGAAGGCATTTGCTAAAGCCACAGAGGAAGAGCTTGCAGCAATCGAAGGCATTGGGCCCGAAAGAGCCGCTAGCATCCGGGGTTGGTTTGCCAACAAAACCAACCAAGATCTGATTGAAAGCTTGGAAAAAGCCGGCATCAAAATGGATGAATCAGTTTCCGTGGTTGCTGCATCTTCTGCGTTAGCTGGCAAAAGCATTGTGGTAACGGGTACGCTGTTAAAATATGGCAGAGAAGAAATCGAAAGAAGGTTACGCGATCTGGGCGCAAAGGCTTCGGGCAGTGTATCCAAAAAAACAGATTACCTGCTTGCAGGAGAGAAGGCAGGCAGCAAGCTTGAAAAAGCACGGGAGTTAGG
>CAXNFS010000280.1:0-4317 GCA_964201235.1 Gemmataceae bacterium | reverse complement strand
TTGTTCATGAAAATGAACATTAATGTTGGGCGGAGTTGGTTTTAATAAATCAAACTGTCCTCAGCCTGGTAATCCTGATAATCCTCAACCGCTGGGCCCCGCAAAGAAATTTGCGGGGCTTCTTTTTTATCTTTTGTTATTCCAATCTGTATTTGCAAAACGAAGCTCAACAAAATGTTGTATTCTTGCTTCCTCTTCAAGTGACCATTTCGAAGTATTAAAACCCCAACCTAAAGCATGTCGACATTCATTAACAATTGTTTCAGCTAGTTTTTCTGGGCAAATTTTAATCCCTGAAAGTTCAAGTATCCCAGGCAACGAGGGAGTGTAAATGCTTTGGGCAAGTAAGATTCCCCCATGCTGGATTACACTTCTTTTCTTTTTTCGCTGTGCACTTCCCACAACCTTATGCTTCTTGATAATAAGATCTTGTGGTGCGTGATGATGAAAACAAAGTAGGTTAGTTGGGTCATTTCGCACTTCGGGCAGATTGATTGCGGGAAGAGATACTCCCAGAATCAACAAAGCTTTTTGAATGATAAGATGCATCTTTTCCTGCCAAAGAGTCGATTTCTGCCCAGCAATATTTAAAGGCAGGCCCAAGGCGTATGTCAGTTCATGGTGGTGAACCAGAGCTTCGCCCCCAGTAGCCCTTCGAACCCAAGGCAGCATTTTTAATTCTTGTGAATTCGATAACAGAGAAGAGGGTTGAAAGTAGCCCAGACTAACAGTGGGTTGAGTCCAGGTGTAAAAACGAAGGGAACAAATACCTTCTTCTGCAAGTTCAAGCAATAATTCATCTGAGGCCATCGCATATGACCCAAGATTGGACTCCAAGGGCAAAAGCCTGCACTCGATCAATTAAAATACCTGAAAATGATTACTTCTTCCAGCGCAGCATAGGTTCTTTAGCAGCTTTAACTTCATCCGGTCTGCTGATATCCAGAGTATGTGGTGCGTCATGAAGGAACTCTGCATCTTCATCCCGAATCTTAATCAAAGTTTTGGCAAAGTGATCAAGAGTTTCCTTACTTTCGGTTTCAGTAGGCTCCATCATCATTGCTTCAGAAACCACTAATGGGAAATAAACCGTAGGAGCATGATATCCGTAATCCAGCAAGCGCTTGCCAATATCCATAGCACTAATTTTTTTGTCTCTTCGAAGGGTTCTGGCACTTGCTACAAATTCATGCATGCACCTGTCACCATGTGGGACATCAAAGGCTTCTTTGACAAGGCTGAGAAGATAGTTTGCATTCAATACGGCATTTTGGCTGACTTGTTTGAGCCCATCTGGCCCAAGTGTACGGATATAGAAATATCCGCGGAGTAGAATACCGACATTTCCAAAGAAGCTTCTCACCCTGCCTATCGTTTTTGGGCGATCATAGTCGAGTTTAAAACCCTCGTTTGTCTTAATAATCAAAGGTGCAGGAAGAAAGGGTATAAGCTGTTTTCTGACTGCAATAGGTCCAGATCCGGGACCACCTGCGCCGTGGGGCCCAGTGAATGTTTTGTGTACATTGTAGTGCATCATGTCGGCACCAAAATCACCCGGTCTGGTGATACCAAGAATGGCATTCATGTTTGCACCATCAAGGTAAACCAAGCCGCCTGCCTTGTGGATCAAGTCAGTGATTTGTACGATTTGCTCATCAAAAAGGCCCAAAGTGTTTGGGTTGGTGATCATGAATACTGCAGTTTGAGAGTCGATTTTGGAAATAAGATCGTCCATGTCGACCCTACCACGCGCATTACTTTTAATGGTTATAGTGTCGAAGCCAGCAATTGCAGCGCTAGCGGGGTTGGTTCCATGTGCGCTATCAGGGATAAGAACTTTGGTGCGTTTTTCTTTTTTGTCGCGGAAGTAAGCAGCAGCAACTAAAAGAGCTGTTAATTCGCCTTGGGCACCTGCAGCAGGTTGTAGTGAAACACCATCAAGCCCTGCTATTTCGGCCAAATAATTTTGCATCTCCCATAATATTTCAAGCATGCCTTGGCAGGTTTGATCATCTTGAAGAGGGTGGACATGTGCCAACCCACTCAAAGCCCCAAGCCGTTCATGGCGCTTGGGATTATATTTCATGGTGCAACTTCCGAGAGGATAAAAGTTACAATCAATGGCCATATTTTTGGTGGATAAATTAACGAAGTGTCTGACGATGTCGATTTCTGCCATCTCAGGCAGATGGGTTGGATCATTGCTGAGATATTTTTTGTCAAGAAGTTCAGCGGAAGTCTTTGTGGGGACATCGCAATCAGGTAAAAGATGACATCTTCTGCCCTTGTGACTGATTTCAAAAAGCAAACCGGTAGACTGAGACTTATCCATAATGCCCTCGAGAAAAATACTTGGAGTTTTGAAATTATCAGGATTTTAAAGCTTTAGACTTTTCCTGAGAAGAAGCTGCAGTAATAGCAGCTCCAAAAGCGGCAGCATAGTTTTCAAGCTCTGAACGAGTTCGTTTTTCGGTTACGGCGATGGTCATTACATTGGGTAAATCTTTAGACCAACGGCCCTGAGATAAGCCTGCAAGAATGCCATCATCAATAAGCGAGTTGATAACAACCTGAGCATTGCATGGAAGTTCAATGGTAAATTCTTTGAAGAAAGGAAGATTGAATTTCGGTTTGACCCCGGGAATTTTACAAAGAAGATCCATGAGGAAGTGAGCTTTTCGGAAGCATAGTTCTGCTGTTTCAGTAAGGCCCTTGGGTCCGATGGCAGCAAGAAAAACCGCAGCTCTTAAGGCAAAAAGTCCTTGATTGGTGCATATGTTGCTTGTTGCTTTTTCCCTGCGTATATGCTGTTCACGAGTTTGTAGCGTAAGTACCCAGCATCGTTTGCCTTTGCGATCTACCGTTTGACCAACAAGTCTGCCAGGGATTTTTCTTACAAAGGCTTCTTTGCACGAAAGTAATCCAAGGTAAGGCCCACCATAGATCATTGGATTGCCCAAGCACTGACCTTCAGCTACTGCTATATCAGCATCGTATTCGCCCGGCTTTTTTAAAATGCCAAGGCTAATCGGGTCGTAGGCGACGATGAAAAGTGCACCCTTAGAATGAACAAGTTTTGCAATCTCTTCAACTTCTTCAAGGTTTCCGAAAAAGTTTGGATGTTGAACAATCACACAGCTAACTGTTTCGTCAAGTTTGCTTGCAAGATCATTCAGGCACATCTTTCCTTCAGGGCATGCAACTGTAACGACAGTGGGTTCTAGATTTGCAAGGTAAGTTATGAAAGAGAGTCTGTATTCGGGGTGAACTGATTCTGCAACCAGAACTTTACCCATCCTGCCTGTGACCGACATAGCCATCAAGATGGCTTCTGCAAGGCCAGATCCAGCTTCATAAAGGCTGGAATTTGAAATATCCATCCCAGTTAGCTGCGAAATCATAGTTTGAAATTCGTAAAAAGCCTGCAAGCTTCCTTGACTAGCTTCTGCCTGATAAGGAGTGTAAGCGGTATAGAATTCGCTTCTAGAAGCGACCATATCAACAACTGCGGGGATGAAGTGATCATAACTGCCACCACCAAGGAAACAAACTGCACTGTCTGCATTGAGATTAGAATTAGCAAGGCGAGCAATATGCCTTGAAAGCTCAATTTCAGTAAGGGCCTTGGGGATATCCAGAGGCCGGTTAAGCCTCACAGATTCAGGTATATTACTAAAAAGCTCATCAATGCTCGAGGCACCAATGTTTTTGAGCATTTCATTTTTATCATCAGGCGTGTTTAGAAGATAAGGCACGATCCAACTCCCTTCAAATTGTGCTAATTAAAATTCTTGCAAAAGCATACTAATGAGATTCAGACGCAATCTGTTTCTCATAAGCTGCATGATTCATTAAATGATCCAAATTAGGTTTGCCAGACATTTTGATTTTAACAAGCCAGCCTTTACCATAAGGATCCTTAGAAATCGTAGCAGGGTCTAAGACTAATTTATCATTAATCTCGATGATTTCGCCTTCAACTGGGGCGTATATATCACTAACCGCTTTTACTGACTCGATTTCACCAAAACTATCACCTTTTAATGCAGGATCACCAACATCGGGCATATCGATGTAAATTACATCAGTAAGTAGGTCGACAGCAAATTTTGTAAGACCAACTGTACAAATGTTGCCTTCAACTGAGGCCCACTCATGAGTTTTTGCGTATCGGAGTTTAATCGGATCCATTGTAAATACTCCCTGAAGCACTTTCGCTTCTATTTATATAAATAAGCAACCAAACAGCTACTAACCAAATCCCAAGATGACAAACAGTGTCATCAAGTTGTTTTTCGCTTGTAAAAAGGTAAAGAA
>CAXNFS010000279.1:0-4325 GCA_964201235.1 Gemmataceae bacterium | reverse complement strand
TGCTTTAAGTTTATTTCAAAACTTCAAACCCGACAGAAACCTAGCTGATGCAAGTTTTCTTGTACCAATACCAAAACCGAATAAAATATTTCTCCTCGCAGGAAACTATGCAGAGCATATCCGCGAAGGTGGTGGTATTGCCCACGAACGCGCTGAAACTTTCCCCTATGTGTTCATGAAGCCTGCAAGCACCACACTTAACGACCCTTACAAACCCATTCGTATTCCCTCGGTTTCCCCTGATGCAATCGATTGGGAACTTGAATTAGGCGTGATCATAGGCAGAAATTGCAAGGCTGTTAAAGAAGCGGATGCGCTTTCTTATGTAGCGGGTTACACCATCATCAATGATATTTCCAACCGCAAGTTTAGACCAAATGCAGGTAGGAAAAAGCGGGAAAAAGATGTCTTCTTCGATTGGCTGCATGGCAAATGGTTCGATAGTTTCTGCCCCATGGGCCCTTGTGTACTTGATGCAAAATCACTGCCAGACCCTCAGGCCCTTAAACTTGAACTGAAACTTAATGGCGATACCAAACAAAGTTCTAGTACTGCCCAGATGATATTCCCCATCGCTGCATTGATTGAGTTTATTTCATCGATGGTTACGCTTGAGCCTGGGGATATTATTTCCACAGGTACTCCTTCTGGAGTAGGCCACACCTCTGGCACCTTTTTAAAAGACGGCGACATCATGCATGGGTGCATCGAAAAAATCGGTACTTTGGTTACTAAGGTAGCAAAAGAGTTAGACTGCCCTTACGAAAGCGAAATTGTTTTTTCGAGACGGGACGATTCGTAAATAGCATCAACAATTTCGAGTGTGGTATATACTGATTCAGGTGTATTTCTGCAATCGGGCCCCCCCTTAGCCATCGCAATCCAATCTTGTAAAAGATGAAGCGTTTTCTTTCCGCCATACCCTTTAGTGTTATCCAAAGGAAGGATGAACTTTTCTTCCATTGGAATGAACTGGGGTTGAGGGCCATGGATTTCAAAAAGTCCACCAGTGCCTGGGTGTGAAGGATTCCAGTGAAGCCATCGCTGCGAACCGAAAATACTCCACCCCGATTCACCTGCCCAGCGAGGCAGCCAATACCCTCCTGAAAAATTCACCAAACACCCTTGTGAAAGCTCAATCAGGGCAGACCCACCATCTTCCACCTTGGCATTAGTATCAGAAAACACACCAACCTTTGCACAGACACTCTTCACTTTAGATTCAGTTACATACATCAACAGATCGAACCAATGGCATGCTAGCCAATTAAAAAAGCCACCTCCACTAATCTTCGGATCGAACAAATAATGATTAGGGCCACGCCTTGTAATATCGCTGGTGTACCAATTCATCTGCAGTGAGATGAGTTTGCCAAACCTTCCCTCAAGCACCATCGATTTTAATCTTTGGGCGCCTTCATCATAACGCCACATGTACCCCGCTTGAAACGCAACCTTGTTGGCACGGATTGCATTCATTGCAGGCAACCAGTTGGTTGCAGATGCAGCACAGGGCTTTTCGACCAAAACAGCTTTTCCAGCTTGGGCAAGTTGCACAACAACATCCGTAGTTTCACAATTAGGCAGACAAACAACTGCGCCATCAAATTGACCCCACAACAATAGTTCCGCAACGGAATTAAATCTGGGAAGGAGAGCATATTTTTCTTCAAGGCTTGCAATAGCACCATCGAACCCTTTAACAAAAGCAACTAGTTGGGCTTCTTCATAAATAAGACTGATGGATTCGCGCCAGCCCGAACCATGCGGATGATCAACACCTATAAAAGCAATGCGAAAAGGTTTAGCCATGGGCCTTCTTCTCCTGAAAATCGGAAATCAAAGAGGGATGTAAATTGGGCCTTTGATTCATACTGAACCAAGTAAGGCCAGAAGTATCTTTTCTCGGCCCAGGCAGAATGAGATCAAGCACAATCGCGGTAATGATCATGATAAAAAGTGATGCGGGCATTACCAAAGTGAAGCTAAGATTTTTTTCGAGCCCAAGAAGCTCCTTCCCATAGGAAATAAGAATTGCAGAGACAAAAGCAAGCAGAGTTGCAGGAACCATTGCAACAGCTCTAATCCAGGGAATAAAAATGCCAATGATAAACATTCCACCCAAAGGGGCAGTGAAACAATTAAAACTTCTAGGCATCATTTCAACGATGTTACGATCCTGCACCAAGACATCAATGCCATAAGCAAGAAGGGTTGAAAGGAGGCCGGCAAGCAAGGTGACACCGGTTGCAAAACTCACTCGTGAAGAGGGGTTATCTGTTTGTTTTCTTTCCATTGCAAGCACTGTCGCAAGCGAATTAAATCCTGAAGAAATGGTAGACATAGCAGCGGCTAATACCGCAGTCAGCACTGCACCAGCAAGCCCCGGGGGTAGAAACTCGACCATGTATCGAGGGAAGATCATGTCAGCTTTTTTTTCTTGAGACAAATCAACCTGATTGTTCCCTTTAAGGTTCTCATAAAGAATCGCAAGCCCGACCAGAACCAGTACCGTATTGATGCAGAGGTTGCCAAATACTGCAAGGATGAAACTTTTTTGCGCTGCCTTCAAATCCGTGGTGGAGAAGTATCGTTGCACCGTCATTTGATTTCCGAGGTGAATGCAAACATGCCAGACAAACATGGTCAAAGCGAAGGAAACAACGGTACTGCGCTGATACGGATCAAGGCTAAAAATCCGGGTGCTTTGTTTCTCCCCATGGTATTTGGCTGCTTCCGATATCCAATCGATGGGTGTGGAATGGGTGGTGATGCCAATAAAAAGTATGCATCCGAAGGCGCCTCCAAACATGAGAAAAAATTGGACAACATCCGTCCAGACAACTCCACGATATCCGCCCACCATCGTATACAAGGTGGTAACGATTCCCAATAAAAGAATAATGGCACCCAGATGAAAATGGGTTACTTCAACCATAGTTCGTGCCATTGCCAGGATGACAAAACCCATCCATGCGATTGTTTGCAGGGAAAAGAATATCACCCCAAGCTTACGAGCGTTGGCATCAAACCTATGTCCCAGATATTCATAAGCTGAGGTGAAACGAAACCGCATCAGGAAAGGGATAAATAAAAATAGGACAAATCCAGTTTCCAAAACAATCGCAATGAATTTGCCTGTGATGTTCGTAAACCCGGATAGAAAGACCTCGCCCGGTTCTGAAATGTACGACAGCGACGATATCAGCGTTGCAACGATGCTTAGGCCGATTGCATACCAGGGTATCTGACGCTGAGCAAGAAAGTATTCATCATCATCTTTTTTATGCGACCCAGCCCAAACGCCTATCGCCAACATTGCAACAAAGTAGGCAAGCATCACAGAGTAATCTAGAATTCCAAATTCATGTAAAGGCATGGCATTCAACCAGGTAAGCAACTTGTATTATGAATCTCTGCAATGCAGCATAATTTGTTTAGAGCAAGAAGTATACAAACTACTATTAAACAGTAACTCTAAGGCGTTTATAGACCTAGCTGCTTGCATCTCTTTGCGAACCAAACTCGTAAACCACCTTGCCATCCACATCACGATGCTGGAAAACTATGGAGCTTTTGAGGCCCTCGCGCTTCACGGTCGCAGAAAGAAACCCGCCTTTAACTCGATGAAAACGATGGTAGGCAGGGTCATTACCTTTGCTGCCACCAGCGTGCAAATCGCTCGCTGCGCCAACGCTGAACTCGTGCACCTTAGATTCAGGATGCACCGAATGATATTGCCAATGGCGATCACCACAAATAGAGAAAAAGTTGTCGGGGGCATTAGCCTTCAACCAGTTGCGAATTTCATCGCCCTCGTGTTTGAATTTAAGGTTGGAATGATTATCGCTTTTGTTGCTCCGATCAGGGCCAACCAAAGGGGTTGGAGTAACTAGGACTTTCCAAGTTGCTTTACTCTCCTTCATGGTGCGTTTGAACCAAGCTTTTTGCTCACTTCCCCAAATGGTTTTATCGGGGCCATCAGGTACTTTATTTTTAGAGCGAAAATCACGCCCATCAGTAAACCAGATTTGCAAATCATTTCCCCAGCGAAAAGTACGATAGTTCAAACCATCGCCCATTGGGGCCTGTTGGCGGAAAATCTTCTGCCCTTCTGCAAAAGTAAATGAACCCATTGATTTCGATTCAGGCCCGGAATCATTATTCAAAGTATCATGATCATCCTTAAGCCAATAGGTGCCCACCTGACGATTGAAATCAATCAGACGGGGCAGGCTGAACATACGCTGCCAATGATAGCGTGCCAACTCGGGGGAAGTTACATAGGGTTCATCATTATCATAATAAACAAGATCGCCTGTAAG
>CAXNFS010000278.1:0-4328 GCA_964201235.1 Gemmataceae bacterium | reverse complement strand
GTAATTCCCATAAAGGTGAACGCTGAGAAAAAGATCGCTGCGGTTGGGGAATACCGATAATGATCAAGGCCTTGATTCACCTGATAAACATCAACCTGCTGCCACCAGTTTATCCCCGCTTGAAAGTAAACCGGAAATACAGAATGGCTCGTTGGTTTAAGAATAGTCTTTACAGTTAATGCAATAAAAAGAGTAATCCAAAGTGTGATGGCAATGCGTTGGGCTAGTGGAAGCGAAAAGAAAAAGCGCCAACTTGATGTTTTGGAATCAGTCATTCTGTTTAAACGGTGCTTTCTGTTTAAAGCGATAAAGAAAAAGCTAGGTAAACAAACTGATGTACCCTTGAGTATAGAAGGTATTATGAATTAATCGGAAGATGGTGGGAAGAGCGAAGTTGGTGAATCAGGGATTACAGGCACAATTTTCGAGAGCGAAGAACATACCCATCTTCGGGCAGGGGCAGTCGCGGAAATACATGATGCCCAGATAAAGCCCGGGTGCGATTTCTCGTACTTCATCCCGTGCCTTCTGTGCCCATTTTGGACCACTAGCATAATCAAATATCACGGATGGTTTGCCATCCAACCAGCTTTCCTCCTTGGAAATCGATGCTGCAACCTTCTGCTTTTTTCCAACTTGGTTCAGCATAATGGCTTCATTGGTGTAGATGTTCTTACCCTTCCAAACCAAGCCGATGGCTTCGCTACGGAGTTGATGACCAAGTTTATCGGGTTTAGGAAATGCCTTGCCTTTTAAATAGCCATCGCTTGGCTCAAAAACTTTACCATTTCTGTAAAGTTCTTCTAATTGAGAAGCACTCATCTTTCCTAGGGAGTCAATATTAAGAGTGGGTTGCGCATTAAGGGGTAGCGCAAGAACAACAGTTGCAAGCAAAGTTGCGTAGTAACAATGGTTCAAAGTAGTGGTCTCTAAAAATAAAGGATCATTCTTTTTTTCGGAAGAAAGCACGGATAAGTTTTAAAGATTTGCGGGTGGGAAAGGAATCTTGATTGGTGGGAAGTGTCATAATCGCTAGAAGCGAAAATGAAGGATCAAGAATGCGATTTTGGGCTTTGATAAAGTCGACTTGCGATGAACCCAAGGGCTGCAATGGTTGCAAGGCCAACTGCGATGCCTAGCCAGGGGGTTTGTATGAATTGATTGCGATCGGGGGATTTTGAAATCAAAAGGTTTTCATTATTAGTTTCTGCAGAATTTGTTTTTGGAATGATTATGGAGGTTGAAGAAACGTGCCCTGCCCCATCATTGACAAGGATCTTGTATTTGCCTGGAACAGGAGCAGGAGTTTGGAGTTTGCCTTCTTTGTCGGTTTTTTCAGAGAGGATTTTTTCTCCTGCCTCATTTTCAATCGTAACAATGGCACCTGTAGCAGGGCTATTATCGTGAAAAAAAACTTCGATATGAATCTGATTATTTTTTAGGCGGACTTCCACCCCCATTGCATGGGCTAATGCCACAGCGGGGAATAACGAAAACAAAAAAAGTGCAGCAAATAATAAACGGTAAGTCAAAGAGCAACCCCCAAGGTTGTAGTAAAACATTGCGCAAAGCAATATTCGATCGAATGTCACGATTATGAAATTAATAATAAACCTTTGTCGGGTAGTAGCAAGTAAATATCACTTCGAACCATCATGATCATTTTCTTTCGGCTTATGACATGGTATTGTGTAAAAATCATACCATTGTTTTAGGAACAGGAAAGATCATGCATAACGAACCTATATGCCATCCCAACAGGCGAAATATTATTGCAAGCGCAGCCGGCTTTTTAGCTGCAGCGCTGGTTTCTGAAATCAAAGCAGAGGGCGGGGCAGAGTACTTTCCTGCGATTGATACCCATACTCATTTTTACGACCCAACCAGGCCGCAGGGTATACCTTGGCCAGGCAAGGGTGATCCGGTTCTTTATCGGAAAGTCTTGCCTGATGAATTTCAAAAACTTACCGCTCCTTACAATGTGCAATCTACGATTATTGTGGAAGCGAGCGCGTGGGTGGAAGACAACCAATGGCTTTTGGATCTTGCGAAGGGGGATAAATTTATTGCGGGGATAGTGGGCAGGCTCGATCCCGCTGACAAAGAGTTTTCCGCACATTGGAAACGCTTCGCCAAGAATCCGCTTTATGTGGGCATACGGGTCAACCACTCCGATTTGCAAAAAGGTTTGGAGGATAAAAGTTATCTTGAGAACCTTCGTATGATCGCAAGTGATCAAAGGCAGTTAGATGTCAATGGCGGGCCCGCCACCCCCGTTGAGGTTGCCAAGCTTGCAAAGCTTATTCCTGATTTAAGGATAGTGATCAACCATGAGGCGAATCTGGTGATCGATGGCAAGGATGTTCCCAAAGATTGGCTTGAAGCAATGCAGTTGGCTGCAAGTAATAAGAATGTATTTTGCAAGGTGTCAGCATTGGCAGAGGGAACGAGGAAAACGATGGGTGATGCGCCCAAGGATCTGGAGTTTTATAAGCCTGTGTTGGATTCGCTTTGGAATGTATTTGGCGAAGATAGGTTGATCTTTGGTAGTAACTGGCCTGTAAGTGTAAGGGCAGCAACTTACGCAACAATTCATAAAATCGTGCACACCTATTTTTCGAGCAAGGGAAAAGTTGCAGCAGAGAAATACTTCATGAAGAATGCGATTGCAGCGTACAAGCCGCCAACCCGAAGTTAATTAAAAGCACTGCAAAATCAAAAAGTCAACGCATGCTTAACTGAGGTTGATCATTGGTTTACATGCACGACTTTTGCAGGCGGGAAGCCATTGAAGTGGGTGCTGCTTGCGTTTGAATAAGCTCCGATGTTTTCGCTGTAAAGAAATTCATCGAGTTCGAGGTCTGGCAGGTTTTCAGCAAGGCTGATGGTATCGAGGGCATCGCAGGTTGGGCCGAAAACCGCACAAAGCTGCTGCGGGCCTTTTTTGAAGCTCTTCATGTGGTAAATGCAGTGGTCAAATATGATACCCGAATAGGTATGGTAGACCCCATCGTTTACATAGTAACAAAGCTTATCATTGCGCAAAGCCTTGCCAATGATTTTCGAAACCGCGGTACCAGCAGAGGCCACTAAAAAGCGCCCAGGTTCTGCAAGAATCTCGATATCCTTGGGGAAGAGCCTATCGATTTCGTGGTTGATGCTTTTTGCAAGTACGCTAATATCTGGCACGCTATCATCGTAAAGGGCGGGGAAGCCGCCGCCTATATCCAAAAGCTTAAGATTGTAACCCGCAGTTTTAGCTTCGGAAAAGATGCCCGCACAAAGGTGCAGTGATTGAATATAGTTTTGTGGATTCGTGCACTGACTGCCCACATGAAAAGAAAGCCCTTCTACGGTAAGGCCATGGTCGTGGGCGAATTTAATCAGGCCAACAGCTTCGCCAGGCAGGGCGCCAAACTTGCTCGAAAGTTCGACCATCGAGCCCGTGTTCGGAACCCGCACGCGAAGTGCAAGGCCTGCATGAGGTGCATATTTCGCGATTTTTAAAACTTCTTCGTGGTTGTCGTAAGTTACAAGGGGTTTGTATTTATCAAGCTCTGTAAGAGTTTCCACCGGCTTGATCGGATTCGCATAAATGATCCGATCCCAAATGAAATCTTGTCTTTGCTTGGCGGGCAGGTGAGCAATAAGATCGTGAACGGTGTTGAATTCCTGAATACTTGCGACATCAAAGCTGCTGCCCAGTTTGTAAAAAGTTTCGACAATTGCAGGGTCGCTGTTCACTTTCACTGCATAGTAAACCTGAACCCTGGGGAAGTTCTTTCGAAACAGTTTGTAATTCTTGATAAGTTCCTTGTGATCCACGACGAACAGTGGAGTGCCATGGGTTTTTGCAAGTTTGAGAAGGGTTTTTTGATCCATGGATGAAAGCTCACAATCTTGAATTTAATTCGTCTTTGATACTTACCTAAATGATAGGGGCTGAAGTTTACTTTTAAAAAACAGCCCCGCAAAAGATTCAACGAAAGTTAATCCCCATCATTGATCAGGAAGTTTTTAAACTGCCAAGGATCGGATAAATCCTGCTCTGGTTTGTTGTAGCCATTGAAAGCATTGGCGTAATCACGAAGCGGAGTCCAATCAGAAGCGACGGAAATAAATTTTCCAAGATAGGGCTTGGAAATCTTTAAGACAAAGTCGTGGGGAAGATCATCGGGAAGTACCACGCCCTTTTCAGGATTTTCGATCATCCACATGAAGGCAGCGACCACGGAGATAGCGACCTGAAGTGTGGTTGCGTTTTGGTGTGGAACTTTCCTGCGCGATTCTTCGATGGAAAGATCTGAACCGCACCACCAAGATTTGTA
>CAXNFS010000277.1:0-4359 GCA_964201235.1 Gemmataceae bacterium | reverse complement strand
GCACTTGCTGATGCTGCTCGTGAAGGTGGTTTGCAGTTTTAATTTTCATCCAGATAGTTTTCCCATAACAGGTATTCAGAGATCATGGCAAAAGATCGGGAACCAAAACAAGAAGAACTTCAAGACCGCGTAATTAAAATTCGCAGGTCTGCAACTGTGGTCAAAGGTGGCCGTCGTTTTAGCTTCAACGCTTTAGTCGTTGTAGGCGATACCCGTGGCAGAGTTGCTGTGGGCTATGGCAAAGCCAAAGAAGTTCCTCCTGCTGTAGAAAAAGCAACTAAAGATGCTCAAGGAGCAATTAAAAGATCACGGAGAGTATCACTTCGTGGTGATACTATTCCTCACCGTGTGATTGGCCGTTTCGGTGCCAGTCGCGTTATTATGGTTCCGGCGGGTCCTGGTACTGGTGTTAAAGCTGGTGCTGGTGTTCGCGATGTTCTTGAAGTTTGCGGTGTAAAAAACATCCTTACCAAAGTGCATGGCAGTACGAACCCAATAAATCTCGTAAAAGCAACAATTGAAGGCTTGCAACAACTTCGATCCCGTTCTGAAGTTGCAATGCTTCGTGGAGTTACACTCTAATGGATTTGACACAAGTACACAAAGGCGTGAATAAGCTTAAAACCAAGAAGCGCGTCGGTCGTGGTGTTGGTAGCGGTCATGGTAAAACTGCATCCCGTGGGCATAAAGGCCAGTGGGCAAGTGCTGGTTCAGACAAGCCAATTGCGGTGTTCGAAGGCGGACAGATGCAATTATTCCGCAGAATACCAAAGCGCGGTTTCAGCCATGGTATGTGGGATAAGAAGTTTCATGTTGTTAATTTAGGAGCAATTGATGCTCACTTTAACGATGGTGATACTGTTGACCCCGAAACAGTAAAGAAAAAAGGTTTGGCAAATGGGCCTTCTGATGGTATTCGAATTCTTGCTAAAGGTGAGTTTTCGAAGAAGTTAACTGTCCGAGCGCACCATGTTTCCAAATCTGCAATTGAAAAAATCATTGCTAAAGGTGGAGTTGTTGAAATTATTCCGCCACCAGCGAAACCTGTAAGAAACAAAATGGGAACCAAATCTTAATAAGATATTGGTTTCTTTTGTTTTTTATTTTTTTCATTCGGTTTAAGATTACCATTCTGGGATAAGATTTAGGGTAATCCGGATTGTTCTCAATTGGCAATCTGCGGTAAACCCAACTGCAGGAGCCAAAGTATGGGTAAGTTTAGTGCAATTTTAGCTATTCCGGAACTACGGAATAAAATCCTTATAACACTTCTATTCCTCGCTGTTTACAGGGTTGGTTATTCCATCCCTCTACCTTTTGTCGATCAAAGCTTGATGAACCGCAATGTTGGACAAGGCGGTCCGTTGGGTGATATCTTAGGTTATGTTTCTTTATTTAGCGGTGGTGATTTAAGCAACGCTACTCTTTTTGGCTTGGGCATTATGCCCTACATTTCTGCCTCTATTATTTTCCAATTGCTTGGTGCGGTTTATCCTCCTCTGGAAAAACTCCAAAAAGAGGGGGAATCCGGACGCAAGAAAATTAACAACTACACCCGCTGGGCAACTGTTGTCATCTGCTTCTTCCAAGCTTTTATGTATGTTCAATTTATCATGCAACCTTCTTCTAGGGGTGGCCAAGGTTTCGCTTTGACACAACCCATTGATTACAATGTAGGTTACTATTGGATTACCATGGTCCTTATGATGACCACTGGAACAATGTTTCTAATGTGGATGGGCGAACAGATTGACGAATATGGTATTGGTAACGGCATAAGTTTAATTATCATGGCTGGTATTGTTGCTAGGATTCCTGCTGCTACAGCTTCTTTACTTTTCGAAAACGGGAAGTTTAAAGAATCTATATTTACTCTTGGTGGTGGTTCCAGCCAAGACATCAGTTTCGAAAAACTAGTAGTCTTGATGTTGCTTTTTGTAGTAGTAGTGGTTGCAGTCATTGCAATTACTAAAGCTCAAAGAAGAATTCCAACACAATCAGCGAAACATGTACGGGGCCGAAAAGTATTTGGTGGTACTAGGCAGTTTTTACCCTTGAAGGTTAATCAAGCTGGCGTTATGCCAGTTATTTTCGCTAGTAGTTTACTTATCCTACCGTACTTTATTTTTAACTTTATTTCGAGTGCAACGGAATGGAGTTGGGCTCTTGCATTAAAAGATGTGTTTGAAAGGCAAGGATGGGCCTACACTGTTCTTTTTGTTGTAATGATTTACATATTTTGTTATTTTTGGACTGCAATTATCTTTAATCCAAAAGATGTTGCTAATAATTTGAAAGACTTTGGTAGTTTTATTCCTGGCTATAGACCAGGCAAAAGAACTTCAGAATACCTGGAAAAGGTGATGATGCGAATCACCTATGTTGGCGCTGCTTTCCTAGCTATCATTGCTGTTATTCCAACTTTAATCACTAGCACAATGGATGTAAGGCAAGAAGTCGCGAGTTTCTATGGTGGTACAGGCCTGCTTATTGTGGTCAGCGTTGCATTGGATTTGGTCCAAAAAATTAATAGCCATCTTGTAATGCGAAACTATCCAGGGCTAACCGAAGATTAAAGTTTTCCTTGAAAAGTATTAACCTGCCTCCTATTGTATTTTATTTAGCTGACTTGTTTTGTTTAAGAAAACATGATTTAGGTACTTGTTTTTTATAAAATCCAGCCTTAGAACGGTTGTTCCATGCGAATAATTTTAGTTGGTCCGCCAGGATGCGGCAAAGGCACCCAAGCAAAACTTCTTTCTAAAAGAATGAAGTTGGAACATATTGGTACAGGTGACCTTCTCAGGGAAGCCATTCGAAACGAAACCTCTGTTGGGCTTCGAGCGAAACCTTTTGTTGAAGTTGGCAACTTGGTTCCTGATGAACTTGTCAATGATCTAGTGAGTGAACGCTTCCAAAGAGATGACCGACCTAAAACCTTTATTCTTGACGGCTATCCAAGAACGCTGATGCAAGCTAAATCTTTAGATACCGTATTAGCGTCACATGGTTTACCTTTGACTGCAGTTGTGTTGCTTGATGTGTGTGATGCAGAAATTGTGAAACGAGTAACTGGCAGATGGAGTTGCCCCAAGTTAGGGTGCAAAGCAACATTTCATACCCTAAGCAATCCTAGTAAAATTGCAGGAATTTGTGATGATTGCAAAACAGTTTTAGTTCAACGCGACGATGACAATGTTGAAACAGTCAAATCAAGGTTAACGGTTTACCATAAAGACACAGTTCCATTATTGCCTTACTATGAGCATCACAAACTGCTTAAAAGAATTCATGGAACTGGAGATATCGAACAAATTTATCAATCCATGGTACATGCATTAAGCATTTGAGGACCAATGTTGCGAAACCTTTTTGCAAACAGGCCTGAATTAAAATCCCCTCGCGAAATCGGGTTGATGCGTGAAGCGGGCAAATTGGTCGCTGGTGCCCTTAAAATGTGTAAAGCCATGGCAAAACCGGGCGTTATCACAGGTGATATCGATAAGGCAGTTGAAGAATTTTACAAGCAAAATAACGCTCTCTCTCTTTTTAAAGGTTATCCAGGGAAAGTACCATTTCCCGCAGTTACATGTATTTCTGTCAATGAACAAGTGGTACACGGAATTCCAGGTGGAAAAGTTGTGCGCGATGGCGATATTCTTAAAATAGATACAGCCTGTAAATTGAATGGCTGGTGCGCAGATGCTGCCATTTCGATTCCTATCGGTACTGTCAGTGACGAAAAAAGAAGACTCATCGAAGTAGGCGAACAAGTTCTTAATATTGCCATCAAAGAGCTATCTCGATGCAAATGGTGGACTGAAGTTGCCACTAAAATGCAAAAAGCTGCAGAAGATGCAGGATTTAGTGTTGTAACCCAATATGTGGGGCATGGGATCGGAAAATTAATGCACGAACACCCCCAGGTGCCAAACTATGTTAACCGCGAAGTTAAAAAACAAGATTTCAAACTAGAAGAAGGTTTAGTGCTTGCGGTAGAACCCATGATAAACATGGGTAAGGCGGAAACTGAGGTCCTAAGAGACCATTGGACGGTTGTTACCCGGGATGGACTGCCAAGCGTTCATGTGGAACATACCTTGGCATTAACCAAGGATGGGGTTTTTGTGTTAACTTCAGATGAAGACTTGATAATAAAAATATAATAAACAAAACCTTCATTTTGTTGAAGAAAATGAAGAAAAATGATGATTTGGACTTGTTTTTTCTATCAACTACTTGCCGAAGACCCTTAACCATGGTAAAAAAATAGTTTACCTTAATCCGTCAGAAGGACGGGAGTGAAATATGAAAGTTAGAACTAGTGTAAAACGAATTTGCGAAAAATGCAAATTGGTG
>CAXNFS010000276.1:0-4428 GCA_964201235.1 Gemmataceae bacterium | reverse complement strand
GTATATCGCACTATAAAGATGTTTGATAAAGTAAAATAGTGGTACCTAAAAATCTGTTAAAACAAAGCAAAGAATCTTTACCGCGAAGACGCAAAGTTCGCCAAGAAGCAGAATACTAGTTTAACTTTCTTGCGTCTTGTCTTCCTTTGCGGTCTTTGCGTCTTCGCGGTGAGAATGCCTTTATTCTTTTTAGATTCTTTACTATGAAGAAGTGCCCGTGCGCTTGAAATTGTATTTCGTACTATAAAGATGTTTTATGTAAAGTAATAAGCCTTTACTGATTTATTATGTGTTGCATAGATAAAGAATATGTTTGAGCATATCCCGAACAGAAATCATTGCGATGGGTTTGCCATCCTTTAATACAGGTAGATGTCTGTATCCGCCATTATCCATTTTGTGAAGAACAAAGGCCAGCCTATCAGTGGTTCGAACCGTTTCAGGTTCTTCGGTCATATAGTCGGAAATGGGTTTCTCTGCATAATCAGTTGGGTCATCAAGGACATGGTTAAGCATATCTCTTTCGCTAAAGATTCCGAGCATTTTATTTTGATCATCAACAACAAGAAGTGCGCCAATATTTTGATCAATCATAATATCGAGTGCTTTGGAAACAGGAGTGGAGGAATGGAGGATCACTGCGGGTGGTGGCTTTACAACGCCCACGGGATCTTCCATAAGGCTTCGTTCAACCCGATCATGAGCTACGGGGACATCGAAAGAGGAAAGGTCGAGCTTACAATTGCTGCAAGAATCGATGCCCGGATAATTTCGTTTGTTGCAATGGGGGCAGATCATGGTTTATTCCACAGGGAAGGAGTCGGGGCCTTCAAGGTCTAGTTTTGGTATTTCCGGGTTCGGAGTATTGGCGCCACGGTAAAAAGATTCATGATGGCAAACTCTTGTGACAGCCCTAAAAACCCCGATACATTCAGGGAAATCAGGGTTTTCAAGCGTTGCGAGCATCTGGGCTGCGAAGGGGCTTTCGCAAGCCTCATCATGAATCGCAGGTGCGGTTGATGCAGTATGGTTGGGCTGCACAAGGCTGACCGAAGCGTTTTCGAATTTGATTCCCTGCCTGCTCTGTGCGCCGTAAACCATAGGTTTGCCATGCTCTAGGTAAACAAGATGCTCAGGCCGATCGTGTTGGGTTGCAAGATTATCGAACACGAGATCGTTGTAGACTTTACAGTTCTGAAGGATTTCAACAAAAGCAAAACCCTTGTGAGCAGAAGCCCGTTGTAAGATGGTGCCCAGATGATCAACATCAACATCAAGTGATCGTGCGACGAAGGTAGCGCCAGCCGCTAATGTAAGTGCGCATGGGTGCCATGGATTATCGGAGGAACCTTCGGGGCATGTTGCGGTGAGGGTGCCGGGTCTGGTGGTTGCAGATTCCTGACCTCGGGAGAGCCCACGGATTTCATTGTTGATGAAAAGAACTTTGATATCAACATTGCGTCTGCAGGCATGCAATAGGTGTTGGGTTGCTGCGCCAAACCCTTCTCCATCCCCCAAAACAATCCAAACGGTGAGGTTGGGTTGGGCAAGTTTAAGCCCCATTCCAGCAGAAACTGCACCACCATGCAGACCACGAAATCCGTAGGTGCTAAGGTAGTTTGGCATTCGCGATGCGCAGCCTATGCCTGAAAGGAAAACTTGTTCCTCTCTAAGTAGTGGCATGTCTGCGAGCATTTTTTTGATTTGTGCGAGGATTGCGAAATCGCCACACCCCGGGCACCATCGCACTTCTTGTTCCGAGGCAAAATCGGTGGGTTGATTTTGGGTGATCATGAAGATTCTCCCCGCGCGAATTGAACGATGGCTTGTTCCACTTGGGAGATGACAAAGTTTAGGCCATCCTGCCTGGTGAAGCTGATGCCATTGAATTCAAATTTTTCTTTAAGTAAAGCAAAGAGCCTGCCCGAGTTTAATTCTGCGACGATAACTTTAGGATAGGAGTTAAGAACCATCTGCATATTTTTCGGAAGTGGATTGAGAAAGCGGAGGTGAGCGAAGGCTACGCTGATACCGTTTTTTCTTGCCAATTCGGTAGCTGCTTCGAGAACATTTTTAGTCCCTCCCCATCCCAGCAAAAGAATCTGCGCATCGTTGTCGCCAGAAACAGGAAGTGGCCCAAGAAATTCTGCAATTCTTTGCATGCGTGCAGCACGATGGCGGTTCATTGCAAGGTGATCAAGCGGCAGAAAACTAACCTGAGGGCTGTTTAACTTGCGTTCGTTACCACCCAAGCGGTGCTCTTTACCTGGCGTACCCGGGGTGATCCATGGCCTTGCAAGATGATCATCGCATTCGTAAGGACCAGAGGAAGAATCCGAGGCGAAGTGTGGGAATTCAAAATCGGGAAGGGATTCGGGTTCGGGTATAAGCCATGATTCACTAGCGCGCGAATTCAAAAGATCATGAAGGATGCAAACTGGTGCGAGAAAGCGCATTGCAACCTTGGCAGCAAGCAGTGTTAATGCGAAGCAATCCGAAGGTGAATCTGGGGCCAGCACGACAAGAGGGGCTTCCCCATTTCTTCCCATCAAGGCCATGCCTAGATCGGATTGTGCTACTCGCTGGGGTAACCCAGTGGAAATTCCTGCGCGTTGATATTCAAGCAGTAATAGTGGAAGCTCTGCTGCAGATGCCAAGCTTACAACTTCTGATTGATGCGGAAACCCGATGCCTGAAACTGCGGTGCATCCCAGGCCCCCGCCATACGAAACGCCAATTGCGATGGAAGCAGCAGCGTGTTCATCATCAGCAAGAATAAAAGAAAACCCATCACCAGTATTCTTGGCAGCGAGGGAACTGATTTCGTGAGAGGGCGGCCTAGAGGTAGATGCTAGCAAAACGGGCCTGTTGGTTTTCAAAGCAACATGTTTGAGAGCAAGAAGCGAGGCATCGTTGCCCGAGATCATGCGACAAATCCGCCCCTTTTTACTCAGAGATTCTACGGGGTGGTAGGCGGGAACTTGGGGAAAGACATTGGCAGTTTCAGAATAGATGAACCCTGCCTTGAACGCTTTTTGCGAAGCATCGAGAATCGAAGGGTTGATGGAAAACTTTTGTTTTAACCAGCGCAATACCGGGTCGATTGGAATGGAGTAATACCACAAAAGCATGCCTAGTGCGAAGAGGTTTCTGCAACGATCGACTTCGCGGTAGGAAAGGAGCGCGCCTTTTTCGCCTGCCCGAGTCAGGTTGATTGCGTGGTTCGTAAGTTGTGCCATGGGTACCGAGATGGTGCGATGGAAAAGCTGATTTTTTCCTGCGAGTGGATTTTCGAGGTAACCTGCACAGGCAAGCTCATCAGGTCCAAATGAATCCGAGTTGGCGAGCAGAATGCCATCTTTTTCGAGGCTACTTTCGTGCAACTTTAAACCTGCGGGGTTCATCGCAAGGAGGAAACTGGTGCGGTCATCGATCGGCTCATGGTAGGGCGCAAAGGCTAGGGAACTTGTATAAACGCCTGCGAGGGTGTTGGCGTGGGCACGAATTTCAGCAGGGTATTCTGGTACCGAATAAAGATGATACCCGCGCGAGCCTGCTGCCAAGGCAAACAAGTGCGATAACATTGCTATGCCATCATGGGCATCGCCTGTCATTCTTATCGCATGGGCAGGAGCTAAAGGCAACGAAGGTGCACCAAGATCTGGTTTACCTGGGTTGACAACTTTTTCTTCCATGCGATTCGCTTGCCTCTTTTGAAATTGAATTATCGTTTAAAATCATGCCCCTTCCGCACAAGGCGGGTACTGAGTCGGATCGGGGGGCAGATTAAATACCGCAGTGGGAAAATGCCCAGCAAGGTAATGCACGATTCTTTTAACCGATAAAATGCCCATCGGTTTATTTTGATTATCAAGTACGGGCAGGTGCCTGTAGTTACCTTCCTGCATTTTACGAATTGCAGAACTAATGGAGTCGGTGGGCGAAACCACCTCAGGGCTGGGAGTCATTACTTGTTGAATGGGGGAGTCTAAAGGAAGCCTGCGGGCAAGTACTCTGCGGATGAGATCTCGTTCAGTAAAGAGGCCCAGTAAATGATCTTCTCTGCAAATAAGAACGCAGCCTATTTTTTTTTCGCGCATTAAACAGATGGCTTGCGTGACCGTGGCTTCAGGCAATAAACGATAATCTTCCGTGGGCTTAAGCCTGATTACGCTTTCGACTTTTAGATTTCGGGCAAGTTCCATGCAGCAGTCCAAAAAAGGTTGGTCTGAAACAGCACATTAAAAAGGTCTGATCCCCAAAAAAAATCGTTCAGCATGCCAAATTTACTAGAATCTCTGTTAAAATTAGGTAAGTTAATTCTAGACCTTAAAAGAATGTAAGTTACCTTACCTCTATATTATTGAAAATTGGTCCTTTGTTAATTTGATGAATCAACATTATTGAACAAGACCGCTTTATAAAACA
>CAXNFS010000275.1:0-4431 GCA_964201235.1 Gemmataceae bacterium | reverse complement strand
GTTACGTCGATAAAAACCTTGCAGATACTCCATGCCATTACCTCGATTGAAGAGAAATGGTTTTAAGCGGGAACGGGAAACCCGGGTGCGTTTAAGTTGTAGAAAGGTGTCCGATATGAAAACCAGAAAAAAACACATTGTAGGCGGGTTAATCGCTGCCTTATCTTTAAGCGTTACAGGCTGCATGCCTTTTTCCATGGGGATTTTCACCCCAACGCCTGTGCCCCCATGGGTTACTGAGCGCATGGAAGAAAAATACACCCATCGGAATGATCACCGAACACCGATTATGCCTCCAATCAAAGAAGGCGCTGCGCCTCCTCTTTGCGAAGATGCACCAGACGATGCACAAGTCATCAGGGCTATGCCACACATGGCACGAGGCTTCCCTTATGTGTATGAAGAGCACAGGGATGATGTTCAAATTGTGACCGAAAGGCTTGTGGATAAAATTGATCCACCAAGATTCTTCCCACTAGTTGGACCCGCACAACTTCATCACTGCCATTGGAAAGCAACCATCTATTACCCCGAAGTCATTTAATCTGGTTATCCGTTTCCTGTGAAAATCAAGCGCCCCAGAATTCAAGTTGTGTACATCGACAAGGATCACTTGCACCTTTATGCAGGAACCCCTGAACTCCAGAAATCTTTCACCAAAGATCTGGCTGGATACTAAACCTAGGATTCGAAATCAGCGAACTTTTGGAGAGACAGACATCATGCGCAAGCAATGGAAATTATCAGCGCAAAGACTTTTAACTTTGAGTGCTTTCGGAATCCTTACAGGGTTTTCTGTTATTAGTTTAACAAATGCAGCAGAACAAACCAAGCCTGGCGTTATCATCGCCTCTGCAAAGTCTGCTGCAGGAAAATCTGCTACAGAGAACAAACCTGAAGATTCTATCGCACTTGCAGAATCTATGCGCATTCACATTGAATTCCTCGCTGATCCATCGATTTCTACAACGGATATCTCTCCCTCGGTTAAAAATGGCAAAATAACTCTCAGTGGCAATGTGAGCAATAACACTGTTGCGAATAATGCTGTTGCTCTTGCAAGCAGGCTTACAACTTGCAAAGTGATCAGTGATATCAGAATCTGGCCCGTTTCTTTTAACAAAACCACAAAAGTTCCTGTGGAAACACTTCAGGCCAACACCAATAAAGTGGTCAGTACCGAATTTCAAACCGCCTACCCAAAACTATCAACCGCTGTTTCTGCAGATGGTTCGATCATCGTATCCGGCCCCGTAGTTACCCTCGAAGACAAACTCGAAATCAGCAAACGACTTCATAAAGTTACAGGTTGCCAAAGAGTCGTCAATAAAATGACCGTTCAACCCATGCGTATGGGAAATGAAACAGTGACGATGGTAAATAAAGATGGTACCAAGTGGATTGTAGGCAAAGATCAAACCACAACTCCTACCCAAGCAATTCAATTAACGCCAACTACAACAACCAGCAAAGAAATCACGCAGGCAATCGTATCAACGAAGCCTGCTGATAAAATTGCACCCGCAATTGTTCCTACCCAAAATATCGTGCAATCACCAAAAACCACGGACAGCAAAGAGCAAAGGCCTAAGGTTCTTCCAGAAAGTCTGGTTCCTGTAACTCCCGTTGCAAAGCCTTTACCCACTCCAGAAAAAACTGTGGATGTATTCTCGATACCAAAACTTCCGATGGATTGGAACTCGAAGAAGAGTGAACAAATTCAAAAGAAGGAACCAGTAAAACCTGCAGAAAGCACTGCAAAAAAAGCTGCAACTGAAGATAAAGCAAAACCAGTCACCAAAACAGTTGAAGCTAAAACAACAAGCACAACCAAAGAAAAAACAGAAGTTTTCCCAAGCTTCCCGAACCTTAATAAGAAACCAGAAAAACCAGAAACAACTGACTCTACCCCTGTAATTAAAAAAGATATTCCCGTAGTAAAGCAAGCTATACCAGTAACGCCTAAGAAGGAATTGCCAAAGCTTGCAGATAAAAAAGAACTAGCTACACCTAAAGTGCTAGCTACACCTAAAGTGCTAGCTACACCCAAAGTACTAGTTGAAAATGAAACCATTAAAGTCAAAGTGGATACAGTGACAAAGTCCGCTGCCAGGACATTCATACCAGCCCATGATCCAAAGGGTTCTGCGATTGTAAAATCCGATATGCTTGGTTTTCCTTCGGTGAAAGTGGATGCACCCGCAACTGAAACCAAAAAACCTTTACTTGCAGAAAAAATCCCAGCCCGATATGCAACAAACTCAGATAAAGATGGCGATTATAGCAGGCCTTACCTTGCAACAAGAACTCAGGCTAAGCCCGTTACTAATGAAAAGATGTTAACTGAAAAAGCAACCAACATTGCTGGTAAGCCTGCAGCAAAACAAGATAAAATAGCAGAGGTCAAACAAAGCACATCTGTAGCATCACAAGCTTTGGTAAAAAAGGAACCAACCCCAAATACTACAAAAGTGATTGCGAAGTCAGAAGTCCAAGCCTCCACCGTTTCTAATAATAATAGTAAAACCGTACCAGCAACTACTGCAAGCAAAAAAGCGGAATCCTCCACAAAGCCCAATGTTGCAACAGGCTCCATTACTTTTGATTCCGATGAAGATACATCTGCACCTAAAGCTAATAAGCAAATGGCATTAACAATATTAAAGAAACAGATTGAGCAAGCCTGTGGCAAAAAAGCTTCATCAATTCAAGTAATTGAAAAGCCAGATGGGTCTAGGGTGCTTTTGATCGATGTAGCTCAAGGAAGCAAGCAGGAAGACTTGGCTAAAACCCTGTTTAGCATGCCCGAAATTGCAGAAAACAATGTGAGCATTGAATTCTTAATCAAATAGATTGTGCAATAACAAATCATTCCCGCAAGATGGAGCGCCTATCCCGAAAGGCGCTCCATCATTTTTTTTCTACCACAACTTTATTCAATACTTTTTGAATTTCCCGCTCTATCTTATCCGCTAGATCTTTTAGCGATTTAATGTCATCCATGATAGTTTTTGAATTGAAACGGATGATCCCCCGCTCATCAATCAGAATAAGCATGGGAAGAAATTCAATATCCCATTCCCGATTAATACTGCCCAACCCATCCCAGAATGAAGGCCATGTCATGCCAAACTGCTGCTGGGCTTTCACCAATGCAGTTTTATCTATGTCGGAATTAACACCCAATAATACAAAAGGCTTACCTTCAAATTGCTTGGCCAACTGTTTTTCGTAAGGCAAAAGCGCTTTGCACGGCCCGCACCAAGATGCCCAAAAACTTAACAGCACCACCTTGCCCCTGTACTGGCTCAATTCCATTTTCACACCCGAAGCATCTTCCGCCTTGATTTCTGGCGCAATGTTTCCAACCTGCACCCCAACAGTCAAAACCTTCGGCTCCTCAGCACAACCCGCCAACAACAGCATCCCAACCACCCAATATTTACTATTCATTCTGTCCCCTTTTTATGATCCAAACTCATTTATTTTTTATGCTAATGCTTTTACCGCCATCGCTATCATTTTCGATTGTGGCGAACTTTTCGGGTACTTATCCAAATCGCTTAAAGGAACCCAAGCCAACACTTCGTAATAATCAGATGCCCCTTTTCCAGAAACCTCACCCATAAAAACTCTTACCGTTATTTTAAATCGTGTCACTGGATGAATCACTTTGCCAATCTCACGAAACTTTTTTGAAACCACTGATACATACTTACGGGAAATAATTTCCAACGCTTTGGCTTCATTCTCGCCTTCCTCCGGGGTATCATGAGGCACCTCCCATAAACCCGCCCAGCGTTGCCCAACAGGCCTTTTACCCAACAGAATCCTCTTCTTGTTGACCAACACCGTGGCCAATTCTTGCACCTGTGTCACCACAACTTTTTTCTTCTTGATCGGTAATTCTGTTACAAGATCGCTTCGCTTGGCAATGCAAAAAGGGGAAAGAGGACACGAATTGCACTTGGGGTTAGTCACCGTGCAAACCAAGGAACCCACTTCCATCATCGCTTGATTAAATTCTCCGATATCTTTTTCAGGCAATATTTCCTCTGCAGCTTCCCAAAGGAACTTATTCCCCAAAGAAGAATCCACATCGTGTAATAAAGCGAAAAGCCTGGCCAACACACGCTTGGTGTTGGCTTCAAGAATGGGCAACTTAGTATCAAAGGCTTGAGATAAAACTGCGTTTCGAGTGTACCGACCCAAACCAGGTAAACAAGAAAGAGCTTCAGGTGTATCAGGGAAAACCCCTGCATAATCTGCAATGATCATTTTAGCGGCTTGGTGCATGTGCCTTGCGCGCCTGTAATAACCAAGGCCCTGCCAAAGCTTCAATACCTCTTGTTCATCTGCAGCAGCAAGCGCCTCTACGGTGGGAAACGACTTCAAAAATCTTTCGAAATACGGTATCACCGTTGCAACTTG
>CAXNFS010000274.1:0-4450 GCA_964201235.1 Gemmataceae bacterium | reverse complement strand
AAGCGACTGCAGAATTTTTGAAATTCAGTAAGGAGAGAGGCAATGATCTTTCTACCCCTGTACCTGATTGGGCTTTCCCCGGTTTAAAACCAGGTGATTGCTGGTGCCTTTGCGCATCGCGTTGGAAAGAAGCTTACGATGCAGGGTTTGCCCCAAAGGTGAATCTGAACGCAACTCACATTTCCACTTTGGAATTTGCAAGCCTTGAAGAACTTCAAGAGTTTGCTTTATAATCTTTCTTATCATTCAATAAAAAAGGACACATGAAACATTTCATGTGTCCTTTTAGTTTTAATCAGCTTTACTTTTTGGGCCCGACCAGTTCGACCAAATTGCCATCTGGATCTTGTACAATCGTCAAATAAAGATCCTTGGCAATTGTCTCAGGAATCATGACGGGGGTTTTAGCAATTGGTTTGACCCCTGCTTTTTTCAGTTGTTCCATTGCCGCAGTGGTGTCATTGATGATGATGGTTAGATAGCGAAATCCAGTTTGGGAATGAATGAATTCGTTTTCCGATTTTTTGGGTTTGACTCCTTCAATCTGCATGAGTTTAAGCTTGGTGGCACCTGGCCCTTCGCCCAGAACAAATACCCGAATGCTCAAGGCTTTTTTGGCAGTAAGGCCAGCATCGGCTGCGAAATCAGCAGGGACATTAAATCCCTTGAGTTCTTTAAACCCGATTGCCTCGGTGTAAAATTTTGCAGCTTTTTCGATATCTGTTACCACAACCCCAAGATCAATGGTGGCGGATGCGAAAGCCGATTTTTCCTGAGCCAAGAGTGTAGAAGCATTAGCACCAAAAATTGCACACAACACGAACGCAAGCATTTTCCAACTTTTCATAATCATCCCTTTCATAAAGTTAAATCAAACAACGGTCTTATGATAATTTCATTACCTGTCGCTGTCATTGAGGAAACGCCCTAAGTTTAAAAATTCAATGTTCAGGTTGACAGGTTGATTGCAAACAAGCTGACTTAATATTTCGCCCACGACGGAAGCGAATTTAAATCCATGGCCAGAAAACCCAGCGCCCACGATGATATTTGGGTTTTCTGGAAGCGGGCCCACCATGAAATGCCTATCTGGAGAGAGTGTATAAATACAGTTTTTTGCAAGTGGGGAATGCGATTTTGCCAGTGTTGGAATCCTGCGATTCAAAAACACCCGGAGTGCTGCATCATCTTCTGGAAGTATCTTTCGCATAATTTCAGAAGGTTGATGAACTTCTACTTGACCGTAATGTCTGGCAATTTTGACCCCTTCCGGGTCGACCATGGGGAATCCATAAAAGAAGCCTTCTTGGTCAGCAACCATGAAGACGGGTACTTTGTCTCTGAAGAAATCCTGTGGTTTTTCAGGCATGAACCAATGGGTGGTTTGCCTCATGAGGCTTAAACATTTGCCTGAAGTGCCTAGAAAATTTGCAGCCCAAGGGCCCGCAGTGATAACCACTTTCCGAGCCAGATATTTTCCCTTGGGGGTATCCACCTCGATATCCGTACCAACATTTCGAATAGAAGTAACAGGGGTTTCGAAAAGGAGATCAGTATTGTTATTGCGGGCGATTTTTTGAAAAGCCTGTACACAACGATCAACCCAAAGATACCCACCTAGTTTTTCGTAGGCTCCAACATAGTTTTCAGGAAGATTGAGAAACCCATACTTTTCTGCAAGCTGTGCATGAGATAAAAAATCAACATCGAGGGAATGAAGCGCGGAACTCGCAATGATTCCTTGTATGACTTCATGATTGGGATAAGCCACGCTTAGGCAGCCACATTCTTCAAGCAGTGTTTCGCCCACGCGCCATTCGAGATCGTGCCAAAGATGATAAGCGCGTTTAAGCAAGGGGACATAATTAGGGTTTTCGTAATAGGCAAGCCTGATAGCACGGGTTCTACCATGCGAGCTACCTAGTTCATGATTGGGTTCGAATTGTTCTAGCCCTAGAACTTTAAGGCCGGAAAGGGCAAGCTGCATTGCAGCAGAGCTACCCATGCCACCCAAGCCAATTACGATGACATCATAAATTGAATCAGCCATAAAGAGGTTTCTTATAAGAAATGAAAAAGTCCATGGGCATAAGTCCATGGACTTCAAATCAAGCAAAGTTATTACTGGGCAGCTTTGACAGAATAGCTAAAGATTTTATCTTGATCGCGAATGATAAGACGACCGTTTGCAATCACTGGATGAGGCCAGCTAGCTTTAGCACTGGGTTCTGCAAGCTTGAATGAACCAAGCAAATTGTAGCCTTTGGGAGTTGCTTCAAGTAGGTTCATAGTTGCATCCTGATTGCGGAAATAAAGTCTTCCATCCGCATAGAGAACACCAGCAGAGCCAGAACCTGGTCGTTTTTCTTCCTTCCAAACAACTTTGCCTGTAGCCATTTCCAAGCAGCAGGGTACGCCACTGTTATGGCCCGTGCCAAAATAAACATGGTCGCCAAGAAGAACCATACCACCATGATGGTTTTGAATATCCTTGCTCTGTTCCTTCAGATAATAAACTTCCTTGGCTTCGATGCCACCCTTGCCATCAGGAATAAGTCGAACAAGTGCTGTTCCTTTGCCATAGCCGGTGGAGCAGAAAACTAGATCATCTTTGACAATTGCGGTGGGGATATTTGCAGTACCGTTTGCGTTGGCTCCGTAGCGCCAAAGGAACTTGCCATCCTTTGCATTAACGCCAACGATACATTTGCCAAGCCAAGTGATGTATTGTTTGATACCGCCCGCTTCAGAAATAACAACTGAAGCGTAACCTGCACCGCCGCCTGCATCAATTTTGGAAGCCCAGATTGTCTTGCCTGTGTTTTTATCAAGTGCAACAAGAGTAGCATCATCAGCGCCTGGAGTTACAATAACCATATCGCCATCAATGAGCGGAGATTCGGAGAAGCCCCAACCCGACATCATCTTGCCTTTGAAATCCTTGGCGAAGTTTTTCTGCCAGAGTATTTTTCCTGAATTAGATTCTAGGCATACAACATCGCCGGAGACACCGACGACATAAAGATTTTTGCCATCAACGGTGGGGGTGCAGCGGGATCCTTCGTTGTATCCAACCTTGCCTTTGACTGCGATTTTGGTTTCCCAGATTTTAGTGCCATTCTTTTCATCAAGTGCCCAAACGGTTTCGTTATCGGCTTGGTAGCTCATGCCGAAGATTTTGCCATTGGCGACGGATGGTGTGCTGTATCCACCTCCGATGCCAGCAGTTTTCCAAACGAGAGCCGGGCCTTCTTTTGGCCAAGTTTGCAGAAGTCCGGTTTCCTTGCAAATGCCATCGCGTTGGGGGCCACGCCATTGACCCCAATCATAGGGCCCTTGTGCTGATGCGTTCGCAACAATTACCGATCCAAAGGACACAATCAAAGCTAATTTTAACAAGTTCTTCTGCATGCTGTTCTCCTAGAAAAGTTAATGTAGACTAACCATATTTCTAAGAGAATCAACTAAGAATTAAGTTCAAGTAAAGGAATTAATCAGCTACGGTATTTCTTGATACACTAATTCCATAGGTCAATTTTCAACCAATGAAGGATGAGGGTGAGCATATGGGAAAAATACTCGTGCTTTATGATTCCATGAGTGGCAACACCACCAAGATGGCGGAATTGATCGCAGAAGGTGCGCGATCTATTCCTAATATGGAAATTAGGGTGATCAAAATTGATGAGGCCAAAGCAGAAGATGTGATCTGGTGTGATGGTATTGCTGTGGGAAGCCCAACTAACATGGGATTGCTTTCTTGGAAGATGAAACGGTTCTGGGATGAAACCATGGCGGGACAATGGATGAAAGTGGATGGGAAAATAGCTTGCGCATTTTCTTCATCTGGTGGTTCGGCGGGTGGCAGCGAGATTGCATGCCAATCCATCCTAATGGTCTTGATGAATTTTGGGTTCTTGGTGTTTGGCGTTACCGATTATGTAAGCAAGTTGATGACACTTCATTATGGTGCGGTTTCCGTGCGCGAACCTCGCGGTGAAGAAACCCAAGAAGCTTGCAGAAGGTTGGGAAAAAGGTTGGCAGAGTGGGTTGCTTGTTTTGTGGATGGCACTAAGGATCAACATCCGCTTCATAAAAAAGATGAACGCCTAATGCCGGGCTAACCGACCAAGATATCCCGCACCAAGTTTTGCGATTCCAAAGTGTTATGGGTTGAAAGCGCCACGAAGGCATAACCCGCATCATGCTTTAAAATCACCAAGCTTCGCAAACTAATGTTGGCATCCTTGAAGCGTTTCATTAGCAAAGCCAATTCCCCTGGCTTATCTGGAACGCGCACCACCATTGCATCTTCGCTGATGGCATTAAACGGGCTAACTGTTAATGCTCTCAGTGCCTCATCGTATTTGTCCACGATCAAGGTTATGACCGCAGTTGCATCGACGCTTTCAGCTTCAATGCTTTCGATGTTAACTCCGGCCGCCCCCAA
>CAXNFS010000273.1:0-4454 GCA_964201235.1 Gemmataceae bacterium | reverse complement strand
GTGACTCTTAATTTTGGCCGTTGGGATTTCCATAGCAACAACTTCAGCGAATGTAAAAACACCCACTTCCCCATGTTTGATCATGCGATGCATTGCCTGATTACAGATCTGCATCAACGAGGGTTGGATAAAGATGTTGCTGTTGTTGCCTGGGGCGAGTTTGGCAGAACGCCACGAATTAACAAGGATGCTGGCCGTGATCATTGGCCACAGGTTGGTGGTGCGCTACTGGCGGGGGGCGGCTTCCGCAGTGGTCAGGTGATTGGTTCAACCGATCGAGATGGGGGCAGCATTGCTTCCCGACCTATTCATTTCGGCGAGGTTCATGCCAGCCTTTATCAGCACTTTGGCATCAACCCTCATACCACCGCACTCAACGATTACGCAGGCAGGCCGCATTATCTGGTGGATGAATGGAAGGCACTTCCCGAACTTGTTTGATCTAGTTAACTAGGAATCAAACAAGTAATCAGAGGGCGCAGCTTAGTTAGCACCGGATATCTTTTTCAGAGCCTCGGCTTTGAGTAGCCTTTCGAAGTAATTAAGCATTTGCGTAGGAACAACTTTTTCCCTTACATCAACCACGCCTGCAATAATGTAGAAACCCATTTCGTCGGTAGTATTCTCGCCCAGGAAAACAGTTTTCGCAGGGTGGAAAGGGTTCTGGGGATTGCTGGAAGAATTATCAAAAATCCATTCGTTATGAATCGTAGTCCCTTTGGGTAACGCAACATATTCAATTGGATAATAGCGTTGCTGCCAGTTGAAATCCCAGTTCTTGATTTCAAATAATAGAACCTTTTCCGTCGAACCGGGAAGTGAATAGTAAAGTCGTGATTCCGTTGCAAGCCTGTGGGCATGGGGTGAAAAAGTAAAAAGCTTAATATCTTCATTTAGAACTACAGAGCCGGTGGCTTTATACTTTTTAACCCCCGCAGGAATGATGGTAAAAGTGGTATCCACCAGATAACTCTTGATGAATTTGGTAGGCGGTTTTTTTGTCAGCCACAAGCCTAGTTTAGAACGATCCACCTCTTGCTTGCCATTGCGATGGAAATGCATCTGCATGAAGATATCACATTGGGGCGGCAGGATATAAGCAGTATCTGGAGGGGCAGTAATAGGATCAACTGCAGGAACCCAGCCACCAAGGCCAGAGCCTGGATTATCCTGATTGCGTTTCACCTTCGAAGGATCGGGGATAAATCCAAGCCCCATACCGGAGTTATATCCGGGGCCCCAATCGCCAATCCCGTTTGCGGGCGGGGTCGAATTGCCTAGTTTTTTTTGCGCATCCATCAACATCCCCGTGCCATCATAAAAGTACAAGGAGTGATGAACAATCTTGGGGTTACCAGGAATAAACTGTGTTTTTCTTATAAACAGTTCTTCCTTGTTGTTTAGCGACATCACGATCGTACGATAATGATCCTCACCCAAGGGCCCGAGATGAAAATCTCCTGGAGATTCGAGAATAATATCAGGTGGGTTGTCATCATCCCATTCTTTAGAAGATCTAAACTTGGCTGGTGGTGGAACATCTTTTTTATCACCCATGGCACTTCCACCCTCAACCCACTTGTTGATGGTTTCAATTTCCTGCTTACTCATGCGGGGATCATGCCTTAAGGGAATGCTTTTTGTTGTTGGCTTCCATGGCGGCATCACTCCCGAAACCACATTCTCTTGAATTAATTCAGCCCAATTGTAGGCGTCCTTGAATGTCAACAACGGGAAAGGGCCCGCTTCACCCGGCCTGTGGCATTCCTGACAGTTCTTCTGGAGGATCGGTAATACATCACGGTAAAAAGTAACTTTGCCATCTTCAACCAAGGGTTTTTTAACCCTATCAAGCGGGCAACCCACTGGTTGCGTGTATTGGATTAATACTTCCTTATTTGCAAGCACATTGCTCAACGCTTCTTTAAGGTCATGGTTTTTTATAATCAAATTCCGAGTTGCACGATCTTCATGTTGATCATTTATCCTGCCAAAATAACGAAGCGTCATTGCACTATCGATCAAGTAAACTTGTGGCGTGATGTCTGCAAGAAATTGAGTTGATACAAAATGCTCGGGATCATAAAAGACGGGGAAGTTGATTTTGAATTCTTGAATATGATTTGCCAACTCCTTAGGCGACTCCACATCGCAGCATACCCCGATAAAGTTAACCTTCTTTTCCTTATATTTTTCGGCTAACTCGATCAATTCAGGCGTTTGATTGTTGGATATTGGGCACTGAAAATTCAGAAAAGCAACAATGGTGGCATTCGCGCCCCTTAGTTCCTCAATTGTTTTTTTCTCCCCTGTAACACTAACAAAAGTAATGTTCTCAATTTTTTTATTTAACTTGATGAGGGCGGAAAGCGTTTGATTCGAAACGTTTTGTTCCGGAACATTTTGCTCCTTCTTTTCCTGCGCTAAAATAACCGACATCCCAAGCGCCAAACCAACCATACTTACAATCGCAAAAAGAATTCTCATTCGTTCGACCCTTTATAATAACTTTATTAATCACAGATTATTGGTTACCATTTAAACAGCGATGTAACTTACTGCATAACTCAGAATAACATTACTATGTTACATTATACCGTGGTTTTTTAAAAGGTTTCAATCATGCTATCCCTAATTTTTTTCTCTATTCTCGCCCTGCATGCAAATCCTGTAACCGTTTTAGAACCAGACCGCGTTTTTGATGGCGTTTCTTCGATTCATGCAGGATGGATCGTCGTAATCCAAGGCGAAAAAATACTCTTTGCAGGCCCAAAAACCAGCTTTAAACCGCCAACCAATGCCCAGATTCTTCTTCTACCAGGCTCCACCCTAACACCAGGGTTGATCGATGCTCATTCCCACCTATTATTACACCCATACGATGAGGCAAAATGGGAAGAACAGGTATCGAAAGAGCCACTTGCAGAACGCATTAGCAGGGCCACCGTCCACGCCCGTGCCAATTTACTAAGTGGTTTTACCACGCTGCGAGATCTCGGCACTGAAGGCGCCCACCTTGCTGATGTAGGCATCAAATCTGCAATTGAAAAGGGAATTATTCCCGGCCCAAGATTATTGGTAACCACCCGTGCCATTGTTGCAACGGGAAGCTACGCCCCCAGAAACTTCGCCCCCGAATGGCGCATCCCCCAAGGCGCCGATGAAGCCGATGGCGAGAATCTACGCACCCTAGTTCGTAGGCAGATTCGCGAAGGTGCTGATTGGATTAAAATCTACGCAGATACACCCCATGGCTTAGGGCCAAACCCAAAGCCCGCCTTCTCAATCGAAGAATTAAAACTCGTGGTGGCAACCGCTGCAGATGCTGGTGTCAAAGTTGCAGCACATGCCCAATCGAAAGAGGGAATGAAACGAGCCGCCCTCGCAGGTGTTGCCACCATCGAGCATGGCGATGCAGGCGATATCGAAGTTTTTCGTTTGATGGCACAAAAGAAAATAGGCTACTGCCCCACCCTCGCAACTGCGGAAGCCTACGCCCGTTATGAAGGCTGGAAGTTCAACTCCCCATTGCCCGCAGCGCTTGTCTCCAAAAAGGAAAGTTTCAAGGCGGCATTGGAATCGGGAGTGTTAATAGGAAACGGCAGCGACATCGGGGTATTTCCCCATGGGCAGGGCTATCAGGAACTTGAAATGCTGGTAAAATATGGCATGACTCCCCTGCAAGCCCTTCGCTGTGCAACCTCTGATGCCAGCAAATTACTGGACCTGCAAAACAAAGTGGGCATAGTGAAAGAAGGCATGATTGCAGATTTGGTAGCATTCGAGGGCGACCCCTCAAAAGAAATAAAAGATGTTCGTAAAGTTAAATTGGTAATGAAATCTGGTACCATCTACAAACAACCATGATAAAAAACACACTTTTATTGATTAGCATCTTTGTCTTTGGCATGCACGCCATTGCTGGTGAGAAGCTCATTATTGCGCATCGTGGCGCCAGCGGCTACCTTCCCGAGCACACCCTAGAGGCTGCAGCGATGGCCCATGCCATGGGCGCAGATTATATCGAGCCGGATGTTGTACTAAGCAAGGATGGCATTCCCGTGGTTTTGCATGATATTCATCTGGATACCGTGACAAACATCGCCCGGGTTTTTCCTGATCGCAAGCGTGCTGATGGCAGGTTTTACGCCCTCGATTTCACCCTAAAGGAATTAAAACAACTAGAAGTTACAGAACGGTTCAGCCCCAAAACAGGCAAGGCAATCTACCCTTCCCGCTTTCCAATCGGCCAATCTTCGTTTCAAATCCCCACCTTGGAAGAAGAAATCCAACTGGTGCAGGGTTTGAATAAAAGCACCAGAAAAAATGTTGGCATCTATCCTGAAATCAAAGCCCCATCCTGGCACAAAAAACAAGGCTTCGACTCCTCTAAAGCCATACTCGAAGTTCTTTACAAATACGAATATCGCACCAAGAATGACAAATGCTTCCTC
>CAXNFS010000272.1:0-4460 GCA_964201235.1 Gemmataceae bacterium | reverse complement strand
TTAAGGAAAAGGATGCTAAAGAGAGATCTAATTCTTGGGACAGCAGGCCACATTGACCATGGAAAAACAAGCCTTGTAAAAGCACTTACAGGGGTTGATTGCGATCGATTACCTGAAGAAAAAGCTCGGGGCATTACCATTGATCTGGGTTTTGCAAATCTTGATTTGCCAGGCTTCCGGATTGGAATTGTAGATGTTCCTGGGCACGAAAAGTTCATCAAGAATATGCTTGCTGGGGCCACTGGCTTTGATATCGCTCTTATTATTATTGCAGCAGACGATTCCGTGATGCCTCAAACAAGAGAACATTTAGAAATACTTAAATTTTTAAAAATCAAACATGCGATTGTAGCTTTAACCAAATGTGATCTTGGTGATTCAGACACGCTCGAGGTCGTGGAAATGGAAATCCGCGAACTGCTCGAGGGGTCATTCTTTGAAAACGCCCCGATAATTCAAACATCAGCTACTACGGGGAAGGGAATAACAGAACTTAAGGACAAAATTGCTGAGATTTGCTCTGGTATTGAAGCAAAAAAAACGCAGCAATTTTTCCGTCTGCCAATTGATCGGTCCTTTGCAATTCACGGCTACGGTGCAGTTGTAACGGGAACAGTATATTCAGGCATAGTGAATGAAGGGGATGAGTTAGAACTTTTCCCTCAAAAAAAAATGGTCCGAGTTCGTTCTTTGCAATCTCACGCAAAAAATGTCAAATCATCATCAGAGGGTCAGCGTTGCGCAATCAATTTGGCTGGAATCGACCATCATGAAGTAGTGAGGGGACAAGAACTTGCCACGCCTGGATCTTTGTTCCCAGCGAAAATTATTTCTGTCTTACTGCATTGCGCCAAGGACAGAAAAAAGCCATTAAAGCACCGATTGCCTGTCAGATTGCATTTGGGAACCTCTGAAATCCTTGGAACCTTATCCATATTGGAGGATGATACAATTGCACCGGGAAAACCCGGCCTTGCTCAATTGTTTTTAAAAGAACCAGTAACAGGTTCTTGGGGACAACCCTTTGTAATCCGGAATAGTTCAGCCACGGCAACACTTGGTGGTGGAAACATCATTCAACCCTTTGCAGGAAAAATTCGCAGGAGACATTCGCACTCCATTGAAATGCTAAATAATCTTGCATCAGGACCAGATATTTCAAAACTAAAAGCGGCGGCGTGGTTCGCAGGTTTTAAAGGAATCAATGAAGAATCATTGCCCCTGTTTACCGGTATTGATTCAAGCGCCATCAAAGAACAATTAAATACCGGATTGGCAGATGGGGTGCTATTTGAAATCAATACATCCACGGGCAAAAAAAAGCTTATAGATAATCAATTAATCACTGATTTAAAAACAAAAACCATCACAATACTTGAATCTCTCCATTTAGAAAACCCGTTATTATCTACACATGAACGCCAATTCATCACCATGGAATTAGCCTTCGTAGGCGACGACCAATTAGTTCAGGATTTAATTGACCAGATGATCAAGCAAAAAATCCTGACCGGAAACAAAAGGCGGATTGGACTCACTGCTTTTAAACCAAAGTTATCAAACAATCAAAGAAAACTACTCGAGAAAATTCACACCGCTTATCAAGAAGCAAAGTTCGCTCCGCCAACCATGGAAGATTTCATCAATCACCTTGGAGGGCAAAAAATTCAATTGCAAGAACTTTTCAACCTTTGCGTTCTCGAAGGCAAATTAGTCTTCCTACAAGACAATCTTTACCTCGAATACGAGGTCGAACATGAAATGCGGCGCATAGTTTCAAACGCGCTTGAAAATGGAAAAGGCTTGACTGTTGGGGAAATACGAGATTTGTTACAAACTTCCCGAAAATATGCTGTGCCTTTCTGTGAACATCTCGATAAGATCGGAACAACAAGAAGGGAAGGCGACCTAAGGTTCTTTCCCTTAAAGCAGCTTAATAGCCAGCAAGAAAACTTAAATCATGACCAATAAAAACCTCCGAAGTCTACCTGCGGTACATGTTATCCTTAAAACAACTGCGATTCAGGAGCTTATTCCTTCTCTTGGCTAAGAAAATGTTGTTGCAGAAATAAGGCATTATCTTGATGAACTTCGAAGTCTATTAAGCAAGGACAGCAATCAAAATTTAGAAACTTCGCCTGAATCCATTGGGATAGAGGTTAGCAATCGACTGGCTACGCATTATAAACCAAAACTAAGAAAAGTAATTAATGGGACCGGCATTGTTTTACACACCAATCTTGGTCGCTCGCCAATGGCGGAAGAAGCTGCTAAAGCTGCATACATGGCTGCGGCGGGTTATATCAATCTTGAAGTAGATATTGAAACGGGAAAGCGATCATCCAGGCAGGATTCTGTAAGAGAATGGATTTGCAAGCTGCTTAAATGCGAATCAGCCACGGTTGTAAATAATTGCGCAGCTGCAACTATCATTGTTTTAAAAGCTGTTGCTGAAAACAAAGAAGTAATTATTTCCCGGGGCCAATTAATTGAAATCGGTGGCAGTTTCCGGCTTCCTGAAATTATGAAAGTCAGCAACGCAATCATGAAGGAGGTTGGTTCCACCAATATCACTCGAATCAAAGATTACGAAGCTGCAATCGGGGCGAACACCGGCGCTTTGTTAAGGGTGCATACCAGTAATTACAAAATCAATGGCTTCACTGAATCTGTACCAATTGAAGAGCTAATTGAACTGGGAAAAAAACACAATATACCTGTAATTGATGATGCTGGCAGCGGTGCGGTAGTACCGCTTAACTGCAAAGGTTTTGGTGAAGAACCAAACCCTGTTACCAGTATGGCACTTGGTGCGGATTTGACTCTATTCAGCGGGGATAAACTGCTAGGCGGGCCCCAAGCTGGGATTATCGCAGGCAAAAAAGAATGGATTAATAAAATCGAGAGCGACCCTCTGATGCGGGCCTTTAGGCTCGACAAAATGAACCTCGCAGCACTCGAACAAACCTTATTGCTTCACCTTAATTCAAGCACGGTAAGCCAAAAAATTCCAACCTTAAAAATGCTCTCCATTTCAATGGACGAACTACATGAAAAGGCTCTTCAATTAGAATCCAAATTAAAACAAATCGGTTGTTGCGATAAGATTCAGGCAAAAATAAGCGAAGGGTTTGCAGGGGGCGGAACTTTACCAGATCAGCAAATGCCTACTTGGGTTGTTGACTTTTCATCTTCACATCTTGATACACAAGCCTTATCACAAAAGCTGAGAACCTCTCAGCCTTCGCTATTTACTCGAATAAAAGATGACAAAATTGTTTTAGATTTACGAACCCTAAACAACGATGAAATCGACATTGCAGTTCAAGTTATTCTTGATGCTCTAAAAACAATTTAATTACAATCAGCAATCAATGGCTCTGATAATTCACTTAAATAAAACAACTTCCCAGGCAAAGTGGGCATAAACGAACTTGGGATCCATGGTGTTGGTTCATGTAGGAGGCTCATTCGTAATGAAAGGCCCTGCCATTGCATTCCCCGGCCAAAAGTTCCATCACAGCCCCCAATGATGCTGTCTGACTGCAAAAACAATCCAGGCCCAATCGTATTGGCAAATGCTGGAACTAAGGTCGTTCTACTTTTAAAACTGGTCAAGGCATTTTGTTCGATGGTTAAAGGATGGAGTTTTGCCCCTAAACGGTGAGTTTGCAACTTCCAATGTTCAACCGAATCAAATTCAGAGGCGAAATGTGGTTCCCAAAACGCAATATGACAAACCCTGCCTATTCCAAAAACCGTGACAAGTTTTGCCCCCTTGGTTTTTAAAGCCTTTATTTTTTCTGCATAGGATGGGAGGTTGTTTTTTAAAGCAAAGTTTCGCTGATTTTTTGGAACAGTAAGGTGCCCTAAAGGGCCGTAAAACGCTTTTTCCATTGCAAACTGAAATGCCCCGGAATTATCAGAAGGCAGAGTATTTCCTTCTGCATCGGACCATTCGTCCATGTTAAACCCATGAACATGCGAGCAATCCACATTCCATTGGCTTAAAAAATAAACAGCCCAGCGGTACATTCCCATAGGGCCTACTGGCAGAATCATAGCAAGATCACGGCCGTTTTTTCGTGCATTCGATATTTCTAGAGCAATTTCATGCCCCATAAAAACATCGAAATCCGAAAGGTTTTGACATGAAACCGGAATAAAATCGGGGTTCCACCAGCTCTTTTTGGCATGTAATTCAACACCAGATACCTCTGCCAGACCATCGATTTTGGCTAAATCCCAGCCCTTTGGAAAAAAGCCTTCCATCAATGAATTTGAAAGCGTGGTTAAGAGGTTCATATCCGGTTCCTTTAAGTTATTCCAAATTTTTACCAGAAATATTCAAAAACCATAGAATTTCTTGTATGATATTTTGCTGTAGAAGAGAATACTGTATATATACTTCCACGAATATGATTTTAGTGGATTAGGTTCTTACTTTTTGGAGGATTCTC
>CAXNFS010000271.1:0-4538 GCA_964201235.1 Gemmataceae bacterium | reverse complement strand
CAGTTTCTTCAAGATAGAAAATCAGATAGGCAAACGGAATTGGCCAAAGAAAAACCGTCAAAAAATAAGCGGGGCAAAAAGGCATGACATCTTATGTATTAGATACTTCTGCGTTGTTGACTTTGCATTATAACGAACCTGGAAGCGATCGCGTTGCTGAGATTCTCGCTATGACATTGGAACCCAGCATAGCGAACAAAGCGCAGGTTGTTGTTTTTGGATGCTTCATGTCACTAATGGAACTATTTTACCGGGTTTGGAAAAACGAAGGTGAAGCAGAAGGGTACAAGGCTTATTTCTCATGTCAAGCATTGCCAATAACATGGGTGCATGAAACGCCAGGGCTACTTGAATTGGCTGCTCGAATGAAGGCTAGTTTCCCATTGTCGCTAGGAGATGCTTGGATAGCAGCTACGGCGCTTCAATGTGATGCAGTGCTAATTCACAAGGACCCAGAGTTTGAATCGGTATCTGAATTGCAACAAGAGCTTTTGCCTTACAAATAAAAGCAATCAGCTTTTTCAACAAATGTGGAAAACAGAAGCAATGGAATGGGTTTATTCGAAAGTCCCATTTAAAAGACACGCCAGACATTCTTGATATGATTGTTTAAGATCTGAATAATTTTTTGAGACCATTGGTGGTTACCATGGCTGGCAACGGAATGTCACCTGGTAAATAGTCAGCCGAAGGCGGGTGGAGGAGTTATTAAGCTTCTTAACGGGGATAAAGCAGGTTGCAGTTTACCTGATAGCTAAAAAAAGAGGCACCTTACGAGGCTCAATACAAAAGTCGAATTTAAAGCATCTGCGACTAATGGATTACTTTTAACGAACGAAGTGGAAGACCAAGTTTAACGGTTAATTTGCTCAAGGCGTTCTGCCAACCATATCTTGATGATCGATTGCCTGGTGACGCCCAATCGATTAGCTTCACGATCCATTGACTCAATCATCCATAATGGAAAATCAACATTTACCCGCTTTTGATCCAGCATGGGTCTTTTTGCTTTCGATAGATCCAAACTGCTGACTATATCAGCTCCACTATCAAATTTTTTATCAAATTCATTCGCCTTCATACAAGTCAATCTCCTCACTGCGTGAACGGCGTACAGAAATAATCCGGATGTTGTTTTCCCGATAGGTAATTACACCCGACCAATGTTCATTTCCAATCAATCCAATGACAAGAAAACGAGGTTCATTCAATGTTTTAGCTGGGATTTCAAGAAGAAAAGTATCATTCCAAAGTAGTTGTGCTGTTTCAAACTCGATATTGTGCTTCTTGAAATTAGCTTTGCTTTTTTGTCATCGTATTCAAACATCATGGTATAAAAAACATTAAGTTACGCAAGTAGTTCGTGCCTAACAATCCCCTCACCTGCGATTGGCATTGGCCGGCCGAATGTATCAGGAACCCTTGTTTCAGGATCGATACCAAGCAGATAAAATGCTGTGGCAAGAATGTCTTTAGGGGAAACCGGCGTATCTTTAACTTCGCCTGCATGCTTATCCGTACTACCAATCACCTTGCCCCTAGCAGCGCCACCCCCTGCAAGAACCACCGAATAAGCCTGGGACCAATGATGACGGCCCGCACCTTTGGGCTTGCTATCAATTTTAGGCGTTCGACCATGTTCGCTTAACCACATGACCAAAGTAGAATCAAGCATACCCCTTGATTCCAGATCTTGAATCAGTGTTGGATACGCCTGATTGAAACTAGGTAGCAGATAATTCTTAAGGCGGGGATAGTGGTTGTTGTGGGTATCCCAACCACAATTGGCAAACTGGCCAAAACCATCCCAGAAAACAGTCACAAATTTACTGCCGGCCTCTACCAACCTTCGTGCTGCCAAACAAGATTGCCCGAATAGCGTAGAGCCATATTTTTCCCGCAAGATTACAGACTCACGGCTAAGATCCAATGCGTTGAGAGTCTTCCCAGACATTAGCAAAGAGAATGCAAGATCATGATGTTTATCAAACAATCGCGGTGGTGCCAATTCCATACGGCGCAATAGGTCACGCCTTTCCCGCAATCGTTCTGGGGAAAGACCATCCACTTTTTGTCCAAGGGAAGAAATACAAAACTTGCCCCCTAAGCTGGTTTCTTGAAAGGGGTCTAAATAATCCTTGGTCTGTCCATCCGTATAACGGGGAGCATTTTTAGTGCCCGCTCCATCAAAATCTGTCCAGACGGGATCATGCGCCTGCCCAAGAAATGCAGCATAGGGACCAGCACTAACATTTAAATCGGTTTTGGAATTAAGAAGCCAAGGCAGTGCAATATTGCGCGGCACCGTGGGAATAGCACCTCCAGAGCGAAGTTGCCCGATGTAATCTACAACAGAGCCAATAAATGGCCAGTGGCGCGGATCGCGAGGCTTATCTTCTAGTGCTGGTGTGTAAGTCGGAATTCCTGAAACAGCGTACGCAACCCCATGCTGAGGGTAAGGATGATTAACCGAACGAATAACGGCAAGCTTATCCATTATTGGTGCAAGTGCGGGAATCCCCTCTCCGATTCGGACACCCGGCATGCATGTGGCAATGGATTTCATTTCGCCTTGAATTTCAACCGGGGCATCCGGCTTGGGATCGAACATCTCATGCTGAGGTGGGGAACCATAGGGAAACAATAATATGCAGGCCTTGGCCTGGCCGAACGACTTGGATGGCGGCCGGGATTGAGAAAATCCCGCAACGGTAAGACCAGATAAGGCAATCGCTTCACGGCGTGAAATAGAATGCATGATGATTTCCTAGGATAGTTATCATCATGATAAATTTTTAAGCTGAATATTACTAGTAAAATCCGAATCATGACTTTAAGATCGAAAATCACATCGGCCCGCTGGTACATGCCCCATCGCATATGATCAAAGATCTATCCAAAAATGAAATTTATGTAATCAACATTAGTTAAATACATTCATTCCATGAAAGATGCAGGATTTAAGATTTTCGTTTTCTCGGCTTTGGCTTTCCAATTGCAGGAGTCTTCTTACCATCCAAAGCACCGTTAAGGAAACTAGGAGCAAGAAGAGCACCAGCGACTAGGCCAGCAACTTCAGCGACTTTATTAGTTTGATCATCCACAACAATTGGCGAGCCCAATAAAGCCCCCTCAGGGTTGTTTCGATTTACAGAGGTGAAGTTTACCATCTCTTCAAAACCTTCAGGCAATTCTTGTTCGAACCAAATTTCTCTCGAATACCCACTATCTTCAATAGCGTCTTCGTTTTTAGCGGCCTCGACCAAGTTTGCAGCTACGAATTCAAAGTTACTAATTTTTGCATCAGCCTTGTTTTTGGCAGGCTGACCAGCAGGAATATTTTTACTAAGCCTTGCCTGAACCAAGTCGGTAAGAGTGTTGGCAACCTTGGTCAAAGTTTCCTTACCTTCTTCCAACAATGTTTTCTCGGTTTGCACCAGAATGTTTTCAACTGAGTTTTCAAATTCCGTGGGAACAAGGATAGGCAGAACTTTATCAAGGATATTTGCAATTTCAGAAACCACTTGTTGTTCAGCCTGTAAAGTACTGAATATCGCAAGATCAGAGCCTTTATATGCCTCAGCAAAAGATACTGAAACAAGTGATGCAGTAGCTTTTATAACATCCGAGCTAGAAAATGCTTTAGCCTCAGGAGTATCTTTTTCATCCAACTCCAACCCTTCACCCTGCCCATCTCCGCCTAAATCTTTTGCAAGCTGCTTTTCATTCACTGTGGTAGCAGTGCCACCGCCACCAAAAGCAATTGCAGCAAGGCTTTCAAGCAATGATCCTGAACCTGTTCCTGTAACCGCCGATGAACCTTGAACAAGCGCATTCACGAGGGAAGCAAAGCTACCACCACCGCCCGAAGCACTGCTGGAAGAAGAACTGGAACTGGAACTGGAGGAGGAAGAAGATGACGATGAATCAGCACTTCCACCATTACCCGGAAGAACACCTACCTGAGTACCACCACCGCTGTTGTCACCACCGTTACTACCGCCGCCGCCGTTGCCACCACCGTTACCACCTCCGGTATTGGTTCCAAAATCAAGAACCATATTAAGACCAGATTTAGGTACGGCATCGGAAGAAGCAATACCACCACTGCTGGAACCGCCGATAGTAACAACAGGATTAACAATTTGGCCGCTTGCGGTAACCATGGTAGCCCCAGCAAGAACCTGGCCACTTCCTACACCTGTCATATTTAAGCTGTACTGGGATGCTTGAGCGCCAGAAACGATGACGGTATTAAGGGCACCATTAGTAGAAAGGCTGGTAGAAGAACCTTGATTGGTAGTACTTCCAGCTTGGTTACCAACATTAGTTCCGGCGCCAGAGAAGTTGAAGTCTGCGGGATCGAGCCAAAGGATGATGAAAGTCTGATTGAGCGCGCCGCCCATGGAAGCAATGAATGCATCCACAAGTTTCTGTGTGATATTTTTGCTAATTTCATTGATATCGGCACCATCTGCAGCATCAGCGATGGCCTTGGTAAACTGCCCGGATAGTTCATCAGCAGTACTGTTGATAAC
>CAXNFS010000270.1:0-4547 GCA_964201235.1 Gemmataceae bacterium | reverse complement strand
GGTGGTTCTGCAGGTGGTTGCTCCTCACTTTGGTTAGCGTTTCATGAAGACATGGCACAACCCGATAGTGCAGATCCGATTGCGCGCGAATCGACCCGCCTTTATTGTGCTGCAGTTAATGGTGCCCAGACTTCGCTTGATCCCAAGGAACTTAAAGAATGGATGCCCAACTATGGTTATGGCGCACACGCTTTTGGAATGCCCAGCCTTGCCGCTGTGATGGAGAACCGCGAAAAAATCATGAAGTGGATTAATGAATATTCTCCCTATGCATTGGTTAGCAAGAATGATCCACCAATCGGGCTTTACTTTAATAAACAAGAAACCCCTCCAGTGGTTGGTACCAATCAGAAAGATCCTACGCACTCTGCAATTCTGGGAGTGAAGCTTGCAGAAAAACTGAAAGCTGAAGGTGTGGAAGTAGTTTTGGTACATCAGGACATGCCAAATACAAAGCTGCCTACAAGCACCGCGTTCTTGATTGAATACTTGAAGAAGTAGAAATCAGATTTAGGATTCGTTATATAAACAGGCGCCTGATCATTTTAAATAGAAGTGATCAGGTGTTTTGTTTTAGAACTCAAAACTGAAGTAAGCGAAATCACATGGGCACATCCAATCAAAAAACGCTCACCTTTGTCGCTTAAGCTGTAGATGAATTGATTTTGACTTACAGAGGCAGCAATAGAATGTCCTCTTTATCTTATCGGTAGAGTGTTGCTTCGGTGTGCTGTCCGTGTTAGCCTTGTTTGTTCTGAGATACTTTTAATGTACTTCCTAGGAGATGAGACATGAATCGATGGCTGTTCGCAAAGGCGTTTGTAATTGGATTGTTGGTTTTGCTCTTCATTAATAATGATACAGCCTCGGCCGCCGACAAAGATAAGGTGCCGGTCGTGCCCCCAGCCAAGGGTAAGTCCGAGACGATTAAGCTTTTCAACGGCAAAGATCTATCCGGTTGGGAAGGCTTTGAAGACCACTGGTCAGTTAAAGATGGCGTTATCGTCGCCAAGAATACCAAGCCCATCAAATTCAGCACCTACCTGCTGACCAAGGAAAAGTACACCGATTTCCGCTTGGTATTTTCCGCGAAGCTGGTGGAATCAGAGATGCATTCGGGAGTTTCTTTCTGGGGTGAAATCCGACCAAGCGTAAGCAAGGAACCTGAGAAGGACCGTACTAAGTACACCTACGCAGGCCATTTGGTAATGTTCCCTTCGGGTTGGGGCATGTACGACCTGTTCGGCCGCAATGGCCTGAATGTGGACGGCGGCCCAGCCAAAAAAGTTGGCAAGCAGCACGACTGGAACGACATGGAGATTTTGGCTCAGGGCAATCGTGTTCGCTTTGCAGTTAACGGTACCGCCGTTGTTGATTGGTTCGACCCCGAACCCAAGCGCATAAAGGCAGGCCCGATTGGTCTGCAACTTCACTCGAACTCTGTACCACAGGAATTGCACTTCAAGGGACTTGAGTTGACAACATTTCCGCAAGAGGATCGGCTGATCAGCGTAAAGCCAGCAACAAAGTAAAGAAAGTTAAGAGACAACTTTGGGGGCCATATCTTCGATTGGCCCCTTATTTTTTTATACTACTTTAGTTTTTTGTTTCCAAGAAATCCCATTAACTCTGATTGCTGCACTCTTTAAAAATGCTGTGGTACATGGCCTTGAGCAATTCAAGAAAACAAAATGGGCTTTAGAAATCCGATTGATGATTTAACTTTAGAACTTGAAACCAGCGCCACAGCTAAGGCCTTGCAGTGCTTGCCTTACCGTACTGCGCTGATAATCAGGGCCAAGTTCGCGATGAGTTGAAGAATTCGAACTCAAATCTGAAGTTAGAGTAATCATATGGGCAAAACCCGCCCAAAACCTTTCGCCTTTGTAGCGTAAGCCATAAGTAAATTGGCTTTGACCAACAGAAGCAGCAATAGGCACCATCTCTGATGCATTGATTGGTTGAGTATTGAACACATAGCCAATTGCACCATTAATATGCTCTGTAAACTCATACTCGATGCCCGTGTTTAACACCCAGAAATCTTGAAAACCAAGATTAAGATTGTTGTTAATCAGCCCTTGGAAATTCATGCCGCCCAATACGCTGCTGCCATAGTTTAAGTATCCCGCTTCGACAGCAACCTTCATTTTTTCGGTGGCTTTTGCGCTAACCCCAAAGGAAATACGGCCCGGGGTGGTGAAAGATTCTATGCCAAGGGGCGCAGTGAGGGGATTAACACCCGGAACCACATAAGCAGCCTCGCCGAAGTTCATATTGCCATAATAAGTGGAGGAAGCATAACTAGCGCCTAGGCGGAAAATTTCAGTGATTTGATAAAGCACACCTAGTTGAAACCCACCACCCACCCCTTGGGTAGTTGGAACATTCAAAACGCCAGGGCCAGCATTCAAATTCATTCCCAGATCTAGGATTTGCAAGGTAGGGCCGCCACCAACAAATAGTTTGTCCGTTACTTTGTAACCTAAATTAGCGTAAATCGACTGGGTGCTGTAAGAGAAGGAATTAAACATAGGGTTCGTAAGATCTGGGAAATTATACCGGTTGGCAAACTTGGTGTTATAGCTCCCAGTCTCATACGCCAAACCCAAACCAAAATCTTCACTTAACGGAATTACTGTGCCTAGGTTATAGGAAAGCGCATAATTTACATCCGAATTGCCTGTATCTTTAATATCAGACCACTGATTATTGATGAAAACTGAATTGATCTTGGAATCGAATTTTGCGTATGCTTGCGTTGCAGCAGATGCGGGTTGTCTGATGTGGGCTAAACCGGTATCACCGATCGAGGTTTCAGTTCCGCCACGGGCATCCGCCTGATAACTATGGCCGATTTCAGAGATGCCTGTTAATTGCGCACGAGCAGAGGAAATATTCCCAAACAGCAGAACTCCAATCAAGACGCCGTAGGGCAGCCATGATAATCTTGAGAAGTTAATTAATTTGAGCATTACAAAACACATTTTAAAACCCTAATAAACGACCTAACCCGATTTAAAATAATAATCGGTAATTTCAACTACAACACTTGATTAATAATTGGGGGTTTAAATTCTTGCTGCTAAGCTGGAACCAAAATGGATGCAGATTAACATGAGAACATAAGCTTTAGACGATTCTGTGTAACTTGGTGGCACAGTCAATTGCTTAACCTGCCTATTTTATCGAGCTGGAATTTCGTCCAGTTATTAATGGAGTGAACTCATGGAACTTGATCAATCTGCATTGCAATCTTTAATCGAGGCTAATGGAAACGAAGTTTATACGGTTTCCTATGATGGAGGATCGCCTGGGCACACGGGCAATGCTGGTGTTATACATTGTCTAGATTCATATTGGTCTTACGATGACAATGGTAATTTTGGTGGCCCATATAATGACATCGATGAGGCCCTGTTTGATTGCCATATTGGTTTTGGCGAAGTCGATCTTTCCGTAACCAGCTCTGTACTTTCATCTAAACAAATAGCATCAAGGCTGGAACTCGATTGTTCTACTGGGCACAGTGTTAGCATTAACGAAGAAGAATGGGTGATGGATAAAGATGGTGAACTTAATCTTCGCGCTGAAGAAGAAGAAGAAGAAGAAGAAGAAGAGGATGAAGAAGAGGATGAAGATGAGGATGAAGATGAGGATGAAGATGAGGATGAATAGATTGTTTTGGCCAGAAGCAATATCCTTTGGCAATTATATCAATCAGTCGTAAGATATAAGTATCGAGATAATATTAATAAGCGTATCTCCTAGATTCCGGAGCATTCGATGTTTAACCGATTTATGCCTACTTCCTTTGCATTCCTAGTGGTAGGTGCTTTTCTTGGCTGGGCGGTGGCATCAGGAAAAGTTTCCACAAGCTTGATTTCCACTGCGGCTCCTGTTGACAACAGTATAAATACCAACGCTAGTTGTTGTTCAGAAAACCTTACCAAAGAAAAAGTGCTTGCACTCGCAGTTGCACCCCAGTCTGCAGTCGATGCAGATAAACCCAAGGCCACCAAGGAAAGCAAAAAACCAAACATCCTTGTTATCTGGGGCGATGATATAGGCACATGGAACATCAGCCATAACAACCGTGGCATGATGGGTTATACGACCCCAAACATTGATCGCATTGCAAGGGAAGGCCTTTCGTTTACTGATTATTATGGGCAGCAAAGTTGCACCGCTGGCCGGGCTGCATTTCTTGGTGGTAATGTACCCGTTCGTACAGGCATGACTAAAGTTGGTTTGCCTGGGGCTAAGGAAGGTTGGCAGAAATCCGATGTAACCATCGCTACCGTTCTTAAATCTAGCGGGTATTCCACCGGGCAGTTTGGCAAAAATCATCTAGTCGATCGTGATGAGCATCTTCCTACCATGCATGGTTTTGAAGAATTCTATGGCAGTCTTTATCATTTGAATGCTGAAGAAGAACCAGAAAACCGTGATTACCCTCGTGATTTAAAACTTCCCAACGGCAAGACATTCATTGAAACCTATGGCCCCCGAGGCGTGATTAAATGCAAGGCCGATGGCAAAGGTGG
>CAXNFS010000269.1:0-4547 GCA_964201235.1 Gemmataceae bacterium | reverse complement strand
CACCGTTTTGCTTGCGATGCTTCTGGCCTTTTAGATAAAAACTATTGCTGGCGCTTTCGCTGCCCTGCAAAAGAACCAGATTTCATTGATCAATTTAAGGGCATAATAATCGGCCCTTCGAAACAGTTTGCAAATGATTTTGTAGTTTGGCGAATGGCAGCAGAACATTCATTATCTCAATCGTGGCCCGCATACCAACTTGCAGTCGTCGTTGATGATGCATTTCAAAAAGTCAATCAAGTAGTTCGTGGCGATGATTTAATCTCTTCAACGCCGAAACAAATCCTGCTTTATCAAAGCTTAAATCTTACCCCGCCAGCGTTCATCCATCTGCCTCTTGTTGTAGGGGAAGATGGTAAGCGGCTTGCAAAAAGGCATGGCGATACAAGGCTTTCTGCCCTACGGCATCAAGGCGTGAAACCCGAAAGTTTACTGGGGCTTATTGCATATTCTTGTGGCTGGGTGGACAAACCAACGCCAGTTACCCTGCGTGATTTAATGCCGCTTTTTGATTTGAACAAAATACCGAATAGGCCTTTTGTTTTAACAAAAGATCTACTGAAAGGGATTGGATATGAATCTTAATTTAAGCAGCTTTTCGAATTAATAAAGACTTTTGCCAAGCTACCTGCCTGGTCAATCCTTCTTCCAAAGATACTTGAGGCTGCCAGCCAAAATCTCGGATCGCTTTGGAAATATCAGCGCCTGTAGATCGCTGATCACCAGCACGAGCCTGCTCTAGTTTAACTTTGGCTTTACAGCCTGTAATTTTTTCAAGCCTTTCAATGATTTCCCACACCGAGGCTATTTCGCCACCACCTATGTTGTACGTATCGCCATCAGGCGAATTGATTGCAGCTATCGTTGCATTAACGCAATCAGAAACATAAGTATTGCCACGCGATTGCTGGCCATCACCATAAACAGTTATGGTTTCACCATTAAGCATTGCCTTGATGAAAATATTATAGCCCATGTCGGGCCTCTGCCTTGGGCCATACACAGAGAAATACCTTAGCACGGACAAAGGCAGATTGAACTCTTCTCTAAAAGCATGACAAAGATTTTCCGAAGCCAACTTGGTGACACCATAAGGCGAACTAGGCTTGGTAGGCATGGATTCATCGCCGGAGCTAAACTTGCCATATACAGAGGAAGTTGAAACATAAATAAATTTTTTCAATGTCTCAGTGTTTCTCAAGGAATCGAGAAGCCTTTGGGTTGCAAGCAAGTTGCAAGAAGAATAGAGGTTGAAATTTTTCCAGCTAAGGACCAGTCCGGCCATAGCTGCGAGATGAAAAACAGCAGATACATTTTTAGTGACATCAGCAAGATTGTCTTCGCGCAAATCCAGTTCATGGAAGGTGAAGTTGCTTCTTGTTTTGAGAGCAATCAAGTTATTTTGTTTAATTTCGCGCGGGTAGTAAGGGATAAATGCATCTAAACCAACAACTTCATGACCTAAGTCTAAAAGTTGTTCGCAAAGATTAGATCCAATAAAACCAGCAGCACCAGTGACCAAGCAACGCATGGGAGTCCTTCCCCATAGTAATTATTCGACCTATTTTCCGGCATCGTGCCAGAATTTCCCACGGGAGGCTATCAAGATTTCAGTAAAGGCGCAATGCAGAGATTTGACGACTTTGAATTAAAATATCATTCAACGCTAACAACTTATATGGTGTGAATAACCCAAGTTAAACCAACTGCTCTATCTTTTGATTCCTGAGCGAAGTTTAAGTTCTCCCACCCAGTATTCTTCCGAGCGAAGTTTTTCCACAGGCTTGGCGCCACAGCAACCGCCTGTGCATCCGGATTTGCTCGTCATCTTTCTACCAAGATAGCAGGCAGAAAAAACCACGATGATCATTACTGCGACAGATTGCCAGTCCATGATTGCAATACCTCTGAACTTATTGCCTTCTATAAGAATAGCATACCAACCTGAAAAGTTAACAACGCTGCTATATAAGCAAGGCCCGTCATGTAGATAAAAGTAAAAGCAGGCCAGAACCAAGTACCTGTTTCTTGCCTAATGACCATCAGGGTGGAACCACATTGGCAGCAAAGTGCAAAAAAGACCATCAAAGAAAGCGCAGAAGGTACATTAAATAACAAAGGTTGATCTGGATCATCATTCCAGCGCGCCTTCTGGAGAATTTCCAAAAGTTGTTGTTCGTCCTGCGCATCTTTTCCAAGTCCAAAAACAATACTCATTGTTCCTACTACAACTTCCCTTGCGGGGAAACTGGCAAGCGTGGCAACCCCTATGCGCCAATCCCAGCCTAGAGGTTTGACCACTGGCTCGATGGATCGGCCTGCCCTGCCTAGAAAACTATTCTTTTTCCATTCCAATAAAAGAGCATCTTGCTCCGCCTTAATTTCGGTCGCAGCAATGCGTTCGGGATAATTTTCACCTGTCGAAGAAACATAAGGGAAATATAAAACAGCCCAGATGAGCACCATGGTTGCAGCGATCAAAGTACCCGCTCTTTTCAAAAACGAAAATGAAGCTTCATATATTCGCGAAAAAACGACTGAAAAAGAGGGCATTTTATAAACAGGAAGCTCCATCAAAAATGGCGCCCCCTTCCCTTTTAATATTGTGCTTTTAAATAGCATCGCAGCAAGTGGCGCGGTAACAAAGCCAATCCCGTACATCAAAAAAAGCACAAGTCCAGGAAACCACCAACCATAACCCTCGGTCAAAAACGCACCGATGAAAAGCACATAAACGGGCAGCCGCGCAGAGCAACTCATCAAGGGTGCAACTAAAATAGTCGCAAGCCTGTCTCTTTTATCTTCAATGACTCTGGTTGCAAGCACCCCAGGAACAGCGCAAGCTACGGAAGAAAGAAGCGGGATAAAAGATTTCCCACTAAGCCCACACTTCGCCATCACTCGATCCATTAAAAATGCAGCGCGCGCCATATAGCCACAATCTTCAAGAACAGAAAGAAAACCAAACAGGATAACAATCTGAGGCAAAAAAACCATGACGCCCCCAACGCCCTCCAGCAACCCATCGACTAACAAGCTTCGCAACATCCCATCAGGAAGAACACTTTCCAACCCCTGCCCAACAAGGTTTTTTCCTTCGCCTATCCATTCCATCAATGGTTTTGCCAGAACGAATAAAGCTGTAAACATTGAAAACATAATCAGAAAGAAAAAGAACATGCCAAAGACTTTGTGCGTAAGAATCCTGTCCACCCGATCTGTAAACCCAGTCACCCTGCCTTCAGGTTTACTTATGCAAGGTTGCACCATTTCGCGAATCCAGGCATAGCGGCTTTTAGCTTCAATGCTAACCAGATTAATTCCAAGTGATTTAAGGGCAGCCCTAGATTCTAAAATAGCAGGAGTAAGGCTTAGAGATAATTTTTGTTCAAGTTGCTGGGCTAGGAACCCATCAGTTTCAAAGAGCAATCTCCCTGCAAGAAACAGCGAACCTTTATCACCCAGAATGCCAAGGATTTTCGCTCTGTTACTGATCACATCTTGCGAAAACACAGGCACTGGGGGCATTCGCTTTTCAGTTTGTAATGAAATAATGGCATTTTTTAGCTCATCCAAGCCTTTGCGCTTTGAAGCATGGATCGCAATAACAGGTATTCCTAATTTTTCTGAAAGCTTCTTGAAATCAATCTTAACCCCAGAAGCATTGGCAAGATCCACCATGCTTAGTGCCAAAATTACAGGCAATCCGGTTTCAAAAGCCTGAGTTGCAAGGTACAAGTTTCTTTCCAGATTTGAAGCATCAGCAATTACCAACAAGGCATCGGGCACCTTTTCCAGCGGATTTAATCCTAGAACCAATTCAACTGAAAGAAGTTCATCAGGGCTGCGAGGCGCAAGGCTGTAGGTTCCTGGTATGTCCAGAATTTCAATTGCATTGGATTGATGAACAAAACTGCCTTTTTTTATTTCAACCGTAACGCCCGGGTAATTTCCCACTCGATGGTTAAGCCCGGTAAGCACATTAAACAAAGTAGTTTTACCAGTATTGGGATTTCCCAATAGTGCAATTCTAAAAGATTTTAATGGTGCGGTGATTTCATTCATGGGTAGAAAAACCATCTAGGAAACTTGAACAAAAACTCGAGCCGCTTCAGACTTACGAATACTCAAACGGTAACCCTGCACTTTAATTTCCAAGGGATCGCCCATGGGTGCAGAAGCAACTAATTCAAAAGGCTCCCCCTCAATGACTCCCATTTCCATCAATCTCTGGGCTGTTGCATCTTCCCCCATAATGGAAGAAATAATGCCCTTGCACCCTATAGGGACTTGATCAAGCGTTGGCATGAAAAAGATCTCTGCAGAAAAGATAGATAAATTTTGGTGGGAAGAAATTAAACAACCGGGCGAACCATGATCGTGCAATCAGAATACAAACATCCCAAACTCAGCCTTGATTCACCAACTTTGAGCAAACAAGTTTGCCCTTGCTGTAACATGCAAAGTTTACAGCCATTCATCACACCTAACTCGGAAAGGCGCGATACAATGTTCGGGTTACCCGAAACATCCGTAACTTCGGCCCA
>CAXNFS010000268.1:0-4560 GCA_964201235.1 Gemmataceae bacterium | reverse complement strand
AAACACCTCAAGCCTGAACCGGCAGACACCGGGATGTGGCTTGACCCCCTCTCTGGCAAAGCAGAGGGCTGGGCGGCCCCCGGCCCTGATGCGATCGTCTACCTCAAGGAAAAGGGCATTCGCTGCATCGCTAGTGATGCACCCGACCTGGGCGGCGTTGACCCTCGCCGGGCGCAGATGACTTACTGGGCCCTCGGCAGTCGAGAGATGGTCGGAGTAGAGATGTTAGTCAATGTCGACAAGATTCCGTCAAAAGGTGCGTACTTCTTATTCGCCGCAGTCAAAGTTCGTAACTGTCACGGCGGACCGGGGCGAGCTATTGTCTTGCATTAAATAGTGATTAGTCGTTACGGACTTAACTTAAAGTCTTCAAAAATTGGCTCATTCAATACCGGCTGAGCCAAGAAAAGTAGGGCATGCATTAAGTTAGTAATGCATAACGAAAAACATTCATTAAAAAATGAATTGCGAAATAACCAGTGTCCTCGACAAGAGTCGAAAATCTTGCAAATTTAGCCGAAATACTAATGAAATTAATCAAAGTAATGCAAAAACCGATGCGCCCAAAACGGTAAGCTGTTAAAAATGGTCAAAACAGGGGCCCGTTTTGAGCAAAAATCCAAGCATCTTTTTCATCAGAAATTTGGGTTCTAAGACAGCGGTATTGTTGCGCCACTGACCCACTTCTCAAATTGAAACAAGACTTCGCATCGTACGGGAAGGGCCTATGCCCGTACTGCATTCACTTTTCTATGGTTTGGTTTATTGCGTGGGTGCAAGAATCCTCAAATAAATTGTTTGATATTGCTTAATCAATCTGCCAACAAGTGTTTCCTACATAAAATTGAACATGCTTACTTAACCAAGCACTTTTCTCATGACTAGAACTACTCCTTAGCAGAATTAAATATTTTTGCCCTTTAAACGAATAATGTAAATAGGTCAAACAAGCCAAAGATTTAAGGTCACTTCACAAAAACCTAATCGTAATCTGGTAAACCCATAAAACCGCCTTTGCTTATGATAAAATCTAGTTTAGAATAATATTCTAGTTTAGAATAATATAATTATAAAGGTAATGGGGTGTTATGTCTTTACTTCATAGTCACATCACGATTGATTCTACCATTTGCCATGGTAAACCTTGTATTCGAGGGATGCGTTACCCAGTAGCCATGATTTTGGAATTGCTTGGGTCTGGCATGTCACACACTGAAATCCTTGCTGATTATCCAGATTTAGTTGCTGATGATATCTTGGCCTGCCTTCAGTACGCTGCAAAGCTTTCTGATTGCAAAAGCATTCAGAAAGTAAATCTTTGAGGGTTCTACTTGACGCCCAGTTGCCCGCCAGGCTTTTCGAGGTTCTTTCTGGGTTAGGCTTTGATGTAATTCACACGGATTCTCTTGCAAACAAAAATCGTTCCACAGATGCAGAAATTCTTTATGTTTGCGAAAAAGACGAACGCATTTTGGTATCTAAAGATCGTGACTTTGTAGATTCTTTTGTCGTCCGGAATAAACCCAAAAAATTTCTTTGGATTACCACTGGCAACATCTCAAATGAAAAACTCATTCATATTTTTCAAAAACATCATCAAGCAATCAAAGACTTATTTGAAATGCATTTCTTTGTCGAAATAACGAATGAAGATTTAATCGTTCATCAGTAATAATTATTAATTAGCATTGCTACTTGATTAAATTCCCTCATATTTCAGTTCTAAATCTTAACTTTAATTATTTGGAATATTCCCTGATTCGGACTAAATGTTTCTGCCATTCAAACGAATGAAACAATATGGAAAACAAAATTAAGATTTAGAGACACTTCTTAATTATTCACTAACCACCATAGGGGGATTTATGAAAGCAATTTTTGATTGTTCTTATTGTGCTTATTTCTGGAATATCATTGCGAATTTAAATAATGAACAAGAATCAACAGAAGAAATCAACGCGCCTAAAGCCTATACCGAAGATCCGGTCGGGTATTGTGAAACCCTAGGTATCATACCAAACAGGCAGATCCGTAGGATCATTGCAAAGTTTAACCGGAAGATGGCTTTGCTGAATCTTATCTCTGCGTGTAAACGCAATCCTATTGAAACCGCCCTTGTATATTCAAATCGTTCCGGAAAAGGGGAACCCTGGTCGATCGAAAACATTAGAAATAATTTCAAAGACAAACTCAGACGCAAAGTTTTAAAAATTAGCAGCAACAACCATCGTCAACCTTATGAAATAGACGAAGAATTTTCTGGTCGTCATGCTAGTTCCAAAATCAGCAAGACAACCCGCTACGCTTATCCGATCAACAAAACTGCAGCCATTGTTTTTTGATCATCAAACTATTCGAAGTTATACCGTGGCATTCCATTGCTAACATTCTGCTTAGCCTTCATTCCTGGTTAAACCATGGGACTGCTTCTTCTTTTCGTAACTTCAGTCCTCACTCTGAAAAATCTTTTAAATCTTTTTGAATATTTCTGCGTTTCTAACGGATAATAAGCTACTCAACCAATTCATTTTTTAAGGAGTTACTCATGGATATTAATTACAACTGCCCTATTTGCCGTTTTGATTCGAATTTGAAAAACCCTATTGTTCTTGATGGCGAAGAAGAATTCCTCTGTGATTTTTGTTCAAAAAACATGTCGCATGAAGATGTAAGAATGTTTTTATCGCGGGAAGAAAATGAATCTTTTTACGACTACCAAGTTCGCATGAGATTAAAAAGGCTGTTTTTGGGTTCAACCATAACGATGTTAAAAAAGCCAATCGCTTCTGCTTTCCTAATGTTCGCCTTCCTCCAAACCTTCAAAATGATCAAGTCCAACAAAACTTACGCCAAGGAATTTTTCAATGCTGAGTATTCAAGCAGTATTATGGACAGCCGTGCAACTGCGGGTTGCTGCGTTACCTGTGGCGAACAAAATGTAGAGGATGAATTGGAATGCAAGCACTGCGATCACGAAAGAGATTATACGCCTGGGTTTAAATTCGAAATCGATAACAATCCCACTTAGGCGGGATTGGATGCCCATAAAATCAGATCCAGATTTCTGGTATATCTAGCGTTACTTCTTCTTGTATTTATTAACTTGATTTTGGATTCGATCTGGTAAATTCAATTCCCCTTCGTGCTTGCTAAGATAATCCACCAAAGACCACTAAGATACAAATTCCCCTTGTGAATGGGGAATTACTTTAACAAAACTGACCAGCTTAGCATTTTGGGAAACCTGGCCCCTGAGAAATTTGGGACCTTTTTCTTTATTTTCTTACTTTTTGAACAACTTTTATTACATTCAAATTGTCAGTTCCTACAGTCTTTCGACCTATAACTTGATAAACATCAAACAATAAGATAGTGAAGCCATTTAAATCAATTCCGCCCCTCGTAAGGTTTTGGAATTTTTTTAATTCGTCATCGTCTTTAAGCAAAAATTGTGTCTTTAAATTAAATTTGCTTTCGTTTTTTTGTGAATTATTATTGTTATCGCGCTCTTTTAAACCAACCAAACTAAAACCATCAACAATTTTCAAAAACACATATTTTTGGTCATCAGTTGGTAGAGGTAATTTCCCTATATCAGCTTGTTTCATTGATGAAACATCAAGATTCTTGAAATTTTGAGCAAAACCAACTGAAACAAACATCATCAATGACAAAACAACATTCATAAAATCACCATGGTATATATTAAAGATAATAAATAAAAATTATTACAATCACGGATTATAATTGCAACAGAAAAAATCGCATTTTGTTTCAATTTAAGTGTTAAGGATTTTCTGCGTTTAGTCGTATTGAATTTTATTTGTTAAAGATTAGCCAAGAAGCTTCCTTCACTTCTTCGTCAAGTTACACGCTTGCCCCATTGTCAGAAAAGGCAGGTGCGCCCAGCACGATTTTTCCATCTACCCATTCCACTGGTGCCTTCGCAATTTTCTTGGCCATGTTTCCCTCTGTTTACTTTTCAAAGTAAGTTAATCCATACACTGGGATATCTAGCATTACTTCTTCTTGTATTGATCCACTTGATTTTGGATTTGAAGTGGTAACCGCATTTTATTTTTGCCGCCTTTTTTCTTGGCAAGCGCTTGCGCCCCAGTATCACTCAAGCTTTTCAAACCTTTAAGATCAAAATCTCCATCACACTTGCTTAAGGCCTCTGCTGCGCCATCACTCAGGCTTGTCAATTCACTAAGATACAATGGCCCGTTTTGGCTGGCTAATTTTTTGGCCAAGGCAATATGATTAGCGGAATCACTTAGGCTTGTCAATCCATCAAGACTCAAATGCCCTTCGTGCCTACTCAAGGACTCTGCTGCTGCATCACTTAGGCTTGCCAAACCACCAAGACTCAACTCTCCCTTATGCTTGCTCAAGGACTCCGCTGCGGCGTCACTCAGGCTTTTCAAACCTCTAAGATTCAATCCACTATCGTGCTTGCTCAGAGACTCTGCTGCTTCATCACTTAGGCTTGTCAATCCATCAAGACTTAAATGCTCTTCGTGCCTACTCAAGGACTCTGCTGCTGCATCACTCAGGCTT
>CAXNFS010000267.1:0-4564 GCA_964201235.1 Gemmataceae bacterium | reverse complement strand
GCCTTTGCTCGAGCCAATCCAGCAGGCTGATCCAAGGTTGTTTGTCGCCATTCTCTGCAAGGAATGCGTAGGCATCGCTTAGCTGTTTCTGCCAGCGGGGGTCGGCCCGGCCATCGGAAAGATTGAGGTAGCCCAGAATCTTTGCAGCATCAATTTCTTTATCCAAGGCACCAAACAAATCTTCCACGATGATATCTCTCCGAAAGTATTAGGGCTTTTTGAACAAGGGCTCAATGTTCCAGATTTTTACAAGGCCATCAGAACCAGCACTTGCAACAAGTTTGCTATCGGGGCTGTACACCACTTGAATGATTTCTTGCGAATGACCTTTAAGGTAAACGATTTCTTTGCCTGTCTCGGGGTTCCAAAGGCGGACCGTGTTATCGCCACCCGCACCAGAGGCAATGCTTTTGCCATCGGGTGAATAAGCTACGTATCGCACAATATCAGAATGGCCTTCGAGGGTGAAAAGTTCCTTGCCCGTGCTGGCATCCCATAACTTCACCAATCGATCGCCTCCAGAGCTTGCGATTTTCTTTCCATCGGGGCTATAGGCGGCGGAAGTTGCCCAATCAGTATGTGCCTTCCAAGTAGTTAAAACTGTTCCATCTTTCACATCAATGATACGAATCCAGAAATCATAACTTGCAGTGAGGATGTTTTTTCCATTAGGGCTGAACATGGCAGTGGAAACCCAGTTACGATGTTCAGGCATCTCGCGAACCTCATCCCAGGTTGTGGTGTTCCAAACCTTGATGGTGTAATCGTTGGAAGCGCTGACCAGCAATTTGCCATCGGGGCTAAAGTTGACATCGCCCACAGAACGTTGGTGTCCCTTTAATACCTTCAGGGGTTTGCCATTGCTTGCATCCCAGATTTGAACTGTCTTATCATCGCTTGCGGTAGCGATTGTTTTGCCATCGGGGCTGAATGCAACTCCCCAGATTGGGGCCTTATGGCTTACGCCTACAAAAACATTTTTGCCTGTTCGAGGTTCCCAAACCCGCAACAGGTTATCCGCAGCGCCCGAGGCGATTAATTTCCCATCGGGGCTGAATGCAACACATTTGACCGCATCGGTATGGCCATCATAAGAGACAATTTCCTTGGGCGTGATTTCTTTGGGTTGGGCGAAGCAAACTTCCCCTGGAAGGAAGTTGCATGCAATCAGAGCTAGGGTCAAAAGAGGCTTGAATATTTTGTTCATGTAAGTGCTCCTTGAAAAGTCTTATGATTTCTTTTTATTCATGGGATTCTTTTTGGGGTCAAAATCGACAGAAGGAAGAGGAAATTCCTTGCTGGGTATGTGCTGGCCTTTCATGATTTCTTGAATTTTAGCGACGATTTCAGGGTTTTTGGCTGAAACATCGGTGGTTTCCATGGGATCTGTAGAAAGATCATAAAGTTCGATTTGGTTTTTCCCTTGGTTCATCTTTTGCTTGATTCCCTTCCATTGGTTCATGATAACAGCAATCTGCCCGCCGTACCCGGGGAATTCCCGATAAAGGAAGGGCCGATCCGGTTGTTTAACTCCCAAAAGAGTGGGCGCGAAGCTAATGCCATCTGCATCCTTAGGAATAAGGTTGGAAGAATTTGAAAGTTCCATCAGGGTGGGTATCCAATCTTCGAAGCCTGTGACTCGGTCGCTAGTTTGGGCGGGGGAGATTTTTCCTTTCCATCTCACTATGCTAGGTACTCGAAACCCACCTTCATAAAGGGTGCCTTTTCCATCGCGAAGTCCTGCAGAAGAATTAAAGAATCGGGCATCGGTGCCTGCAAGCCCTTGATGGGTGCCACTTAGTGGGCCGTTATCTGAAGTGAACACAAAAATGGTTTTTTCCTCGAGGCCCAACTCTTGAACCAACTTCATCATTTTGCCAATATCGCGATCCATGCGGGTGATCATTGCTGCGTAGGCCGCTTTGGGTTTGAAATGTGGCGTGTAGCCTTTGCCACCCACGTAAGGTGGGTCTTCAAATTTCCCTTCGTATTCTTTTAGTGCCTCATCAGGAACTTGCAACGCCACATGTGGGACGGTGGTGGGGACATAGCAGAAAAAGGGTTTGTCTTTATTTTGTTTGATGAAGGCAAGTGCTTGATCGTTGATGAGATCTGCGGAGTAATCGTTGCCTTTGAATCGGGCGTAGGATTTTGGATCGTTGGGGTCTTCATCGGATTTGAGTTTCCCTTGGGCACTGAATGCGGGGTTGTTGATGGATACTTTGCGATCGTTATCCCAGAGGTAGGTGGGGTAGAAGTTATGGGCAACTGCTTGGCAGTTGTAGCCAAACCATCGGGTGAATCCTTGTTTAAGGGGTTCGCCTGTGGTGCCTGGCCCGCCTAGGCCCCATTTGCCAAACCCGCCTGTGGCGTAACCTTGCTGTAGAAATAATTTTGCAAGCGTGGTTGTTTCAAGGGGGATTGGGTATTGGCCTTCTTCCATGGGTTTGAACTGTTTGTTATCGCGGATGAAGGCATGGCCTGGATGTTTACCTGTCATTAATACGCAGCGGGATGGGGCGCAGACTGCATTGCCCGAATAATGGCGGGTAAGGCGCATGCCCTCTGCAGCTAAGCGATCGAGGTTGGGAGTGCGGATAATTTTTTGGCCGTAGCATCCTAGGTCGCCATAACCTAGATCATCTGCAATGATAAATATAATGTTTGGTTTGGATTGAACTTCGTTAAAAGTGGGTGTCAGCGCTAATAGCGTGGAAAGTAAAAGCAAATGCATGACAATTTCCTTTCAAGTAGAATTACTCATTTTGATATGAAGGGCAGGTTTGTTCAAGGTAATAAGTTCTTTTGGCGCTATAAATAACTTGCTTTAGCAATAAAACGCTGTGGGATAGAGATAGCAATACCCTTTACGAAGATGCAAATTTCCCAAATAACACGCAGTTGATCGTGCTCTTTTCCTAAAGAATATTCATTCACTTTTGTTAAATTTAGAAGATTTATCAGAGTTTGCCTTTTGTGAAGATTGGGGGTTTTGGGGTGAAAGGAGCGAATTTTTTTGACTGTTAGGCCAAATTTTTATAACATTATCTTTACTTTAGGTAGTTTAGGGTGTTTGACCGTATTCTTTTTGGTTCCAAAAAATCCAATCCTAAAATCAAACCCCGGATGCAGAGTAGAAGGCTCGAACTCATCGGCCTCGAAGATAGAATCACGCCTGCAACTGTTTCAGTTTCTGGCACCGATGTATTAATTACCTTGGGTGCTGGGGAAAATATTAGCGACTTAAATACCAGTACAGCTACTGCTGTTATTACGGTTAACACCGTTGGCAGTGCCAACAATACATTAGTGGGAACCCCTACGGGTGTTACCGTTACCAATAATACCGTTGTGATTAATACTGCAGCATTCACCACTTTTACTGGGATTCAAGTCCTTGGTAGTAATACAACCAATGCGGTTACTGTTGGTGCTACTGGCATTGACTTGTCAGCAGTTACTACAGCTAACACCAATCAAACCGTGGCTATCAATCTTTCTTTTAATAGCGGCACAGGAACCTTAAATGTTAATGGTCCAATCCAACCTAAGAATGGTGGAAATGTTGAATTAAATTCTACCACGGTTACTATTGCTGCAGCAGGCGATATCCTCGTCACCTCCGGAGCGGTGAATTTCACGGGTAACACCATTACCTCCGCTGGCGATGTAACTACGTTTAGCCCATTTACCCTTACCGGCACTGGCGATGTCAGCATGTCTGGTCAGATTTTCGTAGGTTCCATTAATGCCAAATCTTCTACAGGCGATGTTATCTTCGGCGATACTGTAGTCACTCAGATTGGCGGTTTCACTTCGGAAGCCACCCTTGCGACCAAGGCTACCAAGATTGCAAATCTTGTTACTGTTAATACTGGCGCTAATGCGCTTGTTATCGGGAATCTGATTGCCAACAATTCAACTTTAGCTGCAATTACCACTTCTGGGGTAGGTAACATTACCATCACTGGTAATGTTGATGCTTCTACTGCTGGTAATGATCTTACCCTTACCGCAGGTTCTGGCGCAGTTACCTTAACTGGCAATGTTGGTTCAAGCGCAATAGCTTTACGCGATTTGATTGCAAATGGTACTGGTATCTTCCTGGCATCAGGTACTGTTAATGTTGGTCGTAACCTTAGGGTTGGCCAGACCACTGCATTTGCAACTTCAGTAACTTTTGCTGATGCTGTAACTGTAGGAGGTAACTTAGCTCTTAATGCCTCAGCAAATGGTACTATTTCTTTTGCTAAAACTATCACAGTGACCGGTAATGGATCAGATATTAATATTGGCAGCGTTAACGGATCTATTACTGTTACTGGTGTTATCACTGGCAAAGAAAATCTTAACATTCTAACTTCTGGCAGTGGTTCAATCACCCTTAGTGGCGCAATCAGCACGGATGAAGCAACTGGCGATATTTTTGTTCAAAGCGCAACTGGAAATATCACCACCAGCGGTTTAATTTCCACTGCTGGTTCTTTGGCTGATATCGAAATTGATACCTTAACCTCGGGTAATGTCACCATCGGTGGTAATGTTTCCACCTCGGGCGGTGGCG
>CAXNFS010000266.1:0-4567 GCA_964201235.1 Gemmataceae bacterium | reverse complement strand
ACTTCGCAGTGGGGCATGATTGCCTGAGAGCTTCGAGCATGCGTGTAACGCCAACAGCAGTGAATTCTGCGGTAAGGACGGGTTGTTGCCAAGAGGTTGGTACGAAAGACATTGCAGCAAGGTTGTAGACTTCATCAGGTTGAACATCAGCCAAGACTTTAGCGAGTGAAGATTGATCGAGAAGATCAGCTTGGTAGATTTCGATTTTGCTACGAATATGTTCGATGCGTTGTTGAGTTTCGGTACTGGAACGGCGCACAATACCGGTAACGCGATAGCCCTTGGATAAAAGAAGTTCAGCAAGGTAACTGCCATCTTGACCGTTAATGCCTGTGATAAGAGCGGTTTTCTGAGTTTTGTTCGACATATTGCAGATCATCCTTGATCATCGAAGTTTCAAAATAAACATAACTATATTTAATTAAATAACCTAAATTGCAAAAATAGGTCAATATTGGTTTGCTCAAATAACGATACTTCCGTTTATGCAAAAGCATTAGCAACTTAAAAAAAGAATAGTTCAAACTGTTTTTTTTATGATAGTTCTACCATAAATTATGGTAAGCCCGAATTTTTTAAGCGACATGTTTTGTTTGAAAATTTGATTTTTAATATTAATCATTCTAATTAAATGTTTAATTTCCTTATTACTTTTAAAGCCGTTTAAAATTGGAATTGAAATAAGTGCTGAATTGTAATCTAAAAAAACGGTCCAAAGCTTTATCAGGCATTTGGATTTCACGGTTTTTCCTGTCACTTAAAGTAAAGCTTGAAACAATAAATAACTAAATTTTTCATTGTGCCGTGTAAATCCCACTAATTTCAAATAAGAAATTAGCAGGAATTGATTAGGCATTTTTATAAATTTAGATGCGTGATAGATGCAAGCACTACCATTTAAAATAGTTAAGATTGACAATATCTTATGAGATACTTTAAAAGTAATTATTAATATAAGTTGTTTTAGGGGGGGACTAGATGCTTAAGTCGTCAGCTTGCACAAAAAAACAATTGCTATCTAAAGATTTTGAAAAATGGTCAAAAGAATTAAATGAGCCAATAAAATTACACAGAAAGCTTTGGGAATGGTTTTATATTTCTCAAGCATTGTATGAACGAGGTATGTTACAGCCAGGTAAAAAAGGGCTTGGATTTGCTGTGGGAAAAGAACCTTTGATTTCTCTTTTTGCCAAAATGGGATGTGATATTCTTGCCACGGATATGCCTGAAGGAGGAATTGGTCAATCGGATTGGGCATCAACAAACCAGCACTCAGTCGGTGTGGAGCAATTGATTCGGGAGGATATCTGCCCATTGGAAGATTTTAACAAGCGTGTAAAATTTCGGCCTGTTGACATGAATAAAATTCCTTCGGATTTGGGGACATATGATTTTATATGGTCATCCTGTTCTTTTGAGCATCTTGGAACCCTTCGGTTGGGAACTCAATTTATTTTAAACATGACTCGAAATTTGAAAAAAGGAGGAATCGCAGTTCATACTACGGAATTTAATGTTTCTTCGAATGATCAAACCGTTGATAATAATCCTATTGCTATTTTTAGGAAAAAAGATTTTCAGTTTATGAAAAAACTTCTTGTGGACTGTGGCCATATTGTTGAAGAATTTGATTTCTTCACGGGTGATGAACCAGAAGATCTATATGTTGACCCCCCGCCATACCCCCAAGATGTCCATCTTAAACTTCTTCTTGGGCCTTATGCTGCTACATCGTTTGGGATAATTGTTACGGCAGGCGAACCGCATTCTAGATGGCAACAATTTAAGGCAACAATGAGAAACAAATTTCGCAATTATCGATGAAATACCAAAAATTTATAAAAACAGTATGCAAATTGAATATTGATTAATTTTTTTTTGATTTCAGAATGTTACGGAATATTCATTAAAATTTTTTTCGCTTAAAAATAAATAGTCTTTTTTTGATTTTAATTTGTAGCCATCAAAAACGATAGACTTCCAAATTTCGTGGAGTTTATTGATTATTTATTATCAGCATTATTCAAATTTTAAATTTATATTAGCTAATTAGTTAAGATTGTTTTTTTTCTCCATTTATTGAAAAATTATTTTTCACCAAATTTTAGGTGGATAATACATGTTCTTTACAACGATTACTAAAGTTTAAATTTAGGTTTTGTTCGTATTGTATTTATTGGTTTTTAATTTTTTGGTATCGCAACAATATCCACCATAAAAGAAGATTCCATCGAGGCTAAAATTTCTTCAGGAGATTTTGTTGTGAATGATTTCTTATTATCGTGCGGCAGGGGAATTATTTTGAATTCATAGCCTAGAGTTTGAAACGTTTCTAAGTAAGACAATGGGTTGATTTTTGAGAATTTTTCGATCATGCCGGGAAAAAACTCCATGAATACTATGGGGCGATTGTTGGTTAAAGTTTTCATCATTCCCTGAATAGCTATGCCCTCGAAACCTTCAATGTCGATTTTGATCAGGTCGATCTTCATTTCTTTTGGAATTGTGTCGTCAACGGTTACTGATTGAACGATTAATTCCGGTACATAATTAGAATCTGCTTTGATAGACATGCAATTGCTGCCACCTGGTTCGGAATCCAAAAAAATAAATTCCTCTTCTTTGGATACAGCATTCTGGAACACCGTGACATTTTGGAATTGATTTTCTAGAAGGCTTTTTCGAATCAAGGTGCAGTTGTTTGGATAGGGTTCGTAGGCGAAAACTTTTCCTTTGGGTCCAACAATCTTTGCAGCAAGCATTGTGTAAATACCAATATTTGCTCCTATATCCAAAACATTCATTCCTTCTTTACAATAAATTTTGAATTGTTCAATTATTTGTGGTTCATATTCATTTAAATTGGCAATTCTTGATCCAATCACCCAGTCATCTTCGCTTGCAAAAAGATAAAAATCATGGATCTTCACTTTTTTAGGTGATCTTTTTATCCTTCGTTCTTTACTTTTATAAATTATGTCGAGAAGCTGATCTTTTGTTATCTCATCACACCGCTTTTCCCAGTAAGTAATTTCTTCCGCTGTCATTTTTCGATCAAGCATCAAACGAAAGCAATCTTTAGCTTGTATCAGTGTGGCTTTGTTGGTGGTTTCCAGAGGAATTCCAAGAATTCTTTTAATTAAATTTTTCAGGGATTTGGGGAGTAGTTTTTTCATTACAGTCCTTGGGTTTAAAATATTAGTATTCATGGAACTCCTAATGGTGTTAATTTTGCTTAATTTCTTTATATTTTCTTAAGCTTAGATCTAGAACTTTTTTGAAATTACGAAGATGGTCATCTGCTAATTCATTTCTATTTTCAAAGTTAGATCCAGAGCAGAAGAGGTTTTTATTCACTTCATCAATTACTATGTGTTTTTCATCACATTCAAAGCCTTTGATTAGATCTAGTTCATCTTGGGATCTGGGCCAGCAGATTAGCACCATTGCGGGATCTTCTCGCAGATAAGTACCAAGAGTTTCTATGGGATGAATGGCAGATTGATTATCTACCTCCGCGTCGAAGTATATTTCAGACTCTGAAACAAAATGCTGGACTGTGAATTCGTTTTGTAATTGCTTGATGGTTTCAAGCACCAAGTTGTTATCTGATGGCTGAAGTATTGGCCAAAGCCTTATCAGGCAGCAGGATTTCAAGGTTTTTTTGGGTGATTGAATTAATGATTGGATTGCGTTTAGGGCCTTCGTTGCGGTATTTTCCCAAGAGAAGGAGTGGGCAAAGTCTTTACCACTCTCGCATAATTGTTCCTTAGGAATTAAAAGCATTTTTTCGAGGCATTGAGCCATGTCTTCTGGGTTTGAAGGATCGAATAAACCTGCATCGGGGCCTGCGAATTCCGGCATGGAGGAGGTGTTGGAAACTGCAACCGGGGTGCCTGAAGCTAAGGATTCCAAGATGGGTAAGCCCAAGCCTTCGTAGAACGATGGGAAGAACAAAAGTCGTGCGTTTTGGTACAGCAGCTTGAGTTCTTCATCGTTGGTTCTACCCGTGAACCGTATTTGGTTTTCTACTTTGAATTGGGATGATAATTGTTTAAGAGCAGCATCTTGTTCAGGTTTAAGGGTGCAATTAAGAACTAGGTTGAATTCGCCTGGGCGCTTGAGATTGAAGCAGCCAAAAGCTTCGATTGCGCCTTCGAGATTTTTTCTGGGTTCCCATCTACCTACATGGAAGAAGTAAGGTTTATTGAGGTTGAGTTTAGATTTTAAGTTGTTCCAAACTGCGGGGGATTGGTTGTTGTTTTCGTCTGTAAAGTAGTGATCCATTGCGCCATGAATGGTGACGAGTTTATCTTTGGTTTCTGGGAATAAAAGTTCGAGATCTTTGGAGGATTGATCCGAGATGGAAAGGATCAAATCGTTTTTGATAAGCGAACGAAGCCTGATTGCGTGAAAATTTACAGCATGAATGTCGTAGAGGTAAATATCTGGGAAGAGCAGGGGAATACGGTCGTAATAGATGCTAGCTGTAATGGGTTTATTAGGGCCGAAGCGGGGCACTAAAAACCACGGGTTCATATTGTCGGTGTTGATGTAGACATCTGGC
>CAXNFS010000265.1:0-4573 GCA_964201235.1 Gemmataceae bacterium | reverse complement strand
TCAACACTAAACTTTGGGGTCTAATGGTCATGGAATTGAAACCATCAATTATTTGCGCAGCGTTATTTCTTGCTCTTGTAAGTGGTTGCAAGCAGAACCTCTTCCTTGCGGAAGCTGACTATGAGCATTATAAAAACCTGATGCCAGCTAATCTGGAAAATGATCCCGCAGCAGTGATTGCCCCGATCACCAAAGCCATGAGCAAACCCCCCACAGTAAACGAGCCAGAAAGAAAGCCCCGTTACATTTCGCTTGCTGAAAGTGTATCGATTGCGATTGAACAAGGTACGGTAGGTTTTCAAAACCCCCTCTTCCCAGGTATTGGTCAAGATACTTTGGTTAGTTTTACGGGCAGGGGAGTAGCTGGTTCAGATTCAATCCGAGTGCTAGCGCTCGAGCCAGCAATTGTTGGTAATGAAATTGAAAAATCCCTTTCCAAGTTTGATGCAGTGTGGACCTCCAGTATCAACTGGAATAACACTGACCGCCCTATTGGTACCGCGCTTGATAACTTTGTAACTTCTTCAGGTGGGTTGAACTCGATTGAAACCTTGGATTCTTCTTTGAACTCCACCATCTTGAAACCATTGCCTACAGGTGGTGTTGCCGGTATCACCTTCAAGACGGATTACCAGTTCACTAATCTGCCCGCTTTTGTTAATCCGAACTACAGGCCTACATTGCAGTTTCAGTTTGAACAGCCCCTTTTGCAAGGCTATGGCGTAGAGATCAACCAGTTGCGAAGTTCGCATCCAGGCAGTATCACTACCCCTGGTGTATTGGGTGGCCAGCCTGCTGCTGAAGGTATTCTTGTGACTAGGATTCGCTTTGATCAACATCGTGCTGAATTCGAACGAACTCTTAACTATCAAGTTCTTAATGTGGAATATGCTTATTGGAATCTTTATGGTTCTTACTGGACCTTGTTTGCTCGCGAACAGGCTCTTCGTCAGGGTTATGAAGCTTGGAGAATTAGCAAAGCAAGGCTTGATGCTGGTACTATTACGCTTGCAGACCTTGCCCAGACCCGTGGTCAGTACGAGTTGTTCCGCGGCCAGCGTCTTGAAGCCCTTGATAAAGTTCTTGAAAATGAAAGACAAGTGCGCGCCCTCTTGGGTATGCCTGCTGAAGATTCGACCAGGCTTGTTCCCAGCGATGCGCCTACGCTTTCCAGATTCGAGCCTGATTGGGATTCTGCTTTAGATGAATCTCTTACCCTTAGGCCAGAATTGTTTGTCGCCCGTCAGGAAGTTAAGACCAAGCAGATGGATTTGATTCTTGCAAAGAACACCTTGATGCCTGACCTGCGTTTCCTTTCGACCTACGATTCCAACTCGATTGGAAGCACGCTGGATGGTGCGGGTGGTACCAACGCCCTTAGGAACCTTGCAGAAAACAGGTTTAACAACTGGTCCTTGGGCTTGAGAATGAATGTGCCAATCGGTTTCAGAGCACAACATGCTAATGTTCGAAATGCTAGATTGGAACTTTCAAAGAGCTATGAAAATTGACAGGATCAAGAATTGAAGGCAGGAAGATTCCTATCCCAATCCTACCGCAAAGTGTTTACCACCTATGAGCAGATCAGGGTGCAACGCGCTCAGCGAGAAGCTTTTGCAGAACAACTTCGAATTCGGTTCCAAGAATTTCTTGCAGGCAAGGGTGCAGGTAACAGAACCCGCGATACTGTAGATATCCTTCTCGAAGCACAACGCTTCTGGGCTGATTCACTTGCCAATGAATATGCTGCAATCGTGCAATACAATATCTCTCTTGCCAACTTTGAATTTGCTAAAGGCACTATCCTTAAGCACAACAATTTTCAGATTTCCGAAGGTTCGCTGCCTGGTGTTGCACAAGTAAGGGCTGTCGAACACTTCAGAGAAAGAACCAAGGCTTTGGTTATTAGAGAACACCAGAACCCCTTGATGCATAATTCGCCTAATGCAGATGCTGGCGACCCAGGCCTGCCACAAATTCCAAACGATGGCGCAGTAAGCCTTCCCGCTTTGCTGAAAAATGCACCTGAAGTACCTGACGAAATCAAGAAGGGTGGAGATAATAAGAACCCTATGTTGATCCCCGTACCAAAAGTCGATGGCAACAATCTCTCTAAAGATTTAAATCCAGCCTCGAGCCAAACAGTTATCAAGCCTGTTGCTGCAAGCACCAGTACCCCGACTTCAACTGGATTAAGGTTTGAAAAACCTGAAATCAGCATGAAGCCTGAGTAAAGTATCTTTGAGTTTATCTAGGCGATTTCTGCAAAGAAGCCGGTATAATGCCGGCTTCTTTCGTTTTTACATGTTGTAAATTCAGGGCATTGGTTGGAACCCGTAATGAAGCGCTTGTATTTGTACGAAGAACTTTCTGCAATAAAACTCGAGCCTGAAAGCGCTCTTGCACCTCTTCTTAAAGAAGGGGTGTCGATTCTTAAAGCTTTGATCGTTGATTTTTCAAAACTGAATCAGTTTGAGCTTTTTATCTTTGCATCAAACGAAGTGGGGGAAGCACTTGTTGCTGAAAAACTCATCAACTTTAGCCAATGGATTTTGCCTGAACCTTCCAACCCTTTTTTAAATGTTGTTAATCCCAAAGATGCGGTGCTGATCATGGCGCCTGAATCGGATGGTATTCTTGCCCATCGCATCAAGCAGCTAAATGAAACGGGCGCAGAAAATCTTAACTGTTCGGTAGAAGCAATAACCTTGGCAGGCGATAAATATCAGACATTTCTTTATTTAAACAGAATGGGTATCCCGACTCCAGCAACCATGCTTTTAGCCGATTTTCTGAAAGCACAGCAACTTACTTTTCCATTGGTCTTAAAACCCAGAAATGGCGCAGGAACCGCAGATACTTTTTATATAAGCGACATTGGGTTTCTAGAAAATAAAGCTTCCAGCATTCTTGACTTAGAGCATTGGATTGTTCAGGAATTAAAGCAAGGTTTGCCAGCAAGCTTTTGTTTTTTTGTTCATAAAGGCCAAAGTACACCTATCATTTCTAGCTTTCAAAATACGGAATGCCTTGACCATCAGTTTATTTATCAAGGTGGTTCACTTCCTTTGCCCTTGGATTACGAATATCGGGCATTGATTCTTGCCCAGAAAACTCTGCGTGACTTCGGAGGCCTAAATGGCTGGGTTGGCGTTGATTTGATTCTTGGCCCAGATACTAAGGGCCTTAAAGATTTTGTCTTCGAAATTAATCCTAGACTGACAACTTCTTACCTGGGCGCTAGGCATCACCTTCTAATTAATCCTGCTTCCTTATGGGCGGAAAACGATTTGCTTCTTTCTCAACCCGAGAATAAAGACAATACTATTGTTTACTACAAAAATGGTACTATTGAAATCAAACAGGGTAGACCGCAATGAAACTGAAACTGATAGTATGTGGCTTGTTTTTCTTTTCGATGGCATTATGTGGATCTGCAATGTTCAATCTCCAACAAGATGAAGATAATAAGTTAGTAAAGTTTTTTGATGCGATGTTGGAGGATGAATTCAAATTGCGCCCAATGGTTGCAACCCAGTTAGGTGACCATCGCTTTGATGATAAGTTGGAAAACCCCGGCAAAGAAAATCGGGAGTTATGGAAACAGTTTTACAAATCCTCCCTTGAAAAGTTACGATCGCAAATTAAGCAGGAATCACTTAGTGCCAGCGGGAAAGTTGACTTCAAGGTTCTTGAATCGAATCTTGAACGCACCCTATGGCTGCAGGAATTTAACAAAACCCATGAAAATGACCCTAGAACTTACAACGAATTGATCGCAGATAGCCTTTATTTGCCTTTGTCCCAATCCACAATACCTGAAGAAAAAATTGTCGCTGCGTTGATTGCTAGAGTTGCCCTCGTGCCCAAGGTTTTGCAGTCTGCAAAAGAATCGATTAAAAATCCACCCAAAGTTATTCTCAATACTGCGATAAAGCAGAACCTAGGATCTATTCGGTTTTATAAAAAAGGGATTGGCGAGTTTGTTAAAAATCCAGACCTTAAAACCCGCCTTCTAGAGGCAACCAACAAAGTGGTCCCTAGCCTAGAAAGTTATCAGGATTTTCTTCAGGATCTTGCCAAAAAAGGGGACGAAACAGATTGGCGAATAGGCAAAGAACAATTCAAGCTTAAATTGGTTCACGAACTACAGACCGGGGTTTCCGCAGATGAATTGCTCCGCCTTGCAGAATTGGAAATGGTTACCGTCACCCATGAAATGTATGTGATAGCAAGGCAGTTGTGGTCAGGATTGTATCCTGGGAAAGCTCTTCCTGTTGTAGATGTTAAGGGTAAAACTGAAACTATTGCAAAGGTTCTTGAAAAACTTAGCGAGAAACGAGGCAACCCACAGGATCTCCTGAAAGACACCCGCAGCACTGTAAAAAAGATTCAATCCTTCATCACTGAAAAGAATATCCTCACCTTGCCTCAACCTGATCGATGCCAGATTCTTGAGATGCCTGAATTTCAAAGAGGGAATTCTGTTGCCTATTTGAATCAGGCTCCGCCTCTTGATACTAGCGCTTCAAGTGTTTATGCGGTTAGTCCGCCACCATCTGATTGGGATGCC
>CAXNFS010000264.1:0-4575 GCA_964201235.1 Gemmataceae bacterium | reverse complement strand
CCATGTTTCAAAAGCTCCGGCTTTTCCTTTTGCTATACCCAAGCGAAATGTTGAGGTTATTTTGTTTTGACATCAGAAGGTAAAAACCTTCTGCCAGGATGAGCTTTGCTCTCTTCCACAATATGAAGGAAATAATCTTCCAGGGTGGTTGTCGGGTGCCCAAGGGAATCCAACTTTCCACCATGACGAGTCAGTACCTCGGTAAGTTCATTGCGCAATGCGTCATTAATTTGCAAGCCGCTCGCCCTTAGCTCCAGCCTGTTTACATCTTGCAAGAGTTCTTTTACATTACCATAAGCTTGCAACTCGCCTAAATTTAGAATGGCAATTCGATCGCAAATATCTTGTACATCTTCCAATCGATGACTGCACATGATTACTGTTTTGCCTTGATCGCGAAGTTCGACAATCAGGTTTTTCATCCATCGGGCGCCCAGCGGGTCTAAACCGGAGGTGGGTTCATCCAAGATCACAAGATCTGGATCGTTGATCATTGCCTGAGCAAGGCCAATTCGTTGCCTCATCCCTTTTGAGTACTCTTTAAGGATGCGTTTGCGGTTTGATGTCAAACCAACCCGTTCGATCCATTCTTTTGAACGATCGTTTCTGGTCTTGGCATCCATGTTAAATAATCTGCCATAAAAATCTAATGTCTCTTCAGCATTAAGGAAGCGGTAGAGATAAGATTCTTCAGGCAGATACCCAATGCGTTCGTTTTTTGTAACATCGGCTGCAGGTTTGCCAAACACAAACGCTTCACCATCGGTTGGGAAGAGCAGGCCTAAAAGCAGTTTGATGGTGGTGGTTTTCCCAGAGCCGTTTGGCCCTAGCAAACCGAATATTTCACCTTTTTTGATCTCGAGGTTTAAGGCACGCAGAGCAGTGTGCTTCTGGCGGCCCCAAAAATCTCGGTACACTTTTGTAAGCTTGCGGGTTTCTACGATTACTTCACCAGACATGAACACCTCTATTGCACTTGTTTTCTGGAAAATATTAAACAGATACAACTATTAAGCAGATCGATCTGTCAAAAATTCTCAATATACCCAAACACAGATTGATTGAGTGTCTACATTATTTTGTAGCCTATAATCCTTCATCCTTATCACTTCTGAATCATCCTAATGCTACCAACGACAGAGATCAAGTAATAAGGAAAGGATCTTTTAAAGAATTGATATTTTACTTGTTAGTGAACAAATGGTGTGAAGATTTGGAGAGTATTCCGTTTTGTTAATTACACTCCATACCTCTATTTTTTAAGCTTGAATTTAACTTGTGCAATTAGCAATAAGGGATCCATTTTCCTGCAACAGTTAGTATTTCGTTTGGCTTGAACCCCGCTTTATACTCGAGCGACTGGCACCCTTTAACATAGTATCCCATGTAAACATGAGGCAACCCTCTTCTCTGGGCCTCATTTATCAAAGTCATCACATTCCATATTCCCAACCCATGCGAATAAAGGTTTGGGTCGTGAAAAAAATAAATCGCAGATAAACCACATTTTAATGCATCAACATACCCCACACCGCAAAGTTTACCGTTTTCACGATACATCCATTGCTCTACCGGAAAGGGGTTGTCGAGAAACGAGCTATCGAAAGAAAACTCGTCCCGATCTTCTTTGATGGGCCAATCCCTTGAAAATGACCTTTCTGTATGAAATCTGTCATAAAGATCCATGATCTCCTCGGAAAGGAATGGTTCTTTGATTTCTAAGCTTATGCGACCTTGATTCGCATTGAAATTTCGGGTCTGACTTCGGTTTGGTTTGTACTCTTTTACAGGGATTCTCAGCGATTTACACTCATTGCAATTTTCGCATATGGGCCTGAATACCTGCCTGCCAAAGTGCCTCCATCCTGCCAGTAATCGTTGTTCGTATTCCGCACTCGACATCTCTATTATTAGATCGCATTCGGTTATGCTTTCTTTGTCCGCTAAGTAATGGCAGGTGTCAGGTGGTGTTATAATATTTAACGATATTTGCATCTTGGCCTTCCATGGAAAGCGGTACTCGGTTTTAAATACTATTGCCTTGAACCTCAATCATTTCAAGGCAAGAATATTCATTTAGCTGTCTTAAAGATTTGTGCTTTAAGGTTGCAGGATGGTTAAATTATATATTTTAAAGGATCTTTTTTATGGCTTATCAGCATGAAGGATTATGCAAGCTGGCGGACTTTTGTGGAATTGAAAAAGGTTATTATGACGCAGGTGGGAAGTGGGTTCAGTCTTCTACTGAAGCATTTATTGCTATATTAAATCAGTTGGATATACCTATAAATCATCCGGATGAATCTCCACATTTTTTGCATTCAAAGTCGCTCGTAGATTCCTCTAAACCACTTGAACCCGTTAGTGTTTCTTGGTTTTCAGCAGAGCAGGGGTATGCAGAAATCTCCTTGCTGCTTCCTAAAGATTCATTCCAAGGCGTTTGCAAAGCGTGTTTAAATCTTGAAAATGGTACACAGATAACTTGGGAATTCTCCACTTTTGAACTAATTGTGTCTTCTACGAAGTCCGTTTTTGGTAAAGAGTTTGTTACGCTTCAAATTGAAGTTCCACAAAAAATACCCCTAGGATGTCATCTTTTTAACATTGAAGGCCCCTTTGGCAGCTTCCAATCCGCCCTTTTAGCTGCCCCTAAGATGGCCCATGGCGCAACTTTCGAGCGACATCAAAGAAACTGGGGCGTTTTTCTTCCCTTATATGCTGCAAAATCTGATCGGAACTTAGGTGCAGGCGACTTTACCGACCTTGAAAGCCTCATTGAGTGGACGGCCAAGCAGGGTGGAAAAGTCGTTGGTACCCTTCCTTTACTTTCAGCCTTTCTTGATGAACCTTGTGAAATTAGCCCTTATTCGCCTGCAAGCAGGTTGTTTTGGAATGAATTTTATCTCGATGTCGAAAGAATTGCAGAGTTCGAATATTCGCCCGATGCCAGGAAGTTGTTTCAATCCCTAGAGTTCCAGCGCGAAGCAAAAAGTTTAAGAGATATGGATTTGGTCGATTATCCAAGGGTTATGAAGCTTAAAAGACGAATCTTGGAATTACTTGTTCAAAGTTTTCTGCAAACTGCCAATCCTGTTAGAAAAGCAGCATTGGATGCTTATATTGCCAATAGGCCTGAAGTCTTGGACTTTGCACTTTTTCGTGCAAATGTTGAAAAATTTAAAGCATCTTGGCATTCTTGGCCGTCGGATTTAAATGCAGGCGCATTAAATGATAACGATGTCGACCCTTTGGTTCGGCATTATCACATCCTTTCTCAGTGGTGGGCCGAAGAGCAGATTACCAATGTTTCTGAAAAGGCTTTGCAATTCGGTGCCAAGGGTCTTTACTTGGATTTACCCTTAGGCGTAAATGCTGATAGTTACGATGTGTTTCGGCACCGAGAACTTTTTGCAATGGGCGCTTCAGGCGGGGCCCCCCCTGATAGTTTCTTTACTTTGGGGCAAGACTGGGGTTTCCCTCCTCTTCGGCCAGATAAACTTTTAAACAACAAATTAACTTATCTACGAAGTTGCCTTAAACACCACATGAAGCATTGTTCCATGCTTAGGGTGGACCATGTGATGGGGCTACACAGGCTTTATTGGGTGCCTAAAGGACTAGGAGCTAAGAATGGGGCCTATGTTCGTTACAATCCAGAAGCAATGTATGCTGTTTTTAATTTGGAATCGCATAAACACAAGGCACTAATCATTGGGGAAGATTTAGGAACAGTACCCCCTGCGGTTCGCCCGATGATGAAAAATCATGGTTGGCATCGGCTTTGTGTAGGGCAGTTTGAGATAAACCCAACAGAGGGCAGGGTGCTTAATGAAATTCCTGAAGGGGCGGTTGCCAGTATAAACACACATGATTTGCCTACTTTCGCCTCATATTGGTTAGGAACTGACATCGCAGAAAGAGTCGAAATGGGCCTTTTAACAGAAGAAGAGGCGCAACAGGAACAGACTGCACGAAAAATTATGCGTGAAGCCGTATTAAAGGCGATTGGTGCAGAAAACCACCAAGAAATTACAGCGTTAGAACAAGAAAAACAAATGGAAATAGTCCTAGGAAGTATCTTTGATGAATTAACACAAAGCGATGCTGGGACAGTACTTGTGAATTTAGAAGACACATGGTTTTGCAGGGAACCGCAGAATGTCCCCGGAACTTGGAAGGAAAAACCCAACTGGAAGCATAAATCGAAGTTCAAAGATGCGGAATTAGACGGTGTGGCGTATTTAATGAAGATCCTGGGAAAAATAAATCGAGCAAGAAATAGCTGAATTTTAAGTGTTTTTTGAAGCTTTGCAAAAAATTTCTTGCACTCCCCTTGTCTTGGAGCTCCACAGCCCTAAAAATCATTATGTGTACTGGATAAATGTTACGACACTTAGCCAGTAAACGACACAGAGCTTCCAATGGGAGCTTTTTCGGTCTTTGACAATTAGGCAGCGGTAAGAAGTTGCATCGCAAGATCAAACAACAAATTAGAGTAATCTAAGTCGAGTTGTTGAAAGTGAACTTTGCGAGAGCCTTTAGAATAGAGAGAACTTAAGGATCGTTACATTTGAT
>CAXNFS010000263.1:0-4588 GCA_964201235.1 Gemmataceae bacterium | reverse complement strand
CGAGGGAAACTAGTGAATCCACAACTTGTAACAACCGCCTTGATTCGTTCATCAAACGCAGCAACAAACAAACTGTTGTGGCCTCCCAAAGAATGGCCAATGACTCCTATCTTTTCTTTATCAACGGATTCCATGGCACACAAAAGATCAACTGCACAGATGTGATTCCAAACGCCCTTAATGGTACCACTGGCATGTTTACTTTTCTTAAAATCATACTGGTAATCACCAAAGCTTGGGTAATCAGGCGCCAAGGCAATATAGCCCCGCAATGCAAGTTCATGTGCATAATGCAGATTGGGCAAGCCTCCAAGGCCTGCAGGTTCTCCCTTGCCAATCGAAGTGGTTTGATGCAGGCAAAGCATGGCTGGTACTTTACCTACAATTTTGTGGGGTATAAGGAGATAAGCAGGAACTCGGTCGCCTTCTTCTGATGCATAGGTTATTTTTTTAAGCGTGTACTTTTCCTTGGCAGTCTCTTCAAGAACCTTTACATCGAGGGGAACTTTTTTCGTGGGCAAAGGGCCCATGACTTCCTGCATCGAATTCAAAATGTGAGATCTTCTTTTAGCCCAATCCTGCGCACTCCTGACAGGGACTAGATCGCCCTTGGCATCAAAAACAACGAGAAGACTATGCTTTTCAGGGTATCGAAGCTTAACAGGTTCTGCACCCAATGATGCTAAACAGAGAAGTATCGGGATCAGCATGGTTTACTTTTCGCCAACGCAGTAAAGAAATTTCTGACTGCGAACAAAAAGCCTGCCATCTGAAACTGTGGGTGAAGCGCCAAAATCTAGCGCAGTGCCGTTGCCCAGAACATTTCGGTAAAGCACTTTAAAATCTAGACCGGGATCAACCACAACGGTTTCGCCATCATCCATCAGGAAAAGCAATTTGCCTCTCACGATGATTGGGGAACCCAAGGCTTTGTTTTTTCCATTGCCCAAACGAACATCATAGATTTCCTTACCGGTGTTCAGGTTAATTGCGGTAAGCATACCCTTAGAATCAGGCTGATAAATGATATTATTGAAAAGCACAGGTGAAGAAACATCGCGGTGTTTTTTTCGTTCTTCCTGCCAAGCGACATGGCTTTTTGTCACATCACCTTCGCCAGGCAAACGCAGTGCTTGGCAAGGCCCGGGCCTGCCTGAAAGAATGAAGATAAGCTGACCATCAGAAACTGGCATGGGTTCGCCAAACTTAGCTTGATCTTTAGCATCACTGCGATCGCAGCGCCATAATTCTTTGCCAGTTTTGGGATCATATCCCGCAACCCGGTTGGGGCCGTTAAGAACCAGATCCTGCCTGCCCGCTGCAACCTTCATCATCATGGGGGTGCTAAAGCCTCTGCCGAGGTCTCGCTTTGTTTCCCACTTTATTTCCCCGGTTTTTTTATCCATCGCAATCAAACTAACAGGAGCAGTCTTTGCACCTGCTGCTGCGCCTGCGGGAAGTGGCCCTTTATCCCCATCGTTATCGCAATTTTGAATCACGAGATCTTCAAAAAGAAATGGTGATGCTGCAGTGCCCCATCCCGCTTCACTTGTGAAGGTGCCGAAAGATTTCTTCCATAAAAGATTGCCATCGATGCTGTAACAGAAAAGGCCTGGCGTCCCGAAGAATGCATAAACGCGTTCGCCATCGGTGGTGCAAGATGCAGAAGCAAATCCATTCCATTGATGTGTTTTGCCAGCGGGTTCAGACTTGGATGCGATTTTCTCCCAAAGCTTTTTTCCAGATTTGGTATCAATGCAAATTACCATTCTTTCAGAACCATCATCACTGGATGCTGTCAGAAAAGCCTTGTTGTTGTGAATGATAGGCGAGGAATTCCCATTGCCCGGCAAAGGAGATTTCCAAAGAACATTTTGTTTTTCGTTCCATTGCAGCGGCACCCGTGTGTCATCGCTATTGCCTTGAAAATCAGGGCCACGCCAATGTGTCCAGTTGGAATCGGCATAATTAGAAGTAACAAAGACCATCGCAGTTAATAACATCAAGGAATAATAACGCATAAAAAACTCCTTCCAAAGGCGGGTAAGATCAAATTAGCCTACCTTGAAGTAATCAAATAAGCCATCAAGAAAAGCTGCAATGAAAAAGAAAGTTCCTGCTCTCCCCTTCCCTTTTTTCTCTCCCACTTTCACTCTTTCTTTTTTAGCTTTTACTTTCTTTTTCTTCCCCCTACTCCCAACCCTCTTATCATTGCCTTTAAGCCCACCCACTGCGCTGGATGGGTTGCTTTTTATCTTTCATCACGCAAAAACAAGTAACCCATGGAACGCAGTCCATGGGCTTTAAAGCCATTCCGCAACGCAAATCAAGATGTATTTTCTTTCCGTGTTTTTCCGTGTTCGTCCGTGGCTATGCTTCTGCTTCTGCTTCTGCTTCCTTCCGTGTTTTTCCGTGTTCGTCCGTGGCTATGCTTCTGCTTATTCTTCCTTCCGTGGCTCAGTCTAACTCTTGTAAATTTCACCTATTCCGATTTTCAGCAATACAAATACTTGAGCCAACTCGCTTTCCATGTAAGAATCTACTTCTTATTGTCGGCATTACTATTTTGATAAGGAGTTTGCAGTGACTGAACCAATCCGATGTGTACCGGAAAACGCAATCATTACGGGATGGGACTTCAGCACCGGCGCAGTCAAATGCCTTGCATTCGATCTCGAAGGCAATACCCTTGCAGAAGCCCGCATCCCAACCGATCTCTGGACAGCCAACGGCGTCGCAGAACTTAACCTTATGCAACTCGAAGGCCAGGCACGAAGTATCACCCGTGCTATCGCTAACCGACTTAAAGAATTAGGAAGATTGCAAGATTGGATCGCAGGAGGAATTTCCGCAACGCACCATACCTCAGGCAGAATCGATCGCGACCTACTCCAAGTTCGTAGAGCCATCTGCTGGAATGATCATTCTCTGGCACACTTTAACGAAGTTGGTTTAAAGCGCTTGGGCGGACAACAAAAAGCGAAAGAGTACACGGGTGGTCCATGGGCAATCCGCTACAGTTTAAGCCATCTAGTAAAAGATGAAACCCAGCTTTCACCCGAAGATTGGAAACGCACCACTCGCATTTTGTCGCATGGCAGCCTTGCAGCAGGCTACCTAACTGGAGTTTTCGACCGCACCAGTGTTTCCTGCGCTGCCTCCACGGGTATTATGGATCTACGCACAAAAGCATGGCGCAAAGAAATGCTCCTCGCACTTGAAAACCCACTCTACCAACAACTTGCCTGGCTGCAACTTCCCACCATTGTTGATGCGGATGAACCCTTGGGGTTGTTATCTCTCGATGTTGCGCTTGAGAACGGGATCGCCCCTGCAAAACGCCCTTTGATCTTCCCCACATCGGATGATCAACAAGCAGGGCTCGCAGGAGGTGGAGCTGCAAATCCTGGGCAGATCGCAATCATCCTAGGCAATTCCGCAGTAGTCAACTCTTCATCTGATGGGGTTCCCACCGAAGGCAACCTTGATGTTATGCGTTTGAATTGGGGGCCCTACCTGTGGATGCGTTGTTACAATAACGGCGCACAATTCCTTGATAAGATATTAGGAGATAAACCAGACTGGGTAAATCTTGAGAAAGAAGCACGCATGGCTGCGCCCGGATGCGAAGGAACCATGGTTCTGCCATTCCCTAACCCCGAGCCTAGCTTAGGAATTCACGAACCCCGCTTTGAATGGCTTCCTGCGCTGCCCTCGGGTTCAGGATTGAAGTTCCGTGCAGCCTTAGAGGCACTTGCCTGTTTGGTGACTTTGGGAGTACAGGCACATGAAAAAGCAGGACAGAAAGTAACCCGTATTACTGTTTCTGGGGGCATCGCCCGCAGCGAATTGATGTGCGAAATACTCGCATCGATGCTTGATAAACCTATTTCAACTTTGGAATCATTTGAAGGGCCAGCGTTAGGGGCAGCTACTGCAGCATTTGCTTCGTTAGAACTTCATATGCGCAAGCAGGTTGGGATTAAGGAACCTTTCACTATAGCAGATGCGATGGCGAAAATGATCCGGTTCAAGCGGGTGGTACAACCAAACAAAAACTGGGTCGAAGCCTATCAAAAGCTTCTAACCCAGTTTAAATTGAAAATCGGAATGTAAGCAGAACTCTTACTTACCTGATTGCCATTCGTTTAATTTTTCGAGAAGCATTTGCACAGCTTGAGCTTCGGATTCATCATGGGATTCGAATCGTTGCAAAGAACCTGGAAGCTTTCCTGGGATCATGCAAAGCACTCTATGGCCTGTGCTGGTTTTATCACTTTGAAAAGTAACAGAACCTGCGCTTCGCAATCTGGAATGAACCATGGCCCAATCAACCTGTTGATTAGAAGGCGCAACGGATTTTACAACTGTTCCATTTTGAATACCAAAATGTTCGGGCGCAGGCATACTAATCACACTAGGGGCCTTGACCTCATCAGGGGCCTGACCTCTAATCACTTGCTTTGTAGCCACGGGTGCAGGAGCTTGGACCTGTACATTCGATTGCATATGGGGCTGAAAATTCGAAGGCATGAAAACTGGAGGCTGAGCCTGCGGAACCATGTTTCGATTCTGGCCACCAAAAATA
>CAXNFS010000262.1:0-4603 GCA_964201235.1 Gemmataceae bacterium | reverse complement strand
GTCCGATGTGTTGCCAAGTTTGTCTACGACCATGGCATTGCAAAAAAAACATCCCTTGCAATCGAGACAGGCAGGGGAGTTCTGAAGCTGGAATTGGAAACAGCGGGTGGTAAATGCCATCAAGTAAGAGTGGATATGGGGGAACCAATTCTGATTGCAGAAAACATTCCCACGACACTTTGAGGCACGCCTCCTTTGGAAGTTCCACTTGTTATTGATGGGGTGGAATTAAAAGTAACTTGTGTCTCGATGGGTAATCCACATTGCATCACCTTTGTTAAAGAAATCACCAATGAAATGGTGTTGGGTATTGGCCCTAAGGTTGAAAAGCATTCTGCATTTCCTCGAAGGACTAATGTTGAATTTGTTCGGGTTGATAATCCTGATGAAATAACGATGCGGGTATGGGAGAGGGGTTCTGGGGAAACCTTGGCCTGTGGCACTGGTGCTTGTGCGGTTGCAGTTGCTGGTGTGCTGACCGGCAGAACAAATAGGTCAATTATTGCCCATTTAAGGGGTGGCGACCTCAGACTGGACTGGTCTAAAACCGATAATCATGTTTTTATGACTGGGCCAGCAGTCGAGGTTTTTCAGGGTGAATGGCCCGACTGCTAATTGACTTCGTTGTGCCGAGGCTTCGGATGAAAATAAAAAGTCCCTTTCTTATTAAAACACTTGGCTTCACTATCGCTTGCTTTGTCCGATCATGGATTAGCACAATTTTCTATCGATACATGCCCGAAGCAATTAACTATGACCCTAATCAGCCCAACTTTAAGAATCGCTATATTTACATCTTCTGGCATGAAAACCTATTAATGCCTGCTCACCATTATGGCAAACCGAATATCAGCGTTTTAATTAGCAACCATTCTGATGGCGAAATGATTGCACAAGCCTGTGCGCACCTGGGGTTTAGCCTAGTTCGCGGTTCCAGCACCCGGGGTGGAATAGAAGCTATAAGAAATATGGTTAAATTAAGTAAAGATGGGCATATTGCTATCACTCCGGATGGTCCCAAAGGCCCCAGAGGCGTTATCCAACAAGGCGTAATTTACCTCGCTGCAAAATCTGGCCTGCCCATCATTCCTATGGGGTTTGCCTATAGCTCTGTTAAACGCGCTAAAAGCTGGGATAAATTTGCAATTCCCAATCCTTTCAGCAAAGTGATCATGGTGACCACACCTGAAATTCATATTCCTGCAGACATTGATAAAGATAGCCTGCAACAACATCTCAACCATGTTCAAAATGAACTAGACCGAGCTACAGCGATGGCAGAATCCATCCTTCTTGGTAAAATGAATAAAGTTGCTTAACCCCTTTTCCATCTGCTATTGCACATTGGCAATCACATCGTTATGAACACCGACCAAGGTAGGGAATCTGATCTTTCTAAAAGCACACAGTTGCCCGGTAGGCCTTTAGATACTTGGCTTCGAAGTGCGCTAGTTGGATTAGTACTTGGCATCACTGCGATCTTTGGCATCGCTGTCTGGCTTAATCCTTATGGATCAGATGGTAGTGCGCTGCAAATGGGAACGCACGAACAGCTTGGGTTTCCCCCTTGCAACTTTTTGATTTTAACGGGCAAGCCCTGTCCTTCTTGTGGTATGACCACAAGCTTTGCCCTGATGGTTAGAGGAGACCTTGAAAATGCGCTTGCTGCCAATCCTGTCGGATCAGCTCTGGCATTTTTCTTGATGCTTCTTCTGCCTTGGGGGTTGGCAAGTTTATGGTTCGGGAAAACTTTGTTTATCCGATCCATCGAATTGACTGGCCTTGTTGTTCTTGCTTTGTTTGTTGGTATTGCATTATTGCGCTGGGGGATTATTATCGCCCCCGCTTATTGGAAATAACTCGACCGGCTCTTTGCCGGTTGCAAGGAGCCTTCGATGATTATCTTGAAAACCTTTTGGCGCAGCTTAGCCCTTATGATGCTTGCATTCAGCATTGCAGGTTGCAACCCTTTTACTATGGTCAATTTCCTCTTAATGGATGATCCCAAACACGAGGCTGAACTACAATCGCTGGCATCCAAAGATAAAAAAGCTGAAAAGAAAGTTGTCATTCTTACCTATGGCAAACTGGATCTCCGCCCAGAACTGATCAATTCCGATCGCGAAATAGGTTACACCGTCGAAAAAAACCTCAAGTCATTAGCTAACGCCAATGGCGACAAACTTTCGGTTATTCCCAATCGCAAAGTTGAAGAATATAAAAGTAAACATTCCGACTGGGCAGAGCGCGACCCTGCAGAAATCGGTAAGCACTTTAAAGCTGACTATGTGATTTACCTTGAAATCAATTCTTTGGGTATTTACGAACTCGGCAGCGGCGGCACGCTTTACCGTGGGAGAGCGGATATCAACATTAGTTTGCTCGATCTTAAAAACCCAGATGAATCGCAACCTTCGCGCAATTTCACCTGCCAGTATCCAAAAGAATCCAGAATGCAAGTTACCTCAACTGATCAATCCCCGATGGAGTTCAGACAGTCATTCCTGGATTATGTGGGTAAAAGAATCTCTTGGAAATTCGCAGCAAGGCCGACTCGTGATGACTTCTATGCAGATTAATTCAATAGTATAACTTAAGTACTTAAACCAATTACCTTTAGATCGAGCTTTTCAATATGTCAGAACCAATCGTGATTCGTTGCAGAGATAATGGACCCTTCGTGATCAAAGCACCTGTTCAAGTGGTTGACCATGATGGCAAGCCGTTTACCATTCCAGCAGGAAAAGAAACCATTGCATTGTGCCGATGTGGTGCTTCGAAGAACAAGCCATTTTGCGATGGTGCGCACAACGGTTGTGGATTTCAAGCAGCAGAAAAAGCCCCTGTATAAGGGATCACTTCTTCTTGGATTTATTAGCCACATCTAAATCTAGACCAGCAACATCCGCTTCAACTTTAAGGCTCTTGGATATTATCCCGGAGCCTTTTTTGTCGCTATTTGCCATAAAGCCTGCACTACCTGTGACCGTATAATCACCTGGGGCTAGTTCCGCACTGAAGGCACCATCTTCGCCAACCTTGGCTTGCGACTGCTCTTTGTTTGCTTTGGCTTCAAACTTTACCATGGGTTTTTCACCGGGAGGCAATCCTGTTATGGGGCTGCCTCCAGAGTGAATCTTTCCAGTAACTTTGAAGGTCTTGGCTTTTGTTTCACCGCCACAACCTGCAATGCCTACCAAAGCAATTACCAAAGAAGCCATCGCTGCGTTTCTAATTTTAATAATCATTGTTGATATCACCATATCCTACGGTTCCTAAAGCTTGAAAAGATGCCAAAGTAAGACTGTAATTGATAAAGCGAACACCACCATCCACCATCACATAATTTGCCCCACCAGAATGGGAGGAACCAAAAATATTACCGCCCGCGCCTGTTCCAAGCTTACCATCAGCTTTTGGTAGGGCATTAGTTGTTCTTGCAACATCGTGATCCCAAGCACAAGCATAGCCTTCATTATCATCGCTTTGATAAGAACCCATATTGGTAGTATCCATCCGCTTTTCCCCAAACATCAGGGTATTCGTAGTCCCATCTTTGATATGCCCTAGATTCATGCCTACATAACCATAAACCATCGCGCCGTTGGTTCCATCGTTTGCACCCGTATTGTTATTGGAAGATGCATAATCAATAGGGCCATGTTCATAATTGCCACCAGGTCCATACCAACTTCCAGTAGGCGGTAAAGCGGCAGGTGATCGTCTGCTAGGGCAAAAGTATATTTTAATGACCGCCTTGATTACATTAATTTGACACTCAGCAATGGTTGTGCCGCCTGCACCTTTCCAAACTGCAGCCTGTTCAACATAAGGGAGGATCTGATAAAAGGGCCCAGCTTTTTGGCCTACGCCACCCAAGGGGCTTCCCACTGCAGTGAATACAGGAACAGCATCAGTCCAACCCATTCCCCCCGAAGGCAGACGATTATAAACATCGTGATGGTTATGCGCTGCAAGGCCCATTTGCTTTAAATTGTTGGCGCATTGCGCCCGTGCTGCTGCCTCGCGAACTTTCTGCACCGCAGGCAATAACAAACCTATTAAAATAGCAATGATGGCTATAACCACCAAGAGTTCAATAAGAGTAAACCCCGAGGACCGCTCTTTCTTACTAAATTTGAAAACCATGATAATAACTCCAAAAATTAAGAAATGAATTATTCTTCATATAATCTACATCGACTTTCATGGCTTGTAAATGCAAAAGAAGCTCCTTTGAAATCAAAGAAGCTTCTTTTTTCAACTTTACAGCTAAGAATCAGACCTTACTTCTTATTCTTTTCCTCAAGCACAGCCTGAGCCGCTGCCAACCGAGCAATTGGCACCCTAAATGGGCTGCAACTCACATAGTTCAAGCCAAGACGATGGCAGAACTTCACCGAATCAGGTTCGCCACCATGCTCGCCGCAAATACCAATCTTCAGATCAGGCTTCACGGATCGGCCTTTTTCAACACCAAGTTTCATCAGCGCTCCAACGCCATCGAAGTCAATCACTTGGAAAGGATCTTTCTTCACAAGATCATTTTCGATGTAATGGCGGATAAAGCTACCGTAATCATCACGGCTGATACCCAAAGTGG
>CAXNFS010000261.1:0-4603 GCA_964201235.1 Gemmataceae bacterium | reverse complement strand
ACAACCCAAGCCAGCAAGAATCCAAGTGGAATACTGCCTGCATCGCCCAGAAAAATACGCGCAGGAGTTTGGTTCCACCATAAAAAACCAATTAGTGCGCCCGCTAAGCAAGGTAACACAATACTTATTAGTGCAAAATCATCTATTATATTTGTCCTTAAATTTAAGGCAATCAAGCCGATGATCAGGATTAAAGCCACGCCTCCCGCCTGTTGATCCATGTTGTCGATCAAATTAAAAGCGTTGGCAATCAAGGCGATAACGAAAATAGCGAGGCCAACAAATGCGATGTTTTTTTCTGGTGCAACAGCAACAACCACCATAGTTGCACAACCAAAATGCACCAGTAATCGAGGCCACCAAGGCAAAGGTTTTACATCATCAATCAGCCCAAGAATTACTAAAGCCAAAATTGCAATTGCAGGAAAGAGCAGGGTTCTTAGCCCCGGAACAAGGTTCGGAAAAAAGAAAACGAATCCTAGGATGCTGAGTGTCATGGACAGCCAGATTGCCAATCCCCCCGACCGAGGCACTGCCTTATTATGAACCTTTCTTTCTTCAGGATGATCAAGTAATCCTAACTTTGGCGAAACTCGAATAGCGAGGAACTGCATCACAAAGGAACTGGCCCAACCTATCAAGAAAATAGAGGTTGCAGTTAAAAGAGTTTCGATTTCGGGCGCATTTATTTGCATGATTGGTTTTATTCAGTGCGCTCTGGTTAGGGGTATTCTTCAACCGGGGGTAGCGATTTAAGTTTGTCCTTATAGAAAGATCGAGCTTTTTTCAGGAAGGCTTTCACATGCTCGGTGCGATAATCCGCGTAAGTCCAAGGCCATTCGACAAACTCTTTATCCTGAAAATGCAGGGTGACTTCAGCAAAGATACCATCTTTAAGATAGATGCGATGGGCCTGATCCTTGGTTGTTGCAAGCATGAATTTCCCGAGGTTTAAAAGCCCCGGATCGAGATTCAAAGGCCTTGGTTGCTCACTCAAGCTGGTGCTATGCGATGTAGATTCAATTTCATTGGTCATATTCTTGATGTCTGCCAATTTGGAAGGATCAACAAGATCTGCAAAAGCGAAAAGTTTCTTGAAAAGCTGTGGCCCCATCTCTTTGCTGTAGTAGGAAGTTTGATTGAAATCAAAGGGCTCGGATTCTAAGGCGATAGGCCCAAGATAGCGCATCATTTGCTCCATGCCCCAGTTGATAAGCGAAAGGCTTTCGCTGAATGCTGCGGTGACTAAAAGAGCGGGAACAACGGGTTTGATGCTGGCCATGGTTTATGTAATCCGAATTATGAAGCAGGGAATTACTCTTTGTTTACAAGTTTATTAAGCATTAGCCCGGTTATTATTACCTTCAATTGCAATCACCGTTGCAGATGCGTAAGTTCTACAGTGCGCCAAACTTACTATGAAGCTTCCTACCCCAGCGCTTCGTGCAAGCAATTTTGCAGACCCATGAAGTAAAATCTCCGGCCGTGGATCTGTATTCATTACAACCTCGACCAAAGTTCTTGGCATACCCTGCCCTGCATACCCCATGCTTTTTAAAGTTGCCTCCTTGGCAGCCCAAAATGCGGTGAAATACTCCAATGCCCTCGTCCTACGCTGGCAAAATAATAACTCTTTTTCACTATACACCCTTGTGAGAAACAGCTCGCCATGCTGCTTGATCATTTTCCCTATCCGGGCGCATTCAACTATTTCGCTTCCCAACCCTTTGATTTCCATCGCTTATTCCCAAACTTTTCGAACTTGTTTGACTACCATGGTAGCAAAACATTTAATAGAGCGTACAATTCATTCCTTAGGAAGTTTAAAAGGAATTAACTTGATGTTCATGGATTCAGAAGACTTATTGGCAGGACTTAATCACCCTCAAAAGCAAGCAGTGCTGCATGGCGAAGGGCCCTTGCTCATTCTTGCAGGTGCAGGAAGCGGAAAAACCCGGGTTATTACCCGCAGGATTGTTCAATTAATGCAGAATGGGGTGCGGGCCCAAAGTATCCTCGCAATTACTTTCACCAACAAAGCCGCGGGCGAAATGCGCAAGCGCGTAGATTCCATCGTTCCTGGGCACCGGGTGCAAATCAGCACCTTCCATAGTTTTGGTGTCAGATTGCTCAGGCAATATGCAGACCGCCTAGGCCTAAACAAAGACTTCACGATTTATGATCAATCGGATCGTTCGAAGCTAACCAAAATTGCAATCGAAGATTCTGGGCTAAACGCAGAACGATTCACCCCCGATACGATCTCTAATTCGATCAGCAAAGCGAAGAATCAGCTTTTGAGCCCCGAGAAATATGCTCAAAGTGCCAAGGATTTTTTCAGTCAATCGGTTGCCCAGGTTTATCCCTACTACGAAAAAAGATTGAGAGAAAGCAACGCCCTCGATTTTGATGATCTGCTTTATTGGCCTGCCCTCGCACTTCGCAATGACCCTGAGTTGCGAGCCGAGCTTGATGCCCGCTATCGCTATGTGATGGTGGATGAATATCAGGATACCAACACCGCGCAGTATGCGATTGCGCGTGGCCTTTCTGTGGATTACCCCAATCTTTGCGTGGTGGGCGATCCGGATCAGTCGATCTATAAGTTCCGCGGTTCTGATATCCGCAACATTCTCGACTTTGAACGCGATTTCCCCAATGCCACCGTTCTTACCCTTAGCGAGAATTATCGCAGCACCAAGCCCATTCTTAGCGCTGCAGATAGGCTCATCAGCCATAATACCCAGCGCAAGCCCAAGCCTTTGATTTCGATGAAAGAAGGTGGCTCGCCTGTTACTCAAATAACTTTTGACACTGGTGCAGAAGAAGCCAATGGTGTGGCAAAACGAATTGCCCAGCAAGTTAATTCCGGCAATCGAACCTTCCGCGACTTCGCTGTTTTTGTGCGCATGAATGCTCTTACCCGCAGCCTTGAAAGTGCTTTCTCCAGGCATCGGGTGCCCTTTCAAATTGTAAAAGGCATGGCGTTCTTTGATCGTAAGGAAATTCGCGATGTGCTTTCCTACCTAAGGTTGCTCGTGAATTCGCACGACAATATTTCGTTCATGCGGGCAGTGAATGAGCCCGCCCGTGGTATTGGTAAGGTCTCTCTCGATCATCTCAAAAATCATGCTGAACCTCGTGAAATCAGCCTGCTAGAAGCTTGTGGCGTAGTCGAGAAAATTCCCACCATCAAAGGCAAGGCTGCTTCTGGCCTCAGAGATTTTTCGCTTCTTATGAAAGACCTTCGCGAATTACTTGAACACCCACCCCACGAAGTAATCGCCAAAACTCTTGATGCATCAGGGTATCGCGAAATGTTACGCAGAAGCACTGATCCAGAAGATCAAGAAAGGCTCGCCAACATTGAAGAACTTGTTTCCGCAGCCAGACAATTCCAAGTCGAAGATCGTGAACCCAACCTCGCCGATTTTCTTGAAAATATATCTCTTGCAAGCGATACCGATGCCCATGATGCCAATAAAGATTCGGTTTCTGTTATGACGCTTCATGCCGCCAAGGGCCTTGAATTCCCCGTTGTCTATATGCTTGCGATGGAACAAGGAATATTGCCACACGATCGCTCGCTGGAAAATGATGAAGAGCTTCAAGAAGAAAGAAGACTTGCATTTGTAGGTATGACCCGAGCCATGCATGAGCTGTTTTTATGCAATGCCCGGATGCGCGATTTCCGAGGCTCGGTTGTGTTTACCGCACCGAGTATGTTTTTGGGGCAGCTTCCCGGATCAGAAATCAAAGTGATCGAAGAAGGCCCAAGCACCCCTATGAACGCCATGCTCAAGGGCCCGGGTAAAGGTTCGCAGATGACTCAAGGTTGGAAAAACAACCAAATCAAAGCCCCAACGGTTTCTTCCATCAATCCCATGCCGGTCAAGGATGGAAGCTATTCCGAAGGCTTAATGGTCAAACACCCCGCCTATGGCAAAGGGATGATCACGGAAATAAGTGGTTATGGTGCGATGAGAAGATTAAAAATCCGGTTTCAAACTGCTGGAGAAAGGTCTTTTATCGCTGATAAGGTGCAATTAGAAATCATTCAAAGTTAGTAGATTGGAAGTATTTTTGATTTTGATCCCATTTTATCTCACTCTTTATTAAGATAGCATCAATGGATTGATGATTTTATATCTGATCATGGAGGTCTTGATGACTGATTTCAGTCAGGGCGAATTACAAAAGAAAAAATGCCTTCCCTGCGAGGGTGGGCTTCCTTCATTAACTGCAGGCGAAGCTGCGATGTACCTCGTAGGCGCCCCCGGTTGGCAGCTTTCCCATGACGGCCTTAGAATCCGCAGAGAATGGAAGGTAAGACACTTTACCGATGCCATCGCCTTCTTCCACGAAGTTACAAAAATTGCAGAAGAAGATGGGCATCACCCCGATTTGCATCTCACCAATTATCGTAATGTCTGCATTGAACTTTGGACTCATGCTGTTGGCGGACTGACCGAGAATGATTTCATCCTCGCAGCTAAAATTAACTCGGTTGAAGTACCGCTGAATAACTAAAAGGAGTTTTTCATGGATAGGCGTGTTGTAAAAGTTGGACAATGGGAAGTAGGGCCACAAAAGCCCCTGCTCT
>CAXNFS010000260.1:0-4604 GCA_964201235.1 Gemmataceae bacterium | reverse complement strand
TCTGCAAGGTGCTGGCACTGGGGAACAAATTGAGCTGGAGTGCCTGAGGTCCATCCACCGCCAAAGAAAAACACAATGGCGGGCCTGGGCTTTGTTGCTTTTTCTTTTGGTTCAAATATCCAAATTTTCAGTTCTGTATCACCCACCTTGCGATAGGTTTCAACTTTAGAACTTTCTATCATCGGCGGGTAAGCCTTGTTAGCTTTTTGCTTTTGTTCCTGTGCCATGGCTGTGCCAGAAACCATACTCATTAATAAGAGGAATGAAATGAAGGCCTTCTTTAGAGTAATCTTAAACATTTTGATACCTTTTTGAATCAATTTGCCCTGATCTGTACCAAAGCTAATATAGCCTAACCAAGGAAGTTAAGAAACTGTCATTCCCATCCAAGCAGAATCTTTAAAATTCTTCGTCGAATTATTTGCTTCCTTCACTTTTGTGACCTAGGTTACAAAAACTTCATTTTGTTCATCCTTCAGCCTAATATTAAAAGGTTCATCATGTATCAGTTAGAATTGCAAGCTCGTAGAAAATTTTTAACCGCAACAGCCGCAACAGCAATAGGCTTAAACTCTGCTAAGGTTGCCAGCGCCCAAACTGCCCCTACCACCATACGAATGCCAATAGCGCCCCGAAGGCAATGGGATCAAAAGAACGGCTACTGTGGAGAATGTTCGATCCAGCAGGCGGCACTTTATTTTGGCACTTATGTCTCTCAATATGTTTGCAGGGCAATTATCAATCCTAACCAGCAAAGCCAATTGCTTGTCGCAGTCAATGCCCAAAAAGTTTTAACTGCTTTAAAACTGAACTCAACTGAGTTTAATTACAATGGATATGCATCGCCGCAATTTCAAAGCTATTTTAGCTGGGTAAAGCAGCATCTCAAATTGCTGCGCCCTGTTCTTATAACAGCTTTTGTCAAAGGATTAAGCGATCCAGATTATGATCACATCATGCTTGCAACGGGTGTCACCGCTTCAAACTTCACAACTTATAATTCAACCGATCAGCTTTACTTCAATGACTGCTACAGCAGCCAAGTTAGCTTGCGTACTGCATCAACCCTTAACGATATTAGATCCATGCTTGTCAACGGTTCAAAATATCCCTTTTGTATCCCTACCAAAATCTGCTATGGCTGTGCCGTGCTTGGAATTCAAGACACCTCTGCAAGGGCTCTGCCCGTTAGAATAACTCTGGGCAACTGGACTGAACCAAATGTCATCGCGGGGGTTGCACCATCAACTTTGAGTTCTTCTGTTAGCGTTAATGGTCTAGTTGTGGGAAAGTCTTACTCTCTATTCAGGTATAATGATTATCGAACGGTTCCCACAGCCAATTACACTTCTAGCGCCTATTCAACGGTACGAAATTTTGTTGCAAGCGGTACGACGGCCAACTTCACAGAAAACATCGTATCCAATGGCGTAGCAATTTTCCGATGCGTACCCACAGGAAGTTAAATTCGAAAACAAAATCCCTGTATACCAATATTTAGCAATGGTTTAAGCAATCCGATCCCAAGGAAAAATTTTGATTATAAACCATCCATGCCATATGCTGGGTATAGATGATGGATGAAAAATAATAGCAAGGTTTATTCCCAGCATGAAAATTTTGCATGTTGTTGTTTTATTATTAATTGCTCTTTACAGCCCCATATCCACAGTTAAGGCAAGCCCGAATATCATCATGGTATTCATTGATGACATGGGCTGGGGCGACTTTTCGTGTTTTGGAAACAAGGACGTACAAACTCTAAATGTGGATCGGCTTGCAAAAGAAGGAATTCGTTTCTCGCAGTTTTACGTCAACTCGCCCATTTGCTCGCCTTCGCGTTGCGCTTTAGTTACTGGCCAATATCCATACCGATGGAAGATAACCTCTTTTTTGAATAATCGTGCTGATAATGAAAGACGGGGCATTGCCAACTGGCTTGATCCCAATGCACCAACCCTTGCCCGAATCCTTCAGCAGAATGGATATGCCACGGGGCATTTTGGTAAATGGCATCTTGGGGGTCAGCGAGATGTAGATAACGCCCCTCCCATTTCCGATTATGGATTTGATGATTCGCTTACCAACTTTGAAGGTATGGGAAAAAAGATTCTCCCACTTACGATGAAACCGGGCGAAAACAAACCAGGACGTATTTGGGCTGATGCCGAGCGTCTTGGAAAACCCGTAATCTGGATGCAGCGCTCTGAGATCACGAGCGGCTTTGTTTCTGCTGCAATACCGTTCATCGACCTAGCCTCCAAAGAGAAAAAACCGTTTTACATCAATCTCTGGCCCGACGATGTTCATAACCCGTTCTGGCCACCTGTTGAGAAATGGGCAAAGGATAAGCGTGGGATGTATCTTGCAGTATTGAAAGAAATGGATCGGCAGCTTGGCAAACTTTTTGATCACATCCGCAACACCCCCGCCTTGCGCGACAATACAATTATCCTCGTATGCTCAGACAACGGCCCTGAACCAGGGGCAGGCAGTGCAGGTCCATTTCGAGGCACCAAGGGAACTCTTTACGAGGGCGGTACCCGTTCACCATTAATCGTCTGGGCACCCGGATTGATGGATAAAGAAAAGATGGGCTTTTACAATGAAACTTCTGTTTTTGCGGCCTTTGATCTTGTTCCTTCGCTAATCACGCTTGCAAAAATTCCAGCTCCCGCAAATATCAAGTTTGATGGCGAAAACCTTGCACCGGTCTTGCTAGGTAAAAGTGCTGGTTCTCGAATCAATCCAATAATGTGGCGTCGGCCACCAGACCGAAAAACCATGCCACCTTCTCAAGAAAGATTGCCCGACCTTTGCATTCGTGAAGGTGATTGGAAATTGTTATGCGAATACGATGGTAGCCAGCCCCAGCTTTATAATCTCTCTTTAGATTGCGCTGAAACTGTAAATCTAGCAACCAAGCACCCCGACCGGGTCAATAATCTTACCAAGGCATTACTTATGTGGAACAAATCTATGCCTGCAGATAACGGGCCCATCAAGTTAAACCCAAGATAAACAGAACCCAAAGCCCCTCTTACCCGTAAACTTCACTTACGCCACCCAAGATAGTGAGGCAATGAATTGCGAGACCTCAAGCGTTATTTCTTTCCGAGTGTCAAATAGATAGTTGTGAAACCAATAATTGGACCACCATCTGCAATGCGAGTATCGCGGATGAAACAATGCTGAAGCAATCCTTGTTTATCCAGGGCCAAGCTAAGAACATGCTTCGAAGGAACTTCCGCTTCAACAATCTTCTTCGCAATTGTGTACATTTCGTCCAAGGTCTTTGGCTCGACAGCGCCCTCATGCTTGCCAATTCCTTCGCCGGTTTCTACCCACTTATTCTTAAGCACTATTGGCATACCAGGCCTCGGAGCATCTGCTACATCGAACCGTCGCTCAGCTACTTTATTTGCTTTCACCACTACAACCGTCTCGTCTTGGTAGCCTGTAAAAATGGAACGGATAACTTTATAACTATAGTTACCACCGCACGACTCTTTAACCATATTCCAGGTAGTAAAGCTAGCGGCAAGGCGCTCGCTATCAGTGGGGTTAGCAGCAAAGACGCAGCAAACAAGAAAAGCAAAGGTGACGCATGTTCGAATAACCATAATATTAACTCCTTAATTAGCAAATCGTACAGAAGTTTACGATAAAGCTCAACAACGAAAAACGCTTTAACTCGGAAATGCAACGGAGATCAGGGGCAGGCGTAGGGCTTGTTATAGTGCAATCCATAAAGAGCTAGATCGGAAATCGGGACAAGGTTTTTGATAACATCCCTATCCCTAATACGCCTTCACTGTTTAAAAACATCATGATTCCTATGGTGATTGGGAATCCCTTTGCAAATACGATGGTATTTGAAGCCTACAAAGCTTATAGTATAAGTAGGTTCAAGATACTATTAGCATTGCTGTTGCCCGCCGAATCTTTCCTTGATAGACCTGTCCCACCAGAAAGAGCCAAGATAATGACGCTAAAAAACAAGAATCGCTTGTGCAACGGCCTCCACCGGCGGGAACTTCTTCATTTGGGAGCCGCGGCCCTCTGCGGATTGACTCAGGCCGATTTCCTGCGTGCTGATGCGCAATCCACTCTAGATCCTTCTTATCGCAAAAGATCGATTGTCAATGTCTGGTTGGCCGGTGGCCCTTCCCATATAGATACTTTCGATATGAAGCCCGATGCCCCTGTTGAGTTTCGCGGAGAATTCAAGCCGATTGCGACTCGCGTTCCGGGTATTCAAATCTGCGAGCATCTTCCGCGTATTGCCGAGCGGATGGATCGCATCGCCCTGATTCGTTCACTGACCGGCACCGTCGACTCGCATGATGGTGCAATGTGTGCAACAGGTTATCCACCAGGCAACATGAAAAATGTTGGTGGTCGGCCTAACATCGGATCCGTTGTTGCGAAACTTCAGGGCCCAACCAACGGTAATGTACCCACATCAGTCGCAATGCTTTCTGGTTATAACGCCAGCGAGCAGGCGTATTTTCGTTCAGCAGGGTTTCTTGGCCGTGCCTTCGATTGTTATACTCCGGACAGCGAAGCTGGGCGCGCGAACCTAATATCACGCAATATCACCC
>CAXNFS010000259.1:0-4606 GCA_964201235.1 Gemmataceae bacterium | reverse complement strand
ACCGCATCTCTATCGTAAGCAGCTCTCCCAGCTGGTCACAAGCTGGCGCACACTCTGGAACGATGAGCTGCCCTTTGCCTGGGTGCAGCTCCCGAACTACACCGCGCCCGGCGAAGGCTGGCCACGTATCCGCGAGGCGATGCTACAGGCGCTGGAGATACCGAAGACCGGCATAGCCATTACCATCGACATTGGTGACCCCAAGGACATCCATCCGAAGAACAAACAGGAAGTCGGTCGCCGTCTTTCGCTCTGGGCGCTAGGCACGGTTTACGGCAAGAAAGTTCCCGCCATTAGCGGCCCGCTTCCCGCCGATTCCTCCATCAGCGGTAACACGATGACAGTCTCCTTCAAGCATGCCAACGGTGGACTGAAGACCAAGGACGGCGGAGCAGTGAAGGGCTTCCAGATCGCCGGTGCCGACCACCAGTGGAAGCCCGCTGTCGCAAAGATCGATGGCGATAAGGTCGTCATCAGTGCCACCGATGTCGCTTCACCGGTCGCCGTGCGCTATGCGTGGCTGGATAACCCGGACTGCAATCTCCATAACGGCGCAGACCTCCCGGCCTCCCCGTTTCGGACGGACAATTGGAAATAGAACAAGCGACTATGAAACACGCTCTCACCGTTGCCTGCAACCCGGGCACGGGCGTGGTGAGTGACATCGCAGAAATCAAAGGGGTCAGGTCTCTTTTTACAACTCGATAAAGAGACCTGAACCCTTTTTGCCTCTCTCCCAGCGGCAATTCATTCCCCTGCCTTTATACGCTTATCTTTCAAAGTAATTCACATCATCGACAAAATTATGATGGACAAGAACGCTAGCACGATTGATATTGAATGATCAAATAAACGATCCTATCAACGACTTTGGTAAAGTAGTGATAACTCGACTTGAGCGAATAAGTATAGAAGCAATTATGAAACAAATTATTACAATCTTGATTGTCTTGCTGTTGTCAGCGCCGAATGGTTTACTAGCTGCCGATGCGCCAACTAAAAGACCCAACATCGTTTATATCTTTGCAGATGACTGGGGTTGGGGCGATCTGTCCTGCCATGGAAATACCTGGCTGAAGACCCCAAATCTTGATCGGTTGGCAAGGGAAGGAACAGACTTTCAGCAATTCAATGTGTTGAACCCGGTGTGTTCCCCTAGTCGCACTGCGGTGCTGACCGGGCATTATCCAGCGCGCTACAGCGTGCATCAGCATTTTGCAGCACCGGTACAAAACCATGAACGCGGTATGCCCGACTGGCTCGATCCGAAGGCCCCCACATTACCGCGGTTTTTGAAACAGGCTGGTTATAGTACAGCACACTTCGGCAAGTGGCATTTGACGAACGCACAGACTCAAGGTGCACCAAAACCAGATGCCTATGGTTACGATGAGTATGAAGTTTTTAATGGTGGAGCGGGTTGGCCTGCTGCCGACTTGCATGCAACTGCTACGAATGCAGCGGCCTTCATTAATAAAAATAAAGACAAGCCCTTTTTTATCAATGTCTGGATACATGAAAGCCACACGCCGCATGTGCCCACGAAGGCTTCAATGGAAAAGTGGAAGCATCTTGATGAAAAGAAGCAGGTTTATGCGGCTGTTATCACGGATGGGGATAATGATGTTGGAACGATACTTGATGCATTGAAAGTTGCGGGAGTGGAGGACAACACCATCGTGATGTTCTCGAGTGACAATGGTCCGGAATGGACTGCAATGAAACAGGGGCCGAAGAAATCAGATCCCGATGCAAAGGTAACGGGCTTTGATACCTACTATAGCGTGGGAGAAACAGGAGGGTTGCGGGGCAGAAAGCGCAGCGTATTCGAGGGTGGTGTGCGGGTTCCATTCATCGTGCGCTGGCCCGGAACCACCCCCGCTGGAGTGAAGAATAATAGCACCAATTTTACTGCGGTTGATTTGCTACCAACACTTTGCGCCGCTGCAGAGGTGAAGTTGCCTGAATACTACAAGGGCGATGGTGAGAATTTGCTTGCTGCCTTCAAGGGCAAGGAACTTATGCGCACCCGCCCCGTTTTCTGGGAGTGGCAGGGAACCAAAACCGAGCCCGACTATTGGCCTCGACTTGTCGTGCGCGAGGGTGATTGGAAACTTTTTCTAACGGAAGATGGCAAACGATCCGAGTTGTATCGCATCCCCAATGACCGGGCTGAAACTTTGAATGTCACCAAGGATCATCCCGAGATTGTGTCTCGTTTGACCAAGCTCGCGCTCGATTGGAAAACTACCCTTCCCAAAAAGCCCAACCCTGATTGCCTTACTACTGTGCTCGATCCTGTGAAGCCCAGCCAGCCGAAGAAGGGTGCCAATAACCCGCCTGTTTCTCCTGAAGAAAAAGCTAAAACTTTCGACCGCTGGGATACAAACCGAGATGGCATTTTAACGCTTGCAGAGTATCTCGCAGGGCAAAAGCCAAACGATTTGTTGGAGGCCCGTTTCAAGAACTTGGATAAAAACGCCGACGGAAAACTGACAAAAGAAGAGTTTGTAGGCAAGATTTCAAAGTAATTCACATCATCTGCAAAAATATCATGGACAAGAATTCCAACTTGAATGATATTTAATGTTAAGGTCAAAGATCCTACCAATGACTTTGGTGCAGTGGTAACTTGCCAAAGCTCGAGTTTACAAAGAAGGTAATCATGAATCATTCATCTAAACTTTTCACATCCATGCTACTGATGCCATTGGCAGCTTTCTCTGTAATAGGCGCTGAGCTAGGCGATTGGCCCCAGTTCCGAGGCCCGAACTCTGATGGGCATGTCAAAAATATCGCTTCGCCTTTGGAATGGTCTGATTCAAAAAGTGTAGCATGGAAGATTGCAATCCCAGGTCTGGGTTGGTCTTCGCCTGCCTTGGCAAACGGTAAAGTTTTCCTGACCACAGCCGTGCCGAATGATGGAGGATTATCTCTTCGAGCCTTGGCACTCGATGCCAAGACTGGGAAAATTGTTTGGGAACGCGAGGTAAGAGCGATCGCCAAGGCGCCAAAGATTCATTCGAAGAACAGTCATGCCAGCCCGACCCCTGTTGTTCGCGATGGTTCTGTGTTCGTTCATTTTGGTGCACAAGGCATGGCAAGTCTGGCTGCTGCAGATGGCGCCATTCAGTGGATAAATTTTGAATTGGATTATCCACCAGTGCATGGTAGCGGTGGTTCGCCTGTATTTCATGATGGTAAGCTTGTCATTGTTTGTGATGGAAGCACCAAGCCCTTTGTTGCTGCCATCGATGCCAAGACTGGTAAAGTTGCATGGAAACAACTTCGCTCCGTGGTTGGAAAAATCAACCACTCGTTTGTTACACCAACGGTTGCAGTGATCGATGGTAAAGCTCAAGTGATGGCGCCCGGCCCGGATCACTTCGCTGCTTATGATCTGGAAACTGGTACCGAGCTTTGGCGCGTTAAGGCCCCGGGTTGGTCTGTTGTTCCTCAGCCTGCGATAGGCCATGGCCTTGTTATCTACAACCACGATTATGACAACCCCGAACTGTTGGCGGTCAAGCTTGGTGGTAAGGGGGATGTTACTGAATCCAACATCGTGTGGCGGCTTAAGCAAGGAGCGCCTAGTTCGCCCTCACCGCTGTTGATTGGCGATGAACTCTACTTCGTTTCAGATAAAGGTATTGCCTCTTGTGTGAATGCCAAGACGGGTGAACGCTATTGGATGGAAAGATTAAGTAGCGACAGTAATTACTCAGCATCGCCGATTTTTGTGAATGGCCGAGTTCTGTTTTTAGCAGAGAACGGTTTGGCGACATGGGTGCAGGTTGGGCAAAAATTTGCAGTTTTAGGTAAGAACAGCGTACCGGGCCGAACCTTAGCGACCCCTGCGTTTTCAGAAGGTGCCATGTTTTTGCGCACTGATGAATACCTCTACAAGTTTGTCAAATAAAAAAGGGTCAGGTATCGTTCTTCCCTCTAATTAAAACGAATCATGCCTCTGCTTTTTGCTGCAGTATTTGGTTCGGCATGGGTTGATGCGCAACGCCATCAACAAAATGAAGACCACGCTCTTTTTCGCGCTTCTTGATGTCCAGAAAAATGGCGTGCAAATCGTAATTGAATTTGGCCGCGTGCGCATCCCGAACCTTCCGAACCTCATCTACAATAGAATCGTTCATGGCAATGGCTCCAAAAGTTCCTCGGGTGTACAAATAATGATGTAAAAAGAGGCTTGAGTTCTGGGGTTAACTACTACCAGATTCGGGTTACCCCATATTGATCAAAGATTGAATCAATACTAATAAGCGAAATTCCTTCCACCAATGCCTGGGCGATTAAAATCCGGTCAAACGGATCTTTGTGGTGAAAGGGCATATCTGTCAACAACGAGGTATGTTTTGCTTCAATCGGCAGAACTATGAAGTCGTTGCCAACAATTCCATTTCGAATGAAATCGTCGTAGGGTGACAATAAGTCGAGTTTCTTTATTCGAACTTTAATAGCCAACTCCCAAAAAGTTGCAGGGCTGACGAAAACTTCATTGGTCGGGTCGGAAATAATTGCGTCTACTGCTCGGCTCAATTTGCCATCGTTCAAAACGAACCACAGCAAAGCATGGGTGTCCAGTAACAAACGC
>CAXNFS010000258.1:0-4608 GCA_964201235.1 Gemmataceae bacterium | reverse complement strand
TGCTCAAAATTAATCAAGCCGTACCAGAAGCCCCGGGGTGAATCATCAAGGTGTTTCGAAGAAAGCATAAATACCGGCCCATCCCAAGATGGCTAAGGTTCAACACAGGCAAAACGCCTACCTATAGCTTAGTCACCTTGGACAGGCATGCAAATCTGCTCGAGCAACTTTTCACATTTTTCTTGAACCAGATTGGCAAGATTAGGCAATGGCTGGCCTTCAACCAACCCCTCCGCCAAGCTTGCTAAAATCCTTGGAAACGCATAAAGAGATGCACAACCATCAAGGGTAAGGGGCTCCATTCTGCTATGCCTGCCCTTTTTCTCCATCTCTTGCCAGGCCTGTTTTCCCTTACCAACAAGTATCATGTCGGCCTCGGGCCTAAGAAGAATTAAATGATCAATAACTGCGGGCTCCAAATCCCAGGCAGAAAGTTTAACTGCGAGATCTCGGGATTTCCCCTGACCATTAGCCAAGAATAGCCCAATTCCTACTTTCCATGGCTGACCATCTCTGCAAACCCAATGCGCAAGTGTAATCGCACCATAAGTGGGGTGATCGCCGAATGTCCATTCCGATACCACATGCTGTAAGCGCCATGGCCCAACCTTAATTCCTTGATCATGGCAAAGATGCAACAAGCTACCGAGGCCGGCCTGCAATTCTTTTGTCGCACCAGCAAGGGCGCCCTCAGGAGTCAACTGTTCCTTCGCAAGAGAAAATTCTTTCGCCCATAGCTGGCTCAAGGCTTCAGGCTGAAGTTCCTGTATTCTTTTTTCTTCTTTGAGTTCTGCGGCAGATTCGTTTTTAAACTCGCCACTGATCGCCAAGCTGTTTCTCTGTTCAGCTTTTTCAACCTGCGCATCTTTTCCCATATGCCCTTCGGGGGTCGTATCCAGAATAACCATTGATCGAACACCTTCAGGCAATTGGTCCTGCGGAACTTCTAACTCGACCGAATCAACATGGTAGCCCACGGATGAAATTTGGCCAGAAGATGAAGGAGCAATCTCATTGATTGATTCACTTTCTGCCCCATAAACAATTTTGTCAAAGAAATGCCGGAATTGTTGAAGCATATCTCGAAGAGTCGGTTCGGTTCTTGCGATACGATCGATTTGTTCCAAGGTAAAAGGGTAAAATTCTGGAAGGCGTTTGAAATTCGGCAAACCACGAAGTGCTGGCTCGAGCCTGGCCAACACAACTTTCCGCACCAATTCAAATGGGGGCGCATCAAGCTTCATGCATTTGATTGTGCCATACCCAGGAACATGAACCGGATTATTAAGCCTGTCTTGAATATACCCATCAAGCGAGGGAATGAATCTGTTCCACAATCCGCGTTCTGCAAAAACGAGAAAGCTGATGCCATCAAGCTGGTGCATCGCTTTAACAATACCTGCGAAAAAGGTTTCAGCAGTTTTATGAGCGTCATCATTTCTTCGGGCAAGCAAAAGATCTTCCAATTGATCAAATGCTATAACCACGGGAATGCGGAGTTCCTGCATCACACCCATCATGGCCTTGAAAAGCGCTAGTACAAGGTCTTGCCTGCCCGGATGCATTTTAAAATCGAGTTCTGCAAAGCCATAGGTCAGAAAGCTTGCCAATTCAGTTTCATCCTGAAGCAAAACCGATCTAGCAAAACCCTGCAAAATAGCATGTCGCATCATGGCCGCAGCATCGTGACCGGAAGTACGATCTACATATTCGCAAACAAGCTCAAAAGCCCGATAGCAGGTTAATCCAGCTTCGTCACAAAGCTTACGCACCATACCAGGCGACTTAGCATCCGCGCTTGGTCGAGACAAAGCATCGATGAGCCATTGGGTTCGTTCAAGGGCCTGAGTACTACCTAGGCCAAAAGTTTTGGCAATCCATCCCAAGCCAGGCGGTGGGAAAAGATCAAGCCTTTCCTCGGAGGAAAGATCTGCAAGGGTGCGGGTTAAAAGCATACGAATCAACTGCTCGCCCACATATTCGAGGGGCCTACTGTTGCGTTGTTTACCGCCCCCAAGCAAGGTGTCTAGCAACTGAAATAAAAGGTACTCTAAAAAATCAGTATCGCGCTGATAAGAACCGGGGGTGACAAGTAATTGCCAATTACCTTCCATGCCATGTTTGATGGAATGCAAAAGGTGGGTTTTACCTGCTCCCTTATTTCCAAGAATTGGAACCACTTCGGAATGCGTATTCGGGGTGTATCGGTATTGATCAACAACCCGGAGTAGTTGTTCACGCTCGCGCGAATAAAGCTCGGGAACATGATAAATAGAACAAACTTCATCATCCGGATTGCGGGCAAAATAATTCCGGAATGGGTTACCCTGGCGCTTGAGCCAATCGATTGCATTCTGATGATTCGGTTCGTTAATTAAAAGCTGGGACATAGTAACTCCATTTGGTAAATCAGCCAGCACTGCACAAGGCAAATGAACTGTCATCCGGATTAAATACAGCAGCAGCGGGCCCTAAACTTGCATAACAGGCAATTTCATGCCCAGCCATCAAAGCTAACTCAGGCTTGGGAATTTCATAAAGTGGGCCGGTCCATGGATGCAACTCAATGAGTTTCTTCTGCCTTAAATTACGCAGCGCATCATGAAAAGCCCCCGGTGTAATCCCGGGGCATAAAGGCGATAACTGTTGATAAAGATAATAAAGCTGACAATCCCCTGCTCTGCCCGAATCAGTCCATTCCTTTAAAAGAATGAAAATATGTTTCGCTGGGGAGTTGACATCTTCAGATAAAGGTGTGCCCAATTTCAAAGGCGCGCCCAATTTCAGGGCGATACAACCCGCAACTTTCTCCAAAGATTGATAGAAAGCCATATCATCATTTGCAGGATTAATAACGCTCTTTTCAGCCGGAGATTCGATAATTGCGGTTGCATTTTCCAACAACCTATCAATCTTAATACCTTCCAACACTGCACGAATACCCAGACGAGTAATCTTTACCATTTCGGTAAAGGGCTTGGTGGATTGTTCAACCACCTTTAATAAACGCATCTCAAAACAATATTTCGCTGCAAGCTTTCCAGATGCTGATAACGGAAACAACCCCTGCACACCCTTTTTGTTAAATAAAGAGCAAACGCCTGCAGATTCCAAGGCAAAGCTTAAGGCATGCAATATGATGATTTGTTGATCCGCCACGCCCCCTCCTTGGGTCTTTAAATCGCTAGCCTAGTAGTCACTTCTTCCATGAAGTAACGCAATCCTGCCATAATCCGTAAGTAGCATAACTTTTTATCAATAAGAAAGGCAAGATCACAAAGGAACCTAACATGTAAAGCTTTGGAGTAGAGACTTGTCTCGCCAATTAAGGGCAAACAGGGAGACTTAGAGGATTTAGCATGTTATCCGCACAATGTGTTCAAGCGCCTATTTTACTCTAAGGAGCAAGGTCGATATCAAGCTCCCGGAGTTTAGCGCCTTGCAAAATCAATTCCAACAGTTCCTCCGGTTCTGTTGCAACCAATAAGAGTTGCCTGAACTTTGGTTTTACAAACCCCTGCTCAATCATTTGATCTATCCATGCCAGCAAAGGATCAAAAAAACCTACGGTATTTAGAATTCCGATTGGATTATGATGAATACCAAGTTGAGCCCAGGTGAGTATTTCGAACAATTCATCGCAGGTTCCAAAACCTCCAGGCAATGCAATAAAAGCTTCCGATTTCGAAGCCATCAAAGCTTTTCTTTCATGCATGGAATCAACAACAAACAATTCGGAAAGCCCTTTATGGGCAACTTCTTTTTCAACTAATTTAGTTGGGATAACACCTATAACATGGCCATTTGCAGCGAGACAAGCATCAGCAATAACGCCCATGAGGCCAATATTGCCTGCGCCATAGATCAGCTTAATTTTTTCTTTAGCAAGCAAAGTTCCCAAATGGGATGCAGCGCTGGCGAAGATGGGATTATTTCCGGATCGAGAGCCACAAAAAACACTAACACTTTGAATTTTAACTGGCATAAAAGCACCTCACAAAGCCACCCCGTACTGGATTTTAAAAGTTGCACCAAAACCTTTTTGCGAAGAAACAGTCATTTTCCCGCCCGACTTATCCAACACCGATTGCACAAAGGAAAGCCCTAATCCCATACCCGAACCAAGACCTTCAAAGATTGCACTTTCCCTGCGAGTGGAAAAATAAGCTTCGGTACACCTTGCAACAACCTCAGGGTTCATTCCTGCACCATTATCCTGCACTTCCAAAATAACATTATTGGAAAGGGAAGAAAGGCTGAATGAAATTTTTCCACGCCATGCCGCAGCCTCGATGATCGTTGCTTTTGATTTTTGAATATCCTTAACTTGCTGGCTTCTAGCTTGTTCTCGCAAGGCAAGACGCTGTTCAAAAATGGCATCACGAGCATTAAAAACAAGATTTTCAAGGATCTGCTGCAAATGAGAGGGATCGGCTTTAATAAAGATTTCTTCTTCGGCTTGCCCAGTAATTTCAAGATCTATTTTCCACTTATCATTAGCAAGGGCTTTCCAATTGGAAACAGTTCGATTAACCAACTCATTCAAATCAAACCGTACGGGTTCAAATTTATCATCCTGCCTGCGAACCGCACGGAGGATTTGTTCCA
>CAXNFS010000257.1:0-4620 GCA_964201235.1 Gemmataceae bacterium | reverse complement strand
ACATTTTTTTTCAGGTGAGCGATCACCTTTGCGTATTGTTCGGGCATGGCATAGCCCACGGTATCTGGTATATTGATCGTTGTAGCGCCGGCCTCGATTGCTTTTTCAACTACTTCCGTAAGGAAATCAAGTTCGGTACGGGCAGCGTCTTCGGGGCTAAATTCTACATCATTCAAGTAGCCTTTTGCTCTTTTAATACCATCGACAGCTCTGCGTACGATTTCTTCTTTGGCCATGCGTAATTTGAATTCGCGGTGAATGGCACTGGTTGCAAGGAAAACATGGATGCGAGGTTTGGGGTTGTCTTTTAGGGCTTCCCAAGCGCGATCGATATCAGGGTTATTGCAGCGGGCAAGACCGCAGATGATGGGGCCATGAATTTGCCTGGCTATTTCCCGGACGGATTCAAAATCCCCTGGAGAGGCAATCGGAAACCCAGCTTCGATGATATCGACGCCTAGGTCGCGAAGAGCCATACCCACTTCAAGTTTCTCAGCGAGGTTCATGCTAGCGCCTGGCGATTGCTCGCCATCGCGAAGAGTGGTGTCAAAAATGATGATCTTATCCTGGCTCATATAAAACTCCCGACAAAAAAAAACCGGAACCTTTTGGCTCCGGGGTTATCATTCTCGTTTAGGTTGTCATCAATTTCGAGAAAAATCCCCGGTTCATCCCGCAAGGGGAAGAATAAGGAGAAGCTCAAGAAGTAGTAATTTTCGATTCATAGTTAGAAGTTATAATAGGGTTAAAACCTGATTCATGCAAGCTTTCTGGGTGTTATTGAGATACATTTACCAAATTTTGGTTCCAATTACCCGGTTGACGGGGTAGAAAAACTGTGCGAAGGTAGAAAAACAAGTGTTTATTACCCACCTTCTTTCCTGATGATTTGCAGGAGTTAATAATGAATATCCGAGAACAGCGCCGAAGTTTTATTAAGAAAAGTTCCACACTTGCTGCAGGCTTGATTGTGGCTCCGGGCATCATCAGGGCCCAGGAAAACAAACCAAAGCTAAATATAGGATTGATTGGTTTATCTGGGAAAGGGGCGTCTAATCTAGCAGGGGTTTTAAGTGAAAATATCGTTGCCCTTTGCGATGTAGATGAAAACAACGCTGCCAAGGCAAGAAGTGCACATCCCAAGGCTAAGTTTTTCCAAGACTATCGGAAATTGATCGACCTCAAAGAGCTTGACGCTATCGTGGTTAGCACTCCAGATCATGTGCATGCCGTGCAGGCCATAGCTGTGATGCAATCTGGCAGACCTGTTTATTGCGAAAAGCCTTTGGCCCATTCGGTGCTAGAGGTTCGAAAGATGGTTAAAATTGCAAACGAAAAAGGGCTAGTCACCCAAATGGGAACTCAAATTCATGCGGGGAATAATTACCGCAGAGTTGTTGAGATTATACAAGCAGGCGTATTGGGTGAAATTAGTAGAGTTCAGGTATGGGTCAATTCCCTTCCCAATATTCGAAACCTTTCCAAGACCCCAGTAACAGTGCCTGCCGGTTTTGATTACGATCTTTGGCTTGGGCCTGTTGCCCACCGGCCTTATGATCCCGCCTTTACGCACTTCAACTGGAGATATTTCTGGGAGTTTGGTGGCGGGGTGTTTGCAGACATGGCATGCCATTACATGGATCTTGTGCATTGGTCTCTTGATTTGCGAAAACCCCTCACAGTCGAGGCGATTTCGAAAAGAATTCAAGCAGGGGATCAAACTGTTCCAGATCTTGTCAAAGCAGATTTTAACTATCCTATGAGGGGCAAAAAGCCCGCAGTGCATCTTACTTGGTATAATGGCGTAAAAGGGCCGGGTTGGGATCATGTGGAGCCATATCACGGTTTTGGTTCAGGAATTCTTTTCGAAGGAACCAAAGGTCAGTTGATCGCAGATTACTCTAAGTATAAACTCCTGCCCGAAGATAAGTTTAAGGGTTTTACTGCGCCACCTGCCACCATTCCTAATTCAATAGGCCATCATCAGGAATGGGTTGATGCGATAAAAAACAAGAAAGTGACCACTTGTAATTTTGATTACAGTGGCGCGCTTGCTGAAACCGTTTTGCTGGGTAATGTCTCTCTTCGTAGTGGTGCGAAAATAAGTTGGGACGATGCCAAAGGCACTACGGGGAATAAAGATGCAGACAAATTCCTGTTCAGGGAATATCGAAAAGGTTGGACTTTGTGATTCTTGGAAATCACTAGTTGAAAAAGAACTGGATGGTTTTGACGAGAAACACATTCAGAATAAGAACCGAAATGATGGAGCTAACAACGCCTTGGGTTGCGGCTTTGCCTACCCCTTCGGTTCCGCCCTCGGTTTTCATGCCGTAGTAGCAACCCGAGATTCCAATTGCGAGCCCAAAAACGAAGGTTTTTCCCAAGGCGGGCAGGGATTCTCGTAAGGTTAGTACTCTTAGGACTTCGTTTTGATATTGGGAAAAACTCATCGAGCCGGTAAGTGATTCCGTTAGAAATCCTGAGTAAATCGCCAAGTATGCGGTGAACACTGTAAGGATCGGAAGTGAGATTACACACGCTAAAATTCTGGGAGCTATCAACGCTTGCATCGGCCTTATTCCCAAAAGCGTAAGCGCGTCAATTTGTTCTGTTTGTTTCATTGAGCCAATTTCCGCAGCAAGGCTTGAGCCCGATCTTCCTGCAAGAATTAGTGCGGAACATAATGGCGCAAATTCAACTACTACTGCCAGCGCCAAGGCCTGGGGCAGGTATGCCATTGCAGATGGGCCTGCGACATTTACCAAGGCATCGCGCAAATGAATCCAAACAACGACTCCGATTGCCAACCCTGCAATGATCGCCAAGGGAAGGGCACCAATCAAGGTTTTGTAAGTTTGGCGAATTAATTCCTGCGGAGTTTTGAACGCAAACGGAAGTTGATAAACTGCTTCCAAGGTGAACATTATCCCGTGGCCTATTTGTATCAGACTATGCATATCAAGCCTTTCAAGATTTCCTGGCGGTAAAGGTCCAGTGCCTATTGGAAGACTGAATTACGGTGAAGGCATCAAAGCCAAATATTTCTACCATTTCGCGGACTTCTGTTAGAGATAGCGAAGCATGAAGTGAATCAGTAAATAGTTGTTTTTGTTTAGGCGTGGCATCGCCTGCATGCAGATTGACAATGTTTTGAAGTTCGGCCATGGAAAAGGGGCGAAGTAAATCACGAATAAATAATAACCCATTTTTTTTGGTAACCCGGATCATTTCCTTAAAGCATTCAAGAGGATTTGGAATGTGATGGATGATGCTGTTGGAGACAACTTGGTCAAAAGATTCATCAGTATAGGGCATTTTTTTTGAATCAACTTGAACTAGGGTGATGGAATCTTCTAATCGTGCAGTTTGAATATTTTTATTTCCTAGTGTCAGCATTGATTCTGCGAGGTCGATTGCGGTAATCTTTAGGCCACTGTTGCGTTTGCACATTGCTATGGGGATTTGGGCGGTGCCTGTGCCAACATCGAGAATCTGAACGCCATCGGTTAGATTTCTTGCTGCAAAAAAATCGTTGCAAAAGAGTTCGTTCACATGGCTATGATCCATGGAGTCGTATTCGAAAGCTTCCTCGAAGGTGTCCATCACTTCGGGTTCTAAAATTCGGTGCAGGTTTGTCATTATGGGTGATGCGTGTGATTGAGGATAAAGACGCAATGTAGTTTAAGGTAGAAAGCTTTGGGAGTAAATAAGGGGGAAATAAAAAAACCCCGCTAATACATTTGACTGCGTTAGCGGGGCCGGAACAGAGAAGAGGCCAAGAATATAAGATAAACTTTTGGGGCTCGTTCTGTCAATGATTTAAAAAAATAATGCGATGATTATTATGTGTACGCTTGTTCATGTACGCATAATAATTGATACAATCAATTTAGATTGAAAGTGACGATAATATTTATTAGGGGCGAGTTTTCCAACGATAGGTTGCACCTGCAGTGCATTCTTTTATAATAAAAGGTAGTGTTCTAGCGCAATTTAGGCGCATTCGATTTTTATTGGGACTGCCATGTTTGATGGTTTACGAAAAGGATTGGCCGCAGCTTTAAAAACCCTGCGTGGAAAAGGGCGCCTTTCTGAGGCGAACATCCGCGAGGCGATGGAAGCTATTCGCATCGTTCTTCTCGATGCTGATGTGAACTTTACCGCTGCCGAAAACTTTATTAATCGCATCACCGAAAAATCAATCGGCCAAGAAGTTCTTCGAAGTTTAGACCCTAGCGAGCAAATTGTAAAATTCGTTTACGATGAACTTGTTTTGCTCATGGGCCCTGTGGACACCGCTATTCCTTTTGCCAAGGATAGGCCCACGATTATCATGCTTTGTGGTCTTCAGGGGCAGGGAAAAACTACCACCGCAGGTAAACTTGCACTGACACTTAAAGGCAAAGGTCGCAAGCCATTATTGGTTGCAGCAGATCTGCAAAGGCCTGCCGCTGTCGAGCAATTACGCGTTTTAGGCGAGCAGATTCAGGTTCCTGTTTATTCCGAAGTTGCGGAACCGGGCAAGCCTGTTCCTACTCCTGTCCAAGTTTGCGTTAATGCAATTGCCTACGCCAAGCGAACCCTTATTGATACGGTAATTCTCGATACTGCAGGCCG
>CAXNFS010000256.1:0-4709 GCA_964201235.1 Gemmataceae bacterium | reverse complement strand
GTTGAAACATCTGAAACAAAATTGCTCACGTCGTAATCAATTCCAATTTGACGCAAAAAGGCGTTGGTCAAATTCTTAATGCCTGGGTGGTAGTTTTCTCCTTGCTCAAAATTGCTTGAATAGAGCGCCATTTGATCAAAATAGGGGGATATACTGTAAAACTCGTGTTTCCTGCTGGCGATGGTATCAAGCAAAACCTCGGAGGAGCACCAGGTTTTTTCATGAAACTTGGAGGAAAGAAAACCGATGTAATCGTTGGAGTTAAAATTCTGGTTCAACAAGACATTTCTTATGGGCCAATATTCCGCCCAATCTGGGCGCAAGTTTTGGGTGTTATCCAAAGGAATGAATCCCTTGTCTAACTTCGATCTTGTCAAATCATCATAAAAAATTTGATATATAAAAATTCTCGGGTTGTTGGCCATGAAGAAACATCTCCAATCCTTCCAAAGTTCTAACCCATTAAAATAGCTTAACTTTAGTTTATTAGCATTCTTTTGCAAACAAATCTTCTCCTGCATTTCTAAGAATTACGCATTCTTCGTGTGGGTGGTGTAAAAATATATCCTTTATGCTGGCAACTTTTCCCCTAGAGTCAGATTCTGGGAAGCTTCAATTTTACAGGTTGAAAAGTTCATGAAAACGGTCGAAAAGTTTCACCCAAGGTTGCTAGGATAAATTCCCCATGGAAGTATTCAAAGTACCGATGAAAGCTTAGTAAATTGATGAAGTCGCCTGGGCTAAATTCCGCCTTCATTCTGGGGCTTATGGTATTGGTCTAATCCGGCATAATTGCTATAAAATTCTATGTATAACTATTACATAGAATAGAAATTATGAACCATTATAAACAGTTGGAAGCAGAAGGCATCGAAATCATCCGGGAAGCCGTTGCTGGCTCGCGCAAGCCTGTGATGATGTATTCCATTGGCAAGGATTCTTCAGTAATGCTGCATTTGGCGAGGAAGGCGTTTTACCCTGCGCCCCCGCCTTTCCCCCTTCTTCATATTGATACCACCTGGAAATTTCAGGAAATGTATGCCCATCGCAAAAAGATGGCAGATGAATCTGGCATGGAACTGATCGTCCATACCAATCAAGAAGGTAAAAAAGCCGGAATTAATCCGTTTACCCATGGCTCGAGTTATTACACGGATGTAATGAAGACCCAAGGTTTGCGTCAGGCGCTGGATCATCATGGTGTTGATGTGGTGTTTGGTGGCGCTAGGCGTGACGAAGAAAAGTCGCGTGCCAAGGAAAGAATTTTCTCGTTTCGAAGCGCAGGCCATCGTTGGGATCCGAAATTACAACGCCCCGAACTTTGGAACCTTTATAACACCCGCATGCGCCCAGGCGAAACCATTCGTGTGTTCCCACTTTCCAACTGGACCGAACTAGATATCTGGCAGTATTTGCATGTCGAAAAGATTCCAATCGTGCCACTCTATTTCGCAAAGCAAAGGCCTGTTGTTATTCGCAATGGTCAGTTGATCATGGTTGATGATAATCGCATCCCCATCGAGCCGGGCGAAAAACCGCAAATGCGCATGATTCGTTTTCGCACACTAGGTTGCTACCCGCTAACTGCTGCTATCGATAGCCCCGCAACCACTATGGAAGAAATCATCGCAGAAACATTTAACACCGTTAGTTCTGAACGCCAGGGCCGCCTTATCGATAGCGATCAGCCGGGCTCCATGGAAAAGAAAAAACAGGAAGGTTATTTCTAATGGCAGAACTGCACGCAAAAAACATCGTTGAATATCTCGAAGAACAAAGGCAGAAGGAAACCCTTCGTTTCATCACATGCGGTAGCGTGGACGATGGCAAAAGCACCCTCATTGGCAGGCTTCTTTACGAATCCAAGTGCATTTTTGATGACCAGCTAAAAGCCCTTGAAACTGAATCCAAGCGCTATGGCACCCAAGGCGAAAAAATCGACTTTGCCCTTCTTGTGGATGGCCTTGAAGCAGAGCGCGAACAAGGCATTACTATCGATGTTGCCTACCGATTTTTTTCCACAGATCGCCGTAGATATATCGTTGCGGATACCCCAGGCCATGAACAATACACACGAAACATGGCAACAGGCGCATCTACTGCGCAAATGGCGGTTCTGCTTATCGATTCTCGAAAAGGGATTCTTCCGCAAACGCGTAGGCACCATCGCATTGTAACCATGATGGGCATTCGTCACATTGTGCTTGCGGTTAACAAGATGGATCTGATGGGCTTCGAGCAAAGTGTATTTGATCGCATTGAAGCCGATTATCGCGAGTTTGCCAAGGATGCAAACTTGATGACTCTGCAGGCGATTCCACTTGCCGCGGTATCAGGCGATAATGTTTTAAAGCGCAGCGAGAATACGCCTTGGTATAAAGGGCCGACTCTTTTTGATCACATGGATACAGTGACGGTAAGAGAAGTTGCAACCCGCGCTGCATTCCGCATGCCGGTTCAATGGGTTAGCAGGCCCAATCTAAACTACCGTGGTTTCTGCGGTCGAATCGCTGAAGGAAGTGTTAAAACTGGCGATGCCGTAAGGGTGTTGCCTTCTGGTAAAACCACTACCGTGAAGAGTATCGACTTTTTCGAAGATCAACTTCCCGAAGCCGAGGCTGGCGCTTCCATCACTCTTACTTTAAACGATGAAGTGGATGTAAGCCGGGGCGATCTTATTGTTACCACTGATCATCCACCAGAAGTTGCGGATCAGTTTCAGGTAAAATTGCTTTGGCTATCAGAAGAACCACTGGTACCAGGCAGATCGTATTGGCTGAAGGTTCACGCCAAGGAAGTCAGCGCGACGGTCATGGAAATCAAGCATCGTGAAGATATCAACACGGGTTCGCACCTTGCTGCCAAGGTTTTAAACCTAAATGAAATAGCAGTGGTCACTATAAGTACCACGCATCCGGTTGCGTTTGAGCCATATACGGTGAACAGAACTCTGGGCGGTTTTGTATTTATCGACAAGCTAAGTTGCGCAACGGTTGGCGCAGGGATGATCGAATTTGCGCTCAGGCGATCCACCAATATACACTGGCAATCGCTGGAAGTGGGCAAGGCTCAGCGAGCGCTTTTGAAGAATCAAACCCCGCGTTGCATTTGGTTTACGGGGTTATCTGGTTCAGGCAAATCGACCGTTGCGAATCAATTAGAAAAAAGGCTGCATGCAGAGGGTAGGCATACTTACATGCTGGATGGCGACAATGTTCGCCATGGGCTAAATCGCGATCTTGGCTTTACTGATGCGGATCGGGTTGAAAATCTGCGCAGGGTTGCAGAGGTTGCCAAGTTGATGGTAGAGGCCGGCCTTATTGTAATCGTGAGTTTTATTTCGCCTTTTCGTGCTGAAAGGCGAGCTGCTAGAGATTTATTTGCCCCCGAAGAGTTTGTTGAAATTCATGTGAGCACCCCGATTGCGGAGTGCGAAAAGCGCGATGTTAAAGGCTTGTATGCCAAAGCACGCAAGGGTGAACTGAAAAACTTCACAGGCATTGATAGCCCATATGAAGCACCCGAAAACGCCGAGATGGTTATCGATACCAGCACTAAAAGCCCCGAAGAATGCGCACTTGAAGTTTGGCGATTGATCGAGGGGAAATAAGCTTCAGTTTGCTTGCGCTTTAATCCGCGAGCATTTTCTTTACGGTGGGTTCAATTGCTTCGGCCCAAAGGAAATATCCCTTTTCGGATAGATGCAAATAGTCGGGCATGAGTTCTTTAGGTAGGTTCCCATTTTTATCTAAGAATGTATCTTTGATATCCATATATACAACCTTCTTGCTATCTTGAAGCTTAGATATTTCTTCGTTAAGGGCTGTGATGCGCTTACGGAAATCGTTTTCAGGTTTCTGACCTCGTGGGAAAACGCCAAGCAAAAGCACCTTTGCAGCAGGGGCTTTTTTCTGCAGTGTTTCCACGATCGCTTTTACGCCATTCGCAACATCTGCGGGTTTGTCGTTGTGTAAACCAAAATTATTCGTACCTATCATCACAACAAAAACCTTGGGCGTGACGCCTTCGAGTTCGCCGTTGGTAATTCTATAAAGTACATTCTGCGTCGTATCGCCACCGATGCCAAAGTTAACACTCTTAAGGGGTTCGAAGTGTTTTTTCCATGGTGCGTTATTGCCCCAGCCCTCGGTTATGGAATCTCCGAAAAACACCACATCAGCATTGCCCTGCTTTGCGCGGGCCAGATTCTTCTCATGCTTTTGTTTCCATAAAGAAATGCTCATCCAGCCATAGTCCTTGTTTCTAGGAGCAGGCTTGAATGTATCTTCTGCAAAAAGAATTGAGGTTGAAACAAGAAGCAGGGTTAAAATTAAAATGCGTTTCATGTACATACCCAGGTGTGTGATAACAGTTGATTCCAATGTTAGCATGATTATGCATCGAAAAAGAAAGTTTGTCCAGTTTTGTTTTGATTGGAAAAAGAAGCGTCTGCTTCAAAAAGGTGACTGATGGCTTGCAGATGCAATTTGTACTTCTCCCCGCAATGTGCAATACAAACCGAACGCCCTTATTGCAATGCGGATCAGGTCAACCGAGAAATTGCAAAGTTATCAGCGATGGCGTGGTAGATGATGCCCCAAAAGCACTTCCATTAAAATAAATCCCTATTCTTTTTACTTTCCTGATGAAAGGAATGGGGGGATAATCCGTCTAAGCAATGAAAGCTTAATCGTCATTGTCAAAAACTA
>CAXNFS010000255.1:0-4736 GCA_964201235.1 Gemmataceae bacterium | reverse complement strand
TATATTCTTGAGGAATCCGATCAAACAATTGGCAAAACCTCCACAAACCAACACCATTGCAAATCCAGAAAACTCTTCAGAAGAGTCGTTGCTCAAATATAAAAAGACTCCTAAAGAACTTGAAGACGCTTCCAAAATGACTGAATCTTTTGCCTATGATTTTGCCTTAAATGAATGGCGAAATAATTGCATTATTCGTTTGGCAATTCTTGAGGGGTGCGTTTTGTTTAATATGCTTGGTGTTTTTGAGTCTGGCAATGTGATCAATTTTGCTTGCGCCGGAGTTCTCGTTGCTTTTATGATTTCACTATTTCCTTCGAAGTATCTCTGGGAAAGTTACCGTAATGAAAGGGTGCCTCAGTTACTCTCCGATGGCTGGCAATCATCCCAATCTCCGGGCACCGATTCTTGAACCGAAATGGCTTAGCGAGTTTTGTTAAGTGTCGTAGGCATTAATGCTTGAGAAGAAGTTGCAACTTGAATCGGAAAATCAAAATAAAATTCGAGAGTCTTTTGATTCAATCGTATGTTTACAGAAATATGATATTTTCTTATCGGGTAGAATTAGAATAAACTTGCATCTTTTCACTACTTAAATTAAGCTCTATTATCAGTTTAAATATTGATTTAAAGAGTATCCCACCCATGAACCGAAAAGCTTTTACACTTATTGAGCTTCTGGTTGTTATTGCAATCATTGCAATTCTTATTGGGTTATTGTTGCCCGCGGTTCAAAAGGTGCGCGAAGCTGCAGCAAGGTTGAGTTGCACCAACAATGAAAAACAAATGGGATTGGCTTTGCATTCCTATCTTTCTTCGGCGGGTACATTTCCACCAGGGACCATGGCGAAAACCCGATTTTCCTATGTCTGGAATTTGAACACCACGGGGGGGTATGAGTGGCCGTACTTTATTCATTACCTTATGCCTCATATGGAGCAAGATAACTTTCATAAAGCACTTAACGGAAATAATTTTGATATTCCCAATCCTTGGGATAAACCTGCGAACTGGCCTATTGCTGCCAAGGACATACCCATCAAATCCCTGATTTGTTCCAGTGATGGTGTGGGCACAGGCCTTAAAAATGCCATTTCCGGCGGTTCCTTGAAGATTCCTTCCAGCAACTATCTTGGCTTTTTCTCTGGCCTTAATGATGGTGAAAATGTCAACAAAACTTTTGGAACCCAGCAGGGTTTATTTCGCATGGGCATTGGGACTAAAATTTCTGAGATTCAGGATGGAACCAGCAACACGATGGCAGTTTCAGAATATCTTACGGGCATCAACGATTCCGATTCTAGAGGATATTTTTTTACCAATCGCGCAGGTTCGCAGTTTTTATACACCACACTTTTACCCAATTCCACCAGCCCTGATAATATTTATGCGTTTCATCCCGATTTCTGCCCACCTGATAATAGCCATAACAAACCTTCTATGAATTTGCCCTGCGTTGGCGGTGATAATGATGCCAACTATGCTAGTCCGCGCAGTCGTCATACCGGTGGGGTCAATGTTCTTTTCTGCGATGGCGCTGTTCGATTTGTCAAAAACGCCGTTGATATTACCGTTTGGCGAAGGCTTGGGGCAATTGCTGATGGTAATCCGCCTGGTGATTTCTAAAGATGAGGGATTCATGGGATTTTTAAGCAAGCTTATGTTTTTTTCAGTACTCGTTTTTGCCTTAGGATGTGGCGGAGAGTCTGAGCTTATCAAACATCCCTTAAATGGAAATGTCTCGTTGGATGGCAACCCTTTGGAGCGGGGAACCATTTTTTTTGATCCATTGCCCGGAATAAAGGGAGATCCCGCAACGGGTTCCATTTTGAATGGGGCTTATAAAGTTGAACTTTCTGTGGGCGAGTATCTGGTGAAAATCAATGGCTCAAAAAAGACAGGCAATAAAATGCAAAAGGCGATGGCGCCCAAAGGCGAAATGATTGATGAAGAAGTGGAGGCAGTTGGAGCAGCATATAATTCTAAAACCAGCTTAAAGCAGTCAGTAGTGGTTGGTAATAACAAGGGTGATTTTTCAGTAAAATCAAAATAAACTAGCATCTTTTTAATAGATAAATTAAGCTTAATTGTTATTTTAAATATTGGTTTAAAGAGTATCCCCGCCATGAAACGAAAAGCTTTTACACTTATTGAGCTTCTGGTTGTTATTGCAATCATTGCAATTTTAATTGGGTTATTGTTGCCTGCAGTGCAAAAAGTTAGAGAAGCCGCAACCCGCACCCAATGTGTTAATAATCTTAAAAATCTTGCGCTTGCTTGTCATTCTCATGTCGATACCATGCGGAAATTCCCTATCGATGATGATGGCGGCGGCCGTAATCCCCCCTCCTATCAACCTCTGACTTTTTACACTAGCTTGCTGCCTTACATTGAGCAAAAAAATAATCCCCCACTGACCCCACAGCCCATCAAACTTTTTTTATGCCCTGGTAGAAGAGGTGTGGATGTCGGGCCGAAAAATGATTTTGGTGCTTCCCATCATTGCCACTGGTTTGGTAATACAGGTTGGTACACCATCCTGGGTGGTCCTTACCTTCAAGGGGGCGGCGCTCTTCCCGATCATAATCCTCCAGACTTTATTAGAATTACTGATGGTACTTCCAACACCCTTTTAATGGCGCATAAGGGTGTTGCTCGCAAGTATTATTCAGGTGGCAGCCCTGCAGCGTATGGTCAAACTGGAATCGATATTTCTTGGGCTTCCGGTGATCATTGGGAACATAAACGAAACCCTGATTTTCTGGTTACTGAAGATTATGATGTTCCTAATATGCAGTATTATTTCTCTTCGCCACACTCTGGATCCATGCCTTGTTCTTTTGCGGATGGTTCTATCAGGGGTGTGCGTTATGGTATGAATGCCAACCAACTTCGAAGGCTTTGGACTTATAATGATGGGGTCACTATGCCGGGCGACCTGGAAACTAATTAATATTAATTGAGGCTTTTTTTCATGCGAATCGCATTCTTACTTGTTCTGTTTATTATCGTTGCAGGTTGTGAATCGAAGCCTTTGCCCCCTGATGAGCCCAATCTTCCAACCATTGGCACTCCGCCTCCCCCTCCGGGCAGTATGATGGGCAAAAAAGGCCGCGATTACTCCAAAGGTATCAACGCTAAGCAGCAATAATCGCTAATCTTTAATCAAAAATTATAATCTGAATGATTGGAACTCATGATGCAGGTATTTTGCAGTCCACTTCGTTATGTTCAGGGTATTTCAGCGAGCAATCAATTAGCACAGCAGATGGATGCAGTTGGCATGAAGCCCCCGGTCTTGCTTATAGCTAGCAAGTCTGCCCGTTCGCAGGCGGAAAAGGCTTGGCAGGAAAGTATGAAGCAGATGGGGTGGGATTTCTCTATTGTTGATTTTACGGGCGAATGTACACCCAAAGAAATTGATTCTGTTGTTGCCAAGGCGAAAACTCTTGGGGTTAAAAGTTTGGTGGGCGCAGGGGGTGGAAAAGTTCTTGATACTGCCCGCGCTGCTGCAAATATCTGCAATATTTCAATCGCGCTTGCGCCTAGTATCGCTTCCACCGATGCCCCTACCAGTGCACTTTCGGTCGTTTACGATGAACAAGGCAAAGTTCTTGAGTATCGTATATTTAAGCGTAATCCAGATCTTGTACTTGTTGATTTAAGCCTCATCGCTCAGGCGCCTGTGCGCTTTCTTGCAGCAGGCATTGGCGATGCTCTTTCAACTTACTTCGAATCCGATGCTTGTAGGTTGTCGAGAAAGCCCAACATGCGGGGCGGTTTAAGCACGCAAGCTGCCTTTGCTCTTGCCCGGTTCTGTTTTGATTCAATTATTGCTGATGGTGCAGATGCCTGTGTTGCGGTCGCAAATAAAATCGTTTCACCTGCGCTTGAACGGATTGTTGAGGCGAATACCTTGCTCTCTGGCTTAGGTTTTGAGTCTTCAGGCCTTGCTGCGGCACATGCCATTCATAACGGGTTGACCATGATTCCCTCAACGCATGATTTTTTGCATGGCGAAAAAGTTACCATAGGGGTATTGACCCAACTGGCACTCGAAGGCAAGCCTAGGCCGTTTTTCCAAGATATCGTTCGGTTTCTCAAATCAGTGAATCTTCCCACCCGCCTGAAAGATCTTGGTATTGATGCCAACGATTTAAATGTAATCAATACCATTGCAAAAAGGGCTACCCAGCCTGGTGAAACCATTCATAATGAGCCATTCCCTGTTACTTCAGCCATGGTTGCAGATGCTCTTCGTGCTGCAGATGCACTTTCTGCCCAAGTTTGAAATGCAAGTTTTCCAGAAGCTAGCCCATCTCAATGGGTTGGGTTATGCGAATTTTTGAGTGAAAAAGTTTCTCAAATTAGCCATTTTTGTACTTTTATCTTTCATCAAATCTACTTATTATATCAACACATATCTTTTCTTTTTATTAAAATAGGGGTCTCTTCATGGTTAAAAGTGCAAGGATAATGCGGGGTTTTACCCTGATAGAACTTTTGGTGGTGATAGCGATCATCGCCATTCTTATTGGACTCTTGCTGCCTGCGGTGCAGAAGGTGCGTGAAGCAGCGGCCCGGGCGACTTGCAGCAATAATATTAAACAATGGTCGCTTGCAATCCATAATTATCATGCGACTTATGGAAGCTTTATGCCCGCAAGTTATGCTAACCCCCATCGAATATCATGGCCTATTTTCCTTTGGCCCTATGTAGAGATGGAAAACGCTGC
>CAXNFS010000254.1:0-4750 GCA_964201235.1 Gemmataceae bacterium | reverse complement strand
GCCCATTCTTCCCACCAACAATAAGGCCCTTGCGATCGTCCACCCGCAAATCACCTGAAGGTTTGGTATCCGCACTATGGCAGGCATAACAATGATTCACCAAAATCGGCCTGACATTCTTTTCAAAATATTCAACCTTGGAAGCATCTGGGTCTGCAGACAATACAACATTTTTATCAGGCGCTTTTTTATTTTTGCCGGGTGATACTTTTTTAACTTCCGGAACAGCGGCAGTTGCAATTTCAATAATTGCAAATCCCAATGCCACGATCATCAATTTCGAGCGAATTATTTTCGGCAGGTTTAACATCATTCATCCCATTGCAATTCGGCAAAATACCAAGCATGATTTACGATTAACTATAATCTTAAACCCCTCTTGCATAGAAATGGTCCGCTAAACGATTATTTTTTCCAAAATATAGGTTCGAACATCTTTCGCCACAACCTATTCCAAAACATAGCCTTATAGCTGTTACAACGGAATCAAACAGTGTAAACACGATCCTTTTTAAGCTTAAATACTTACCTTAAATCGGAATAACCCATGGTTCACCATTAGGCATTGCCCCCAAGGATCCCCTTCGCTTTAAACGGCATAAAATAATTCCATTCATAAAGGCCTTCGCTTTAAGCCACTTATCTCATTACAATTCAATCTTGTGCTTAATTAAAATCAGAGTTGGATTTCATCGATGGCTTATTCTCATGTGATTCGTGGCGAACAATATAACTTCGCAGATCTTAAAGCGCTTTTAGCCAAGGCCAATGAACCCAAATCCGGAGATTTACTTGCAGGGCTTGCTGCGAAAAATGAAAGAGAACGCATCGCTGCAAAAATGGCCCTTGCAGATCTACCCCTAAGCGAATTCCTTGCCCACCCAATTCTCGACCCCGATTCTGATGATGTCTCGAAAGTAATATTCAACGCCCATAACTCCGTTGCGTTCAAACCAATTGCATCACTTACAGTGGGCGAACTACGAGAATACTTATTGCAGGATTTGCCCCAGGGAGCAGAACTTAAAAACCTTCAACAGGGGCTTACCCCTGAAATGGTTGCAGCAGTCACCAAGCTTCTTGCCAACAAAGAGTTGATTGCAATTGCATCTAAGATTAAAAACATTGCTCGCTGCAGAAACACCACCGGAGTTGCAGGAACCCTAGGCGTTCGCATTCAACCCAACCACCCTACCGATAACACCGCCGGCATTGCAGCTTCCTGCATTGATGGCTTGCTCATGGGGGCGGGCGATGCAGTAATAGGCGTCAACCCTGCGGTAGATTCCATTGATTCTGTTTCCGCAATTTTGAAATCCATCGATCATGTAATCTCCTCGCTGAATATTCCAACCCAAGGATGCTGCCTGGCACACATCACTACTCAGTTGGCAGCGATGAAGAAAAACGCTCCCGTCGATCTTTTATTTCAATCCATAGGTGGTACTCAAAAAACCAATGAAAGCTTTGGTATCTCTCTCGCCCTGCTTAACGAAGGCAAAGAGCAAGTGCTAGAACATCACACATCCAGAAATGTTAATTGGGTGGGCAACCAAGCCATGTACTTTGAAACCGGGCAAGGTAGTTCGCTTTCTGCAAATGCCCATCATGGTATTGATCAGCTTACCCTCGAGGCCCGGGCCTATGGCTTGGCACGAACCTTTGATCCTTTTCTTGTAAATAGCGTGGTCGGTTTTATCGGGCCAGAATATCTTTTTGATGAAAGACAGATCATTCGTGCAGGGCTTGAAGATCACTTCATGGGAAAATTGCTAGGCCTTCCAATGGGGGTTGATGTTTGTTTTACCAACCATGCAGAAGCGGATCACAACTCACTTGACAACCTACTTCTTTTACTCGCTAATGCCGGGGTTAATTACATCATGGGGGTTCCAGCAGGCGATGATGTGATGCTAAGTTATCAAACTACAAGCTATCACGATGCAGCTATGGTAAAGTCATTGCTTGATCTTAAAGCTGCACCTGAATTCCAAACATGGCTTGAACATAACGGAATCATGAAAGGTTCTTCGCTTTGTGGCAAAGACCGAGCTTTTACAGTAATGAAAAATATTCTTCCACTTCTCGAAAACACCAAGGATGCTTGATGAACCCCAATGACAACCATGCCACCGAAGACCAAAAAGATCTTGCTAGGATGGGTTATGAACAAGAGCTTTTCCGAGGTTTTAGTGCGTTTTCGAACTATGCACTTTCCTTATCCATCATTTGTATTCTCGCAGGAGGCATCACCTCTTTTCATGTCGGGTATTGCGCAGCAGGCCCCGCAGCAATTGGAATAGGCTGGCCCGTTGCTTGCTTATTTTCATTCGCAGTAGCAGCAGCAATGGCCCAGATCGCTTCTGCGTTTCCCACCGCAGGCGGCCTCTACCACTGGGGCTCTCTTCTGGGTGGCAGAGGCTGGGGATGGGTTACCGCCTGGTTCAACCTTGCGGGCATAGTTACCATCCTTGCTGCAATCAATGTGGGCACTTGGAACTTTATTGAAAGCAGCATTTATGGTAGCGCAGATATGGGAGAATTCACTCAGGTCATTGCTGTTTCTGTCATCACTTTTTCCCAACTTGCTATCAATCTTTTCGGGATGCGCATCGTTAACCCTATGACTATCTTCAGTGGCTACTGGATTCTTATTGTCACCGTTGCATTGGTTGTTTTGATGCTGGTTTTCGGTGGGCCTGTTCATCCCGAAAGACTTTTCCAATTCGAAAACTTTAGCGGCCTTCCCGAAGGCGATAAACAAGTATGGCCCGCAAGCGAATCCATCGCATGGCTATTTTTCTTGGCAATGCTGCTTCCAGCCTACACCATCATCGGGTTTGATGGCTCCGCTCATGCAGCAGAAGAAACAGTAAACGCTGCATCAGCAGTACCCAAAGCAATCATGCAGGCGGTTTTAATTTCTGGCATTGCAGGCTACATACTACTTGCAGTTGCAATCTTGGTGATTGATGACCCCAGGCATATTGCAATGCAAGGCGACCGGGCATTTATCACCATCGTAGAACAATCCCTCCCCAAACTTTTACAAGCGCCGGCATTCATCGCAATTGTTCTCTCACAATACCTTTGTGGAATGTCTGTAATAACTGCGGCATCGCGCATGGCTTTTGCCTTTGCAAGAGATGGTGGCCTACCTTTTTCCAACTTCTTCAAGCAGGTATCTCCTAAAACTCAAGTACCCACCAATGCTATCTTTTTGGTTTCTATCACCGCAATCCTGTTTACACTTTATTCGCATCTTTATGACACCATAGCAGCGGCAGCCACTATCCTGCTTTACCTTTCCTACATGCTACCCATCCTTGCAGGATTTTTTGTGTATGGCAAAAGTTGGAAAAACATGGGCCCTTGGCATCTTGGAATCTGGTTCAAACCAATGGCATTATTAAGCACATTCGCATCTTTTGGGATTGTTTGCATAGGTATCCAACCCCCCAATGAAAAAGCTGGTTATGCTGTGCTTGCACTCACTATTTTTCTCATTGTGTTCTGGTTCACAGTAGCAAGGCACCGCTTTCAAGGCCCCCCTATTTCCCTGCAACAAATGCAGGAGAAATAATCATGAACCATGACGCTGCATTACAAACGATTTGTAAATCCTTAACTCCAGCAAGAGTATTTGCATCTAGGAAAGGCTCTGCCCTTTCCACCAAGGATTGGCTTTTACTTCGTGCGGATCATGCCTTCGCCCGCGATGCTGTTTTCGAATCGATCGACCTTGAACGCGATTTCCGGAGCGAACGAATCGACCAAATGGGGCTGTTTGAAGTTTCTTCCAAAGCAAATAACAGAAATGAATATCTACTAAAACCCGACTTGGGCAGGCAATTAAATCCCCCTGATCGCAATCGCATCCAGCAACAATGCCCCTTTCAGCCGCAACTCCAAATCATTCTTGCAGATGGATTATCCCCCGCAGCTTTAAAAATTCAGGGCCCACCACTTCTCGACTCCCTCTGGGAACTTGCCCATAATCAAGGTTGGACTCTGGGCAGGCCTTTTCTTGTTCATCAAGCACGGGTTGGGATTCTTAACGAAATCGGAAATCTACTCGAACCGGAAATCGCAATTCTTCTCGTAGGCGAACGGCCCGGCTTGACCACAGCAAATAGTCTTTCCGCTTACCTTGCTTACAAACCCAATCTTGGCCAGGATGATGCAAACCGCAATTTGATCTCTAACATCCACGGGAACGGTGTGGGGATCAAGGAAGCCAGCATTCGAATCATGGCACTGGCACAATCAATGAGAAGCGCAAAAACTGGTGGTATCACCATCAAGGAAACTTTAACCTTAGGAGTACGAATCTAATTCATCTTTTCATGGGTTCTAAGAAAACCAAAAGAATGTTGTTTTTAGATGACTGCGCATTTATGGTTTGTTAGACTTTTCTAGTTATAAGTATTCATCTAGCACAATTAACTTTATTGAAAGTCATCATGTCTAAATTTTCAGGATTGATTCTTTTCGTTTTTGGTTTGGCACTTTCATGCCAGCCACTTGCAACAGCACAAGAAAAGACACAAGATTCTAAATCCTATTATCCGCTCAAGGCGGGTAACAAGTGGACATATCAAATTGAATCCGATACGGCTGCCAAGGGTTCAAAGCTAATCAACCAAATAGCCAAGATTGAAAAGATCGATGGTGTATCCCTTTCCAGATTGGAAACAACCGTGAAGGGAAGGGTAGCTGCAACCGAGCATCTCAGCGTTAATGAAAAAGG
>CAXNFS010000253.1:0-4769 GCA_964201235.1 Gemmataceae bacterium | reverse complement strand
AGCATCCTCTGCAGCAACAAATAAAACCCGGGGCCGCTTATCCTCTTTAAACCGAAATTCCTTTCCACCTAATATTTGATTACTGCTAATTGTCGGGCACCAAAACTTCTCAATATGTTCCACAACTAGGTCTGTACCAGTAAAATGGCTAACGAATGGCGCTTTTTCAGGATTGTACATCGTGTCCGTTAAATCCCGAACCAAAGCAACTTTCATACCCTGCTGCACCATCTGCCTGATTGAAAATGGCCTCCCCAAAACACACATATTGGTATGCACGCCAAGCACCAGAACCTGCGTAATCCCTTTTTGCTTCATCAGGTAAAAAGCTTCCGCACTATCGGTGATAGCATCTTGGGGGAAAATCTCGATGGCATCAATTTGCCTGGTCCAAGCGCGGTAATTTTTACATTTAGGAATAGAATCATCCCCGCCATCGGTATCATCAATTGGAAGTTTTTCTTCCATTGTTGGATCAAGCTTGCACCACCGCATCAGGGGGATTTGCGTGGTAACCACAGGGGCATTTTTTGCAAGTAACCTTTGAGGTGTATCCTTGTAAAACTCGAGTGTATCACTGGGGCAATGAATGATGGTTGCGCCCTTCTCTCGGGCTTTCTTTAAAAAAAGGTTTACCGTAGGTGCCATCTCCCCCACCCGAACCGAGGCATTGTTGCTCCAGTGTTTGTCCCACATATCGCAAACCACTACCGCGGTTTTTGATGCAATCCATTTTTCTTCTTTAAGTTCTGTTGCCCAATCCTTTTTATCGCCCTTTATTTCTTTCTTTGATCTTAAAATTAAGCTTAATTCAGTTTTTTCCTCAGGAAACGACCTGCCCACTTCCGAATAAAACAAAGGTGCCATTAAAACTAACACCATCAAGGCAGTTAATCGGAGTATTTGATTCATTGTTTTAATCCTGAAATATAGTTGCCAACAACCATGCGCCTATGACACAATGTTTACATGATGGTTTAGTTCCAACCTTAATGCAATCAGGAAAATTGTAGCTAATGACGCTTAATTTCCAAAACTACCAACACCCAAAGTTAAACCGCAGGCAAGCGATACAGGCCGGCGCAGTTGGATTGTTGGGTTTGGGCACCAATCATTTGCATGCTTTAAGAGCTATGGAAACAACCTCTGCAAAGCCTAAGATCAAAGCAAAGTCTGTGATTTTTATTTTTCTTTCAGGTGGTCTGTCTCAAATAGACAGCTTCGATCTTAAACCGAATGCGCCAGAAAATATCCGAGGCGAGTTCAAACCTATTGCCACCCAAACACCTGGGATCACCATTTGCGAACATCTACCAATGCTTGCTGCTCGAAGTTCCAAATGGGCATTACTTCGTTCTTTAACTCACCGCACCAATGATCACTCCCTTGGCCACTTAATCATGATGACCGGGCGCGCAGATTCCCCTGCGGGGTTTGACCCAAGCAAACCAAAAAACTCGGATTGGCCTTCGATTGCATCAATCATTGGGAATGTCACCAAACCAAGCAACAACCTTCCACCTGCAATAGTTTTGCCCGAGAGATTGGTTCATAATTCAGGCAGGGTTATTCCTGGGCAGTTTGGCGGGCAAATGGGTACCAGGGGCGACCCTTGGTTCATCGAGGCTTCACCCTTCGATTCCAAAGCTTACGGCGCATTTCCCACCTATGAATTTGATCATCAGCAACGAGAAATCAAAGGTGCAAAACGGGCCTTTATAGCTCCGAATCTTTCACTACCTGAATCCTTGACCAACACCCGTTTGCAAAACAGATTTTCTCTTATGAAAAATCTAGACAAACAAGTCAGCGACCTCGAAACCGTGGCTACCGTCAACCAATTTGATCGTTTTCATCAAGGCGCTCTTTCCCTACTTGTTGATCCTAAAGTCAGAACATGCTTCGATGTTACTACTGCGCCTGAAAAACAACAGGAACGCTACGGCAAGAATTCCTTTGGTTGGTCTCTTATGATGGCTAAAAACTTAGCCGCGGCCGGCGTGCCACTCATTCAAGTTAATCTTGGAAATAATGAAACTTGGGATACGCATGGCAATGCTTTCCCCCACCTGAAAGAAAAACTGCTTCCCCCAACCGATAGAGGCCTCTCTGCCCTGCTTGATGATCTTGAAGAATCCGGATTATTAAAAAGCACACTTATAGTAATGGCTGGCGAATTTGGCCGCACTCCAAAAATCTTCGGCTTGCCTGCACATTACAAACTTCCAGGCAGGGACCACTGGGGAGCTGTTCAAAGCGTCTTTTTTGCTGGGGCAGGCATTCCAGGTGGTACGGTTGTTGGTAGTTCTGATAAAAATGGCGGCTTCCCCGCTACTGAACCTTACACACCAGAAAGTTTTGCTGCAACAATTTACAACTCTCTTGGCATCCCCTCAGATGCAGTTTGGCATGACGCCACTCAACGCCCGAACAATATTTATTACGGCACACCCATCCCTGCTTTTTCTTGATTCATTTTTCATCTTATTTAATTCCCGATAAATCGGTACCATATCCAAAGTAATTGATTTCCTATTGGGGCCATTATGAAGATTGCTTATAGTTTTTGCATTCTAGTTACACTTGCCCTCACCTGCACTTTTTTGCAAGGTGCTGAATCATTCAATAAGGGCGTGGTGGTTTCTGTTTCGCAACCGGGTTCTGATGCGGGTTTACAAATCCTTAAATCTGGTGGGAATGCTGTTGATGCCGCAGTTGCAACCGCCTTTGCACTAGCAGTAACGCACCCTGCAGCGGGCAACATCGGAGGCGGGGGATTCATGGTTGTTCACCCGCCCCTTGGCAAAGGCGAACCTACGGTTTTTGAATATCGAGAAATGGCCCCGAAAGCAGCTTTCGAAACAGTCTTTAAAAAAAATGATGGAATGTTCACTCACAAAGTTTCAGGCGTGCCTGGCACAGTTCGTGGTCTAGCATTGGCACACCAGCGCTTTGGTTCAAAACCTTGGGCTCAACTTCTTGCCCCTGCTATTGAACTTGCTGAAAAAGGCTTTCCGGTTAGCAAGCAACTGGCTAATTCCTTAAACGGATTGCTCTCAACTTCCAAAGAATTCGAGGAACTTCAGAGGGTTTTTAAACCAACGAATGGAACCAATAGCTGGAAAGCGAACGATATTCTTGTTCAAAAAGATTTGGGAAACACCCTCACTAAAATCGCAAAGTTTGGCCCTGATGAATTCTATCTAGGCAGCACCGCTGATCTTATTAGCAACGAAATGAAAATGGGAGCCGGGTTAATAGGCAAAGACGATTTGGCACTTTATCAAGCAAGAGAAAGAAAACCCATCAAGCTGGAATACAAAGGGTATTCAATTTACGGTTCACCGCCTCCTAGTTCAGGGGTTATTACCCTAGGCTTAATGCTTAACATGATTGAGCCAATAGACATCAAAAAGATGGGGCGCTGGTCGCCTGAAACTTTTCATTTACTAATCGAAACCATGAAGCGTGCTTTTTGTGAACGAGCTAGGCATCTTGGAGATCAAGGTTTTATAGACATACCCGCATCTCTTCTCGATAAAGAGTTCGCAAAAAAACTTGCAGCTAACATCAACCTGCAAAAAGCAACCCCCAGTGCCGATCTCGGAAAGGATTTCAACATCTCCAAGGAAAGCGACAACACCACCCATTTTTCAATCGTTGATGCACAAGGCATGGCAGTAAGCAACACCTACACTCTAGAGCAAAGTTACGGATCCAAAGTTATGGTAAGAGGCGCAGGATTTCTTCTCAACAACGAGATGCTTGATTTTAACTGGTTCCCTGGAGAGACAACTAAATCTGGAAAAGTTGGGACCAAAGCGAATTTGATTGCGCCCGGAAAAAAAATGCTCAGTTCACAGACCCCGGTCATCATTGCAAAAAATGGCTCACCTTATCTTGTTACAGGCAGTCCGGGCAGCAGAACCATTATTAATACTGTATTTAATATCATCATCAATGTTATCGATTTCGAAATGAGCGCACAGGAAGCGGTTGATGCCGCGCGACTTCATCACCAATGGTTCCCGGATAAAGCTTATTTCGAAGAAGCGGGTGATGCAAAGTACGAGGCCAACATGAAAAAGCTCCGCGCCATGGGGCATGATATTTCATCTCGAAGGCAGGGCGATGCTCATTCAATTCTTATCGATCCCAAAACCAAACTATTGCACCCTGGATTGGATCACCGAATTGAGGGCGGCCTCGCAGGACACTAAATTTTATGAATGAACATAACTCAAACAACAACTGGAATATCCATGTCAAATACTGGGGAACCAGTGGCAGTATTTCCTCCCCTTTAAAACCTTCCGATGTTACCGAAAAAATTATTGATTCAATTTGCACACTGGTCAAGAGTGGGCATCTGAAAGATATTGATCATGCAAATCTGGAATCAAGTGTTGCAAAAATGGTTCATAATCATCTGCCTTTTTCTTCGAAATCCACTTTTGGCGGAAACACCTCTTGTGTTGAAATCAACACGGAAGACTGCATGATTGTGATCGATTGCGGCACCGGCGTAATCAACTTTGGAATCAATCTTGAATCTAAGTGGGCAAACCTACCAATTGAAAAAAGAAAAGGTTTAATACTATTTAGCCATATGCATTACGATCACTTATTCGGCCTGCCCATGTGTCAATCATTTTACGATACAAACAATTCTTTTGACCTGTATGGGTGCGAAAAGGTTGCAGGAAATCTAATCGATTTTTTCGGCCAAAACTCAGACATGGTTAACTCTCTTTATCCACCGATTTTGT
>CAXNFS010000252.1:0-4776 GCA_964201235.1 Gemmataceae bacterium | reverse complement strand
TGCCCAGCAATTGCGCGTTCGATATTACCATCGCGTTTAAAATTAAAGACAAGGATAGGCATTTTTCCTTCTCTGCACAAACTAATTGCAGACATATCCATGACTCGAAGGTTATCGCGAAGAATCTGGCTGTAGGTCAGATTTTCATAACGAACGGCATGGGGGTTTAATTCTGGATCTTCGCTGTATACCCCATCAACACGAGTTGCTTTCAGCAGAATTTCAGCAGAAAGTTCGCGTGCTCGAAGTGCTGCAGCTGTATCGGTTGTCACAAAAGGATTTCCGGTGCCACCCGCTAGAATCACGATCCGACCTTTTTCAAGATGCCTGATGCAGCGCCTGCGGATATAGGGCTCTGCAAGGGTTTCCATGCGAAGAGCGGTTTGCAATCGGGTTTCGCAGTTTAAGCTTTCTAATGCTTCTTGAAGTGCTATGCCATTAAGAACGGTAGCAAGCATACCCATGTAATGTGCGGATGCTTGTTTGATTACATCGCCCCCCGCACTAAATTGCGCGCCACGAAGGATGTTTCCTGCTCCTACAACAATGGCGAGTTGCACGCCCCGTTGTACTATTCTTTGCGCTTGCCTAGCTATATTCAGAGTTTCATCAATGCTAATGCCCGACTTACCAGCGGGGCAGAAACCCTCTCCGCTAATTTTTAAGATAACCCGTTTATACTTGGGGCTTAGTTCTTCTGCTGAAAGATTGTCATCCATGATTGTGTCTCGCTAGTATCAAAGTCCCTAATTACAAATCTTAGATCATTATAGGTTCTCTGGGGCATTTTGGCAGTGAAGAAATTTTAACAACCCAGATCTCGATCCCGACCTACGATTTCCCATTTTCCGATGACCTGATTATTGGCAATGGCAATCGCATGCCGATGCAGGGCTGTTGTCGGGCAAATATGAACCGGAACTGCAAGAATGGAGTCACCTAGATTGAACTTTTCGGGGTTGGGATGTTTGAGCATCAAGTGTTCTTCGCTATGGCCTACAAATTCGAATTCTGGATTGTGTGGGAAAATGCAGCGTTTCCCGGGTGGTTGATCTCCCGAAACAGCTTTATAGCCGAGGTCAACGGTAATTCCATTGGCGCCTTGCTTGCTAATCACCCGAGTTAATAATCCAGCACCGTATTTGAAGGGCTTTAGTTCGGTGTAGCGGTTGCCGTAGCCAAAATCATGGAGAGTAAGGGTGCCAGGCGAGCATTCTAACCCAGGCACATTTAATTTGCTGTAAAGGATAAAAGTTGGAGTGCCTCCGGAAATAATTTTTGGAACAGCAACGCCACTTTTTTCCAAAGTTGCCCGCATCTCCATAATTTGGCTCCAGACCCTATCAAGCTCGGCCAATCTGTCTGCTTGGTGTTCCAAGTGATTGTGCCCATCGTAGGTGTGAAACCCTGCAGCTTTTATGCCCTTAGTAGATGCGAGTGTTCGGTAAAGATCCAACGCAGCGGCTTCAACGGGGAATCCCGTTCGTTTAAAACCCATGTCGAAATCCAAAAGAACCTCAAGAGTAAGGCCCTCGCTCGTCATTGCATTTCCCAGCATTGCTGCAGCTTCCGGATGATCTACGCTTACAGAATATTTAGTGCCCGCATACTTTCGAATAAGGTTGGCAAGCCTTTTCAGATTAGGCCCAACCATAGGGTAGGCGATAAAAACATCTGGGGCTCCGCACATTCCAAGCATTTCCGCTTCTGCAATGGTTGCAGCTTTGTGTTTCGTTAATCCTTTAGCTAATTGGATTTTCACCACTTCTGGGCATTTGTGGGTTTTAACATGCATGCGCAGTCGCTCTGGTTGGTTGCCAACCCAGCTAAGGCAGGTATCGATGTTGTGTTTGATTTCATCAACAAAAAAAAGAAGCGAAGGGGAGGGGTGTTCTGCGAGTTGTTTTAAATCAGTAATCATGATCTACATTCCTAAAGAGTATGTTGACGAGCATAAGATAATCCTTTTTTGGAGTCGATGTAAGTCCATGCATAAACATTTTGTCTTTTAGTTTGCCTGCTTCCTAAAAGCGCCTTAACATCCAACTTCATTCCTGCATAAAAAAAGGAGCTATCAAATGAATATAAAGGTTCGAGTTTCAGCCTTAATTGTTGCATTGGTTATCGGAAATGCTTCTCCCGTTTTTTCGCAGGAAGATACTAAGGATGCGAATAAAACCAGAGATGCATACCTTCGAGATCAGGTCGGTAAAATTAGGGATAATTCTCTTAAAGGGATTGATTCAAAGGCGGATTGGGATGCTAATTCCAAGGAAATGCGCAGGCAATTACTTGAAATGTTGGGGCTTTGGCCTTTGCCTGCAAAAACAGATTTGAAGCCTGTTGTTACCGGGAAAATTGAAGCGGGCGGTATACGGGTTGAGAAAATCCACTTTCAATCAATGCCTGGTTTGTATGTGACTGCGAACCTTTACCTCCCTCAAAAAATCGAAGGCAAAATCCCTGCGATCCTTTATGTATGTGGCCATGCGAATGTGTTGATCAAGGAAACGGTGGGTGATAAAACAATTTCAGTTTCTTACGGTAGTAAGGTGCACTATCAATATCATCCGGTTTGGTTTGCGCAAAATGGTTATGCCTGCATCGCTCTTGATACCCTTCAATTAGGTGAAATCCAGGGAATTCATCATGGAACTTATAATCAGAATATGTGGTGGTGGCAGTGCATGGGGTATACCTCTGCAGGTGTGGAATGCTGGAATGCAATGCGTGCGCTTGATTATCTGCAAACCAGACCAGAGATAGATTCTTCGCGCTTAGGGGTTACGGGGAGAAGTGGTGGCGGTGCAACTTCGTGGTGGATTGCAGCAGCAGACGATCGAATCAAGGCAGCAGTTCCTGTTGCAGGAATTTCAGATTTGCAAGCGCATTTGCTCGAGGGCATCGAACCTCGATTGCGCAAGGGTGTAATAACAGGCCATTGCGATTGCATGTATTTTATCAACCTTTATCGGTGGGATTTTACCCAGTTGATTGCCCTTTGCGCGCCGAGGGCGATTTTGCTAGGAAATAGCGATCAAGATCCTATTTTCCCCAAGCCGGGGTATCTTCGCATGGTGGACAAAGTTCGAAAAATCTATGCGATGTTGAATGCCCCTGATGGCTTTGCACTTCTTGAAACCAAGGGCGGGCATGTGGACACCGCGGAATTGCGCAGGGGCATTAATGCCTGGATGAATAAGTGGCTTAAGGGGGATACAAATCCACCTGCTGCAGAGAAACCAATCAAGTTTGAACCCAAACAATTAAAGGTTTTTGATTCGTTACCAACCGATGAAATCAACACCCAACTGCATGAGCACTTTATCAAGAAAGCTGTTTGGGAGACGCCCAAGAGTGATGATAGTTTTCAAGCAAGTTGGCAGAAGAAAAGTGGACAGGCCCTTACTGATCTGAAGCAGAAGGTCTTTCGTAATTGGGCGGATGATCAATTGCCTTTAGAAATAAAGCCTGCAGAGACCAAAGTTTTCGATGGTGTCAAATTGCAGGCCTTTGACTTTGTTAGTGAAAAAGAAATCCCGCTGCGATTGTTTGTTCTCTCTGCAGAAAAAACGACCAAGCCCAAATTGCTGGTGGCGGAAGCCTTGAATGAAGCGGAGTGGAATAAGTTTGTCGCAATGATGGGTTCAGATTTTTTCACCATTCTAAAAGATGGCGAGAAAGTTAAGCGAAATGAAGAAGAATTTCAGCAGCAAAAGCGAATGATGGCAGGTAATGATTGGGCCTTTGCGATGATTGTTCCACGGGGATTTGGTGCAACCCCTTGGACCGATACCGTTACTATTGAAGGCAAAACAATGGATTTTCAGCTTCGAAGGCGCTATGCGTTGCTAGGGCAAACTTTAGATAGTCAGCGTGTTTGGGATGTTCGTAGAGGAGTGCAGGTTTTAATTACAAATCCTGATTATAAAGATGTTCCTTTATGGTTGGTGGGCAAAAACGATATGGCCGGCATTGCTCTTTACGCTGCAATTTTTGAACCTGCAATTCAAAGGTTGGACTTATGGAATCTTTCACCCTCTCATCGTAACGGCCCAATTTTTCTTTCGGTGTTACGAGTTTTGGATATACCTCAGGCGCTGGCGTTGCTATACCCGCGGAAGGTGAAACTGTATTTTCAAAACAAAGATGAATCAAAACCATTCACTTGGGTTGATGAGTTTCAAAAAGTGATGGGTAAAGAGTTTTTGCAACACCGAGTGGTGGCACCAAAATAATTATTTAGATATGTGGTTTGAGCGAGTATGGAACTTCCATACCATGGTTTTTTAGTAGTGATTCATCTGCAAGAATGGTGTTAACGGGGCCATCTGCCACAATTTTACCTTGATCTAGTAGGATTGCACGAGTGCAAGTTTCCAGAGCCATTTCGAAATCATGGGTTGCAATCAGTTTGGTGTGGCTGTTTTCGTTGAGGATATTGATCAGCGATCTTCTGGAACGATGATCTAAGAATTGCGAGGGTTCATCGAGAAGAAGAATATCTGGGTTCATTGATAGCAACCCTGCGAGGGCTACCCGTCTTTTCTCACCTCCAGAAAGTTGATGGGGAACCTTATTTCTTTTTTCGATTAGGCCAACTTCTTCAAGTGCGATTTCTACCCGGTGCTTCACTTCTGCTTTACTTAACCCCTGATTGATGGGGCCAAATGCGATATCCTCTTCGACGGTTGGGCAGAATAATTGGTCATCACTGTCTTGAAATAATAAAGCTGCTTTTGAAGGAAGAAGAGCTTTGTTGTTTCCTTCCAATGC
>CAXNFS010000251.1:0-4800 GCA_964201235.1 Gemmataceae bacterium | reverse complement strand
ACCGAGGTATCAATTGCTTTATAGTACGAGCCTGCGATTTTCTTCTTCGGATCGCCAACCCTTTTTGGATCGAAGGAATCAGTCTGGCCCATGCCACCACCCAGCCAGATAAAAACACAGTGTTCGGCCTTACCCTTGGGAAAGTGAACGGGGTTAAAGGCAGAAGCAGATCCCGCAATAGTCAGAGCGGAAGCAGCAAGGAATGTTCTGCGATCAGAAAGTTGTGACATTAATATCACCCTCAATTCAAATGATAAAAAGGATCAAGGAACCCAAACAAATTCAGGAAGGTTAAAGACTGCCCAAACAATATCTTCAACTCGTTCACGCCAAGAATCGTCAAGCAATTCAGAAGGAGCATCGCCCATTCTGGCTCTTTTTTCCATTTCAAATTTTACCTTGGTCGCTTCTTCAACCAAGTGATTGGTCCAGGAAATATTAGGCAACCTCGCAAGCTCAACAAATGAACTCGGAACAGGATTTTTAATTCGAGAAACAAAGCCAGGCTCCAGCATATCTAACACTTTATTTTTTTCATCTGTAGTAGGAAACCGGGAAAGAAACCTCAGATAAATTTCATCTACAAGTTCATTCGGTGTCTTCGATTCTAGGGCTATCCGGGTAAGAAAACTATTATCAGAAAGCCTGCTAATCCAAGAAGACAAAGTACCATTGGCAAGAATAGCGGGCTGTAAAAGATGCGGAGAAGTATCGCGATCAGTGATAGGATTCTGCCTAGCACCACGCCAGCCAAAAGCTTCTAAAACATCGGTAACAGCCTGCACTCGGGGAAGAGCAAGGCTTGGCCTGTCGCGTTCATTGGAAAGGGAAGTATACTCCCAAGCCCGCTTGGGAACCCCAAGATTTAGCATTCTATCAGGCGGTTGTCTACTATCAGAATCAAAAGTAATTTCTTCAACTTTCATGCTTCTACCAGAAGCTTGATAAAGAGAATCAACCACTTGTTCAGCAGACATTCGCCTTTTATCGGGTGCGGTGAAAAACCGTTTATCAGAAGCAGCAGTTAGGTTATGGCCATTGGATTCCCTCTGATATGCCTGAGAATTCATGAGCAAACGAATAACCGATTTTGCCTGATATCCAGAAGCGACAAATTCATGCGCAAGCCAATCCAAAAGTTCGGGATGACTTGCATTTTTATTCTCCCAATCAAATGCAGGTTCAACAATTCCCGCACCCATGAGCCTTTTCCAATACCGATTCACAAGAACCTTGGCAAACCTTTTATTTGCGGGCAGGGTAATAATTGCAGCAAGCTTTTCCCGGGCATCTTCCTTTTGAATCAGCCATTGACCGGACTCATCTTCAGTTGCGATATTTTTGAAAGGCCATGCAGGATCGATTTTTTGATTGGGTTTGAGTGTAGCTTTGATAAGCGATTCTCTTTCTTTCTTTTCAAAAAATCCCGCAGGGACAGTACTACTTTTAGGTAGAACCAAAACTTTGCGCTCAAGCATTGCAGAAATCTGAAAGAGATCTTTCTGAGTGGTAGAATGAAAAGGTGAATCATGACACCGAGCACATTGCATCTCGACCCCAAGAAATGCGGTGCCAAGAATCTGAGCCTTTGCAGCCATCGGAACATCATTATCCGCTGCCATTGCAAAACCCGCACTACCTCCAAGGTTGATGTTGCCACGCATAAGAATCAACTCAGAGACAAACCGATCCATAGGTTTATCATCCTTAAGCGCATCGTAAATAAAGAACCTGAAGGGGCCTGTGTTATTCAAAGTTGGTTTAAGAATATTGGGATTTTCAGCAAGCACATCCTGCCAATAACTAACCCAATGGTCCGCATACCTTGGGTCGCCCAAAAGCCGATCAATCATTTTGCTTCTTTTCGATGCGCTTTGATCTGAAATAAAATTGCGAATGTCATCGGAGGAAGGAGGAACACCTACAGTATCCAAAAATGCCCTGCGAAGAAAAGATATGTCACTTGTTAAATTTGCAAAGACAAGATCTTTTGGTTGAACAGGTTCAGGAATCCATTGCGCCCCGGACTTGATCCACTGCTCCAAAATGACTATTTCTTCCTCACTTAACCCTTTGCCATTGGGAGGCATTCTTTCTGTAGATTTTCCTTTGATTTTTTCGATGAGGAAGGATTTTTCAGGAGCACCGGGCACGACAGCTAATTTCCCAGAATCGCCCGACTTTAAAATCTCCTGTAGCGAATTCAACTTGAATCCACCCTTCACCTTATCTGCATGGCAACGAAAACACTGTTCCTTAAGCAGTGGAAGAACCTTGGTATGAAAGGTGTTTGCAACCGCAGAATCTTGTTTAGAAACTAGCTGAGCTTCAACCTTGGAAAGAATAAAGCGGTCAATCTCATTGTTAATAAACTTGTTATTTGCAACTTCAGGAACTTTAGGACTTGGATTAGCCATGGCCCATGCCTTGGAAGCCTCAAGCCTTTTAGCCCAATAAGCATCTTGGTTTGAAGCAGCGAATCTTCTGGCTTGATCATCCAAGTTTACAAGATTAATTTCTAATTTCGCAGTAGTCCGCTCCCAATCCTTATCCACAAGCAGGATTTTCTCAATGTTAACTGCCCCACCATTAGCTTCATTAAAATCACTTCCAACAATTTTAAATTGCGACTCGCCTTCGTATTTAATCGCAACGCAAGAATCGCCAGTATCATGTCGAAACTTTTTTCCACCCACTAGTGTTTCATAAACAATCTGATGCTTTTTACCCATGCCTGAAAAACGAACCACGACTTCATGATCACCATAACCCACGGGCCTAGCATTTATCGCAGGCAGGCTGGGAACAGGTTTTACAGCTTCGTGGCCACCAGTTTCTTTTGCATGAAAAGGGGTCTTACAAATCAACTTCCCATCAATCCAAAGCCTTGCCCCGCCTTTTGAACGAACCAACAAATCATGGGTACCCGAAGGGATTGTTACTTCCGTAGAAGCTTTAAGGATTACGGTTCCCTGCCAGTTGTCACGAATCCCCCAAGCATCATAACGATGGGGAATCCGATGAAAAAGAAATGCAGGAAGTTCATAAGAAGTGAAAGGCTTATCAAGGTCTTCTGCACGGTTGGGCCAAGAGTCTAATGCGCTCCAGCCTTGATGAAGTTGAACTTGTACATTTTTTGTACCAGCTTGAGTTGGCGCAATAAACGAATCCAATTGGGCAATAGTTAGCTCTGGGCCAACACGGCGAAACTTTTTTTGCATGAGATCATCTGAAACAATGCTCCGATGAATTGCGACATCGTCCAACAAACCGCGAAAGCTATTACCAGGCGAGCCACCCATGGAAGAACCAATCCAAATATCATCGTTATCGGTGACGGGCGCCTTGGTAGTAACTCCGCCCATGTCCCAAGAACCAGAAATCTTTTTGCCATCGATCCAACCTGAAATCGATTCAGGTTTTCCAAAAGTGTAACTGACTGCAACATGATGCCACCCAGAACCAGCTTTGAACCCGGTATTGGTGGTCCAGCGATGCCAATCGCCTTTTTCATTTTTGGAAGGGATGCTAAAAAAGAGAAAACTGGCACAGGAATCACCCTTTTGTTCGCGAAGGCGCAGGGCCCAGTTCTGATTTTCCTTATCAAATCCAGGAGCGAAAGTACGCCCTTTGCCAATAATGTAAACATTTTCCCCAGCATTACTCTGGGGCACATTTACCCAAGACTCAAGAGTGATGCTATCGCCATTGGTAAAATCAAATTTACTATCGTTACCAAGATCTTTGAGAACAAAGCGGGAACCTTTGCCATCAAATTTGACTGCAGTGTTGGCGGGTGAAAAGTCAGGAAACATGGGTGGCCTTGGGCCAGCGATGTCACGATGAACACCTCCAACAGATTGGAGCTTGGATGTTTCTTCCGTATCAAAATGCCAGATTGCCAAGGGTTCCTGAGCAAAGCTTAAAGTTGCACTCAAGATGTTACAAAATAACAAGATCCAAAAAAAACGCTGTTTGAAAGTCATTTTGATGAGTCCGATAAACGAGTAAAGATAATTTATTATAACATAACCCGAAACATCAAACATTATTAGAAAAGAGATTTCCTCATGTAGGATTGTTTTTTTTGTGAGCCTCTACAGATTGCTCAAACAGCATCTCCAGAGTGTTTTTCCGAAGATGAACTTTTGCACGATCTACCGGGGTGTAATTCATAAGACGGATAATGCCCTTTCCATCCGGAAAAATATCTATCACATTCATACAACCCGAATCCTGCTCAAGCGCATGAATCCCATCAAGCCCTAAACCAAGAAACCTGCAAAGTATCCAACGATTAACAACACTATGAGCAACCACCAAGGCGTTTGTCCAGGAAGAATCTTCAAGCAAAGTACTAAGAGAAAGGTTGACACGATTGGTGAAATCAAAAAAAGTCTCCCCACCCATAAAACGAGAATCAAAGTTAAGCCCCGGGCCAAGGGCAGATAAAAAGTAATTTTTCCAGTGGTCAAAATCAGTACCAGGAAAAGTATGAATTGCACCGGGTTGAATTTCACCAAAATCTGGACAGGCAAGAAAATCAGGAGAACTTCCAGCCTCCCGTTTACCCACCACTAGATCCATGGTTTGATGAGAACGCAATAAACCACTGAAGACATATTTTTGAAAAGCAATGGGAGCGAGTATCTCACCCAGTGCAATTGCCTGGGCAATACCATGATCATTAAGGGCGGCATGTTGAAACGAAACAGGTTGGCCATCGGAGGAAAAATAACTTACATCGCCATGCCTAAGAAGATAAATGCGCCTTTGCATCTGCTTCACCTCAAATAAAAA
>CAXNFS010000250.1:0-4814 GCA_964201235.1 Gemmataceae bacterium | reverse complement strand
TAAAATCCCCGGAACAAATTGAAAGGCAATAATCCTTTAGAATTGCAGGGACGCGCATTGCTGTTTTCCCACCATAACTTAGCCCATAAAAACCTATCTTGTCTGGTTGAACATACGGAAGCGTTTTAAGCCAATCCAATGTGACTTGGTGCTGTTGAACGATGAATGAAAAAAGGCTCAACCCTAAAGGATTTGCCTTTCTTTGCAATTCACGAAACAAATCTCTTCCCAAATATGGGTTTTGTGGAGCATATACAATGTAACCTTTTCTCGCCAATTCTGCTCCAAACGAATTATAATATTGCGTTTTTTTATCCGGGTCACAAACATCAGTTGGCTTCCCTTCAAGCCCATGTTGGCAAACCACTACAGGGCGTTTTTCTCCAGCCTTTATCTTTGCAGGCACTAACAATATTCCGTAAGCAAATACATTTTCGTGGATATCCAAAGCAACTTCATAGCCTGTAAAATCTTTGTTTTCATAAATAATGCGGGTTCGTGGATTTGGCTTTAAAGTAGCAGCAGGAAGTTTTCCTATTACTTCTTCTGAAAAATAGTTCCTTAATGGTTCTGAGCTCTTTTCCCACTTTTCAACAGTTGATGAATCATATTTAGAAGTAAATTCCTGTCGAACCTTCTCTGATTTACGCCATGATTTTTGGATAAAAGAAATCAATTCGTTGAATTGCCTCTGCTGGCGTTCTTCTGCGGTAGTTGCAAAATCAAGGGTAACTGGTGGAGTCTCGTTGATGGGTTTTGATTTAATATCGGACATAGTTGAAATAAATTTAGTGCCCAAGTTGATTAGTGTTGAACTTGGATTTATATTTTCAAACATTACTTTCGTTTCACAATCTAATGCTTTCAAAAAAGAAATAATGATTTCATTTTCCTTGATAATCAAATCCTTTGTAGGCGCAGATAAAACCCCTGGCGCAGCTTGGTTAAGGTTGCCGATTTTCTCTGCCCCTTTGTATTTTGGGTAGCTAAAACTTGAAATCAAAGTCGATCCTTTACTTGATGCAATCAATTCTGCATCAGAAAAATACTTCAAATAATTCCAGATATTACGATCAAGTGGCTCTGACCATGATTTATTTCGGTTGAGGTGATAACCATCAATCCATGAACTTTTAATCCTATTATCAAGAAAACTTAAAACCAATGCTTCAAATGCACCATCTCCGTTACCTGCAACACCAATGGGAATTGAAGGATCTTTAAATGAGAACCAATTAATTAACGGAAGTAGTTTTTGAATTTCCAAACCGTTAATTTGAAAACCCATTTCATATGCCATTCGATAGATGAATTCACGCCTAGGAATGTTAGTTTTTCTAGGAATGTCTAGGTTATTAGAATAGCCCTGTTTTCGATCGATAAGAGTTGGAACAATAACCCTGCATCCGAAATCTGCAAGAATTTTCGCCATCGGAATTGATTTATCATTGGTAAGCCCGCAGAAGCTTTCAGGAGTAATGTCCGGAGGGGGAATAGCAATAATCTGAGCTGTTGGCTTTCCTATTGGTTCAATTAACAAGCCTTCGCCTTGCAGGCCTTCGACAACCTGCCAGCGTATTTTAAGAATTTTGTAATGTTTGTTTTCAAAAATAAGCGCTGGTTTATTAAGAGTCTGGAGGAGTTCTAAATCTTGAGTAATTTGGGGAGAATCTATTATCCCTAAAATCTTTTTCAAAGTAATTTTTTTTTGCTCTAAAACTTTTGGGTCCAACAAATCTTTCTTTGCATTACTTAGAAATTTTTCGTTTCGTAAAGTTTGGTTTGCTAATGTCTTTGCATCCAACCAAGTTCCTATACCAGAAACCATTTTGGTTCCTAAATCACCTGCATCTAAAAGTGTAGTATTAGGTAAAAATTTTTGAGCGATTATTAAATTAGTAGAATAAATTATCCAAATAAGCGAATATAGAAATAGAAGGTGAAATTTAGTCTTACTCATGACAAAGATCCTTTTGAGGTGGGCAATTAAATCATTAAGGAGGAATAGATAATGAATAGCAAGGAAAATTATTGGCTACCACTTTGTTTTTTTGCAGGATTCGTGGTTTTAGTTACTGGAACTAGTGTTCGAAGTTGGATTAATGATGACATTCCTTCATTCAAGAAAAGAAATTCAGAAGAAAAAACATTCATGGCTGAATTGGGGAAAGCTGTGATTAAGGCTGTTCACCCAACCGCCCAGAAGATTGAAATGATAAAGTATGAAATCGTGAAAGTAAAAGACAAGGAAAACAGATCAGAAGTAAACTTAAAAATGGAATACTTCGGGGTTATATCAAACAAAAAATATCTTGGTGACGCTGTTATTAAAGTTGATACCTCTAGTAAAGATGGCTGGGAGGCCCTTAATATTGATTATGTTGATAACAATAACCTTCCGCTTAACAGAAAAAATCTTCAGGAATTAGTCAAAAGCCTGAACAGGTAAATTAGTTATTTCATATGAAATGCTAGCAAGCTGCTGAGTTTTTCCACAACTTCGTAAGTTGGAACGCCCAATGTTTCACCAAGGTCTTTAGCCGATTCGCAGATTGCCCTGAATTCGATCACTTCAAGAGGGGTATCAAGGCGCTTTGATTCTGCTTTTAATCCAGGCGAACTTAATACGATTAGGGCTGCATGGACTGTTATTGATGCATCGACACTTTGAAAACCTTGTTTGTTAAGCCATTCACATTGTTGTTGAAGAATCGAATCAAATTTGTCTGAAAAGGTTGCGTCATCAATTGTACCTGCGCGATAACTTTTTAACTGGCGGCTAAGTACCCTTGCGATTCGGGGAAGAACCAGATCCAACATCTTTTTGCTCATTTTTGTTTTCCTTTTAATAGCTTCGTACCAACTTGATTAATTGTAAAGCGAACCAAGTGTCTTCCCTAATAAAAGTTTAGTAAAAATTAACTTCTTTGTGAAAAAGATGTTAAGAAAAATGGTTTGAAACATTATTTCCGTTCCGGTAAAATCGATACCCAACCTTGTGTAATTAATTTGTTACTGAATACATTTTTGTTTTCGCAAATATTCATTTATCAATTATATTGAGCATTTGATTTAATTACCCCTTAGTAAATATGGGGAAGATATCCTACCTCTGGAGTAAGTTTGCCATGATGTTATCTTTTGTTTTCCTGCCTATTCTTGCTTTTACCCTTAATGCTGACCCCATTAAAGCTTTGCCCCCATCTCCAAACTGGAAGAAAACCACTATCGACACGGTTTTCCGGTCTGAAGGGGTTGCAGTGGCTGATGTGAACCAAGATGGAAAGATGGATATTCTCAACGGTGAAGCTTGGTACGAAGCCCCGAACTGGAAAATGCATGAAATTCGAAAACCTGGAAATTACGGGGACGGCCTTAAAGGATATAGTCAATCTTTCGCTTGCTGGGCTGACGATATTAATAAAGATGGCTACCCAGATTTAATCGTTATTGGTTTTCCAGGTGCGCCTTGCCATTGGTTTGAAAATCCCAAAGGCAAAGATGGGCACTGGAAGCAACACGAAATTTGGTCGAGCGCATGTAACGAAACCCCCCTTTATGTTGATCTTTTGGGTACCGGGAAAAAAGTTCTTCTCATGGGTACGCAACCTGCAAAACAAGAGCACATGGGGCAAATGGCTTTCTTTACCCCTAATAGTGATGATCCAACTAAAACTTGGACCATGAATCCCATTAGCGTGCCAAGCTCCGAAGGCAAAGAAATACCTGGAACTTTCAAGTATGCTCATGGTTTAGGAATCGGGGATATCAATAAAGATGGAAGAATGGATGTTATTTGCACTGGTGGTTGGTGGGAACAACCTGAAAAATATGAGGGAAAACCTTGGGTATTTCATAATACCAAAATTGGTGATTCTTCCGCAGATATGCATGCAATCGATTTGGATGGCGACGGATTGGTTGATGTCCTTTCTAGTTCAGCACATAAATATGGCATTTGGTGGCATAAGCAGATCAAAGATAACGCCAAGGAGCCAACCTTTAATACCCGGGTTTTATTCCCTGAGTTAGTTTCTGAAACACACGCCATGCATTTTGTTGATTTAGATGGAGATGGCGTAAAAGATATGGTCACAGGTAAGAGGTTTTATTCCCACGGGAAAAGTGAGCCTGGTTCAAGTTTACCTGCTTATGTTTATATGCTTAAAGGCAGCAAAAGTTCGGATGGGATTATCACTTTCAATCCTGTTGTTTTAGATAATGATTCGGGGATTGGAACTCAATTTGCTATTATTGACATTAATGGTGATGGCAAATTAGATATCATCTCTTCAAATAAGAAGGGCACATTTTTATTAGAACAAATTAAATAGGATCAACTTAAAACAAAAAGGCCCCATAATAGGGGCCTTTTTTATTATCATTTATAGTTTAATTAAGAGCCAGTTGAAGGCTTACGCTTCGGGCGTATGCGTTACTTCATCAGTTGCTTCGGTAGATTCAGTTGTTTCGTCAGCCGACTCAATGGTTTCTATTGCTTCTTCGGATGAAACGATCGATTTTACCGAATCCCCATCGACATCAGAATCAGCAACCTGACTATCTTCTTCATTATCTGATAAAGGTGGCCAATTACGATCCATTCCTTCTTCAGTGATTTTCTCAAGAGTAGCATCATCGATTTGAAACTGATCGATAATAATTTTTTTAGATTCTCTGATGCCTTTGCTCTTCGCATCCTGCAAAGTAACAAGTTTAAAAAATATATCTTGCCTTTGGGCAAGCGGAATTGTTCTGAACTGCATGACCATCCCCTTCCTTAAGGTAACCAAAACCACAATTGGAATTATAGC
>CAXNFS010000249.1:0-4829 GCA_964201235.1 Gemmataceae bacterium | reverse complement strand
TTTCACTCAATTCATTGCTGGTTTAGCAATAAAAGAGGCATCCTTGCCTTTTCCCACCAAGCTCCACTTGGCTCCACAGTTCCCCACTATATTTGTTTTATTCTCCACCGCAAGCATTTTCTTCCCAGAAATTAAAATATTTTTTAACCTGTCTTTTATCCCTTCTTCTTGCTTACCTACTAAAACCACAATAACCGGTAAAAAGCCCCTAAACTCTTTATTGTATTTAATATAGATCTTGATTATCTTTTAATTATGACGGGCATCTTTTGCTTAAGCTTTAGTATCAATTTAATTATTTGGATTGTTTTGGTTTTATGGTTTGAAACAACCTTTTCACAAGTTCATTTGCTTGATAACTCGCTCCAAAACCTTGTTGCTTACTTTAAAATATGCGATATGATATATTAGTTAAACATTGAATAAGGTGTTCATTCTTGGTTGATAGCAGCCATACAATTAATTTTGGAATTATCCTTCCTCAAGTTTTTTGTCGTTTGAGATGTGCAGTTTTATAGAGGTGAATGATTAATATTTTTAACGAGTCACATACTTCATTGGCTACGGAAACTATTGAGCCTGTAGCTAAGGTTCTGGAACCGGTTGTAGCGCCTACGGGACGGCTTGAAATTCCCAAGGCTGCACAACCTATCAAAATTGATAAGCGCTATGTGTTTGCTCTAGGCCTTGTGCACTGCCTGGCCCTGCTGGCGGTTATCCCTTGGTTTTATAGTTTGACGGGTTTGCTTGTGGGCATCGCTGGAATTTTTTTATTTGCGATGATGGGCATAAATATTGGTTACCATCGACTTTTGACGCACCGCGGGTTTACCTGCCCCAAATGGCTAGAACACACCTTGGCGTTGTTGGGGATTTGCACGCTGCAAGATTCTCCCGCCCGTTGGGTGGCTATTCATCGATTACACCACAAAGATTCCGATGAACAACCAGATCCGCACTCCCCTCTTGTAAGTGCATATTGGGGCCATATTGGCTGGCTGTTTGTTCGCAATCGAGAGTTTCACAAAGTCAAACATTTCGAGTGCTATGTTCGCGATTTGTTGCGTGATCCGTTCTATCTGAAACTTGAACGAAATTCTTTATGGTTGGGCGTTTATGTTTTGCATGCCGTGTTGTTTTTGTTTGCTGGATACGCTGTTGGTTGGTTTATGACGGGAACTTTAGATGGTTCCCTTCAGATGGGCCTAAGCTTTTTGGTATGGGGTGTATTCGTGCGAACAGTATTTGTTTTACATAGCACTTGGGCCGTTAATTCAATCTCGCATCTTTGGGGCTATCGCAATTATAAAACCACTGATAACAGCCGTAACAACTGGCTGGTTACCTTGATTTCGCATGGTGAAGGTTGGCACAACAACCATCATGCAGAACAGATGTCTGCATCGCATGGGCATCTTTGGTATGAGTTCGATCTTTCGTGGTGGGTGATTCGAGGTTTTGAGAGCGTAGGGCTAGCTAAGAAAGTGGTTAGGCCACGCTGTTGGAAAACAGCTAAAGAGCCTCAAAACAATTTCGAAACAAACTCTATCGACTAGACTTCAACCTTTAAGTTTCAAGCATCATTTTAAGCAAGCCATTGCTGTGCTAGTGATTTCATTTTGATGAGCATAGCAGTGGGCTCCTTTGGGCCTTCGTATTCGAGCGAAACCCATCCCTTATAGTTGCTTGATTTAAGTACCTTGTAGCAATTCTCAAGATCAAAATCTTTTGGTTTCCCCTGTTCATCGAAGCCATGAAACTTGGCACTGCACACCTTGCGGGCATGTTTGAACATGATAGGAAGGCCTGCGGTGCGTTCTGGTTCAGATTTGAAAAGGCCGAAGTCAGGGCAGGAGCTAATGTTTGATCCAACTGCCTCGATTATTTTTGCGACTTTCAGCGGGTCTGCGCTTATACCAAAATGATTTTCAATGATGATTTCCACACCTTTATCTTTGCCTAGGGCTGCAAGCTTTTTGTATTGCTCGATGGTTATTGCAAGATCCCAATCAGGTTTTTCGGGGGTGCCTGTGTTCACTCGCATCGAGGGGATTCCAAGTTTTTCTGCAACGCTTATAAGTTCTACAAAGCGTTTGAAATCCTCTGCTCGTTTGGTTTCATCTGCCCGGGAAAGGTTCACACCCTTCATGTTGTCGCTAAGGTGGATGTAGTTATAGCCTTTGTCTTTGGCAAGTTTTTTAAGACCAATAAGGTAATCATTTTCGAGGCTTGCCAAATGAGCACTAGAGAGTTCGAAGTTAGATATGCCGATTTGAGCCTGGGCAACTTCCATCACTTTTTCGAGTTTCCACTCTGCTAGTTCGAACTCGGGTTTGCCGTAGCGGGTGTTGGGAAAATAGTTGTGAAACGACCAAGTCGAGATAGCAACTTTATCCAATGATTTCTGGGAGAAAGCCTGAGTAGGGAAAGATACGGTTGCAAGGGGTGCGATTGCCAGCGTTGTTAGAAAATTTCTGCGATTTAGCATGATAGTTAGCCCTTTGCTTTTTTGATGAGGGCGAGCATCTTTCCCGCCTCTGAGTTTTTATAAAACGGATCGAGAGGAAAGCAACCAGAGATCAAACCATTTCGTGGGGCGGTGGTGCAATCGCTGAAGGTTCTGCAAATCCGCTTGCGATCAAGGGGTTTTCCCGCAAGTATATCAAGTGGCATATCAGGATAGCTGAGTACCATCCGCCCAAGGCCAACAGAATCAACCATGCCCTGCCCCACAACTGCTTGTGCAACTTTGGGCAACCAATCTTGCAAATACGAAAAGCCGGAACCGATGATCATCATTTCTGGTACTGCTTCTTTCAGCGCCTTGTTAATTGCGATGTGCCTAGCAACTCCAACCAGAGGATCTTCTGGGGGGAGGTAGCCATCGGATGGCGGAAAAAGCGCAGGGCGTTGCACATGGGGATTGTAATAAGGGCTTGCAAAAGTGGTACAGACCAAGGGTATTCCCAATTGCAGGCAGAGCTTTAAAAATGCAATCGGCTCTTCTAATTTCACACCTTGGATTGAGCCATCGCCCCCCCAAGCATAAGGATATGGCCCGTTGTTCCAAGCTTCTGGCTCGCCGATTCCATCTTTGCCTGGCTTAAAGGGTATCGTGTCGAATGCGCTAAGTCTAACGCCTATAAGAAGTCCGGGTGCAACAGCATTGATGCCTGCAACTACTTCTCTGAGGAAGCGGGTACGGTTTTCGAAACTGCCTCCAAATTTACCCTTGCGATCGACTGCGCTTAGAAACTCATGCCCCAAATACCCATGGCAATGCTTGACATCAACGAAATCAAAACCTGCCTGATGGGCAAGCTTTGCAGCAGTGATAAAGTCATCGATGAGGGTAGAAAGTTCATCATCAGAAAATATCTGATGATCGCCCTCGATAGGGTAGCGTTTTTCAACGATGGGGTGCCTATAAAGGATGCGGGGCTCGATTTTCTTTTTATCGTTGGGGCGGGCAAATCTTCCTGAGTGGGTAAGTTGCAAACCGATAAGAAGATCGAAGGTATTCTGGCCCGCTTCGATATGCCCTTGGATGATTTCTTCACGCAGGGAAATAAAATCGGAAAGATACTTTTGCTGCATGACGAGTTGATTGGGGTTGGCCCTTCCGTCGTGCCTAACAGCAACAGCTTCACCGCCCCAAATAAGCTTTGCGCCACTCAGGCCGAACCTGCGCCAGCGTCTGCGTACAAGATCGTTTGGCCTACCATCCGTTTCCGCATCCCAGCCTTCCATGGGCAGGATGGAAAAGCGATTGCCCACGGTTTTAGAGCCCGCAAGAAAAGGTTTGCCCAGTGGCGAGATATTCCCGGGTGAGAGTTCTTCATCAAAGGGGATAATCGCATCCACCTTTTTAAGGTATTCGCGAAATTCGTCAGAGGTTTTAAGTGTATTTACCCTAGTGATTGCATTCATGAAACCTCCCTGATGAAAGCATCAATTCTGTTGGCAATATCCTGCAAAAGTGGGATATCGCTTTCTGGCCTTTCGGGGCTTTTGGGGTGAGTCTTGTTGGTTTTGATCCATCCCTTAAGCTTTAGAAATTGTGCTGCGCTATGTTTGTATGCGGGCACTGGACTACGAAAAGTAAGAAACCCCAGATACTGTAAAAGATCATTCAATTCGTGGAATCGGGGGTCACCAATTTCCCACATTTTGTCGCGTACCGCAAAGGCATCCGGTGCAAAGGTACTTAAGCCCAGCAGGTAATCACTGCCATACTTCACCATATCGATTGCCAGGTCATTGCCTGTGAACACCATGAAATCAGGCCTGGTTTCATTACGAAGAACCAGCCTTTGCCATTCCAGCATACGATTGAGGGAAGAGTGTTTAGCACCCAGGCATTCGGGTATCTGCAGAAGTTCTTTGTAAGCATCAAGATCGTATATTTTTCCGAAGGGAGCAAATTGGGTGCTTAGCTCGAAGGCGAAATATTGTGGCGCAATCTTACCGATCTCTTTATAAGCACTTGTAAGGTCTTTATTATTTAATGATGTTAGCCCGAAAGATTGAAAGATGACAGGAAGGCCCTGATGGCGCTGAATTTGCTCGATTGCATTTCGATATGCTGCAGGGTTGAAACTTGCGCCTGATTGGTCTGCAACAAAGGCGCCTGCGATGAAAGATCCATTACCCAACACCGCACGCGTTTGTTTTAAAACCTCTTCCTTGGTGCTATCATCAAGAAAATTGCCATACCCTGTATCCATGTTGATAGCAGGAACTAAGCCGTTGTCGTGGGTGCGCTTCACATGGTTGCAAAACCCATCCCAATCGATGGTGTCATTTTCCATAAAGGGTAGAAGGATTGC
>CAXNFS010000248.1:0-4839 GCA_964201235.1 Gemmataceae bacterium | reverse complement strand
AGAGGTAGCATTCTCTTGATCGTAAGATTAGGCAACATCGACTTGGAAGCGCCAAACACTCCAGCAATGGACGCACCTCCAGGAGGCGGTATGAGAATGCCAGTTCCCCCACAAGGAATGCAGGGAGGACCAGGCATGGGACGAATGGTTCCTTATGGTATCTCAGGCCCCGGGCCAATGCCTGGCCAACAAAGCATGCAAAGAATGCCAAGCATGCAGATGAAGCCCGGTGCGCCACTTAATCTTCCAAGTGTACCAAACATTGAGCCCAAAAATTTGCCTTCCCCAACCTCGCTTCCTTCTACCAGCATCAAGGAAGTGCCAGGGATAACTACAAGCCAAAGTAATAATGAAGAAACAACGATAATTCTCAAAAAGGAGACGCTTCCTTCAACAGGAAACATACCCCCAACAGGATTAGAAATTGTTCCAGGGAATAATGGAATCACCACTAAGATTCCAGAGATTAAAAGCGGAGTACCGCAATCAATAATCCCACCTTTTGTAAATAAGTAAAGGTGAGAGAAACTAACGCCGGCGGTCGGGGCTACAATCCTCGAACGCCGGCCTTTTAATTACCTTGTTCTGTGGCACTAAGATTTGGCAAGAGTTCCATGAGGCTTTTCGATGCTTCACAAATACACAATATCTCTGACATGCGCCTTGCTGATCAGTCAAATTACCTACTCCCAGCAAATGGTAATGGGGCCAAACATTGGCCAATCACCAGTACTGTGGTTAAATTTCATCGCACCAGAAGGAATAAAAACCACGATATATCCTGGGAACAACAGGCAATTCACACTACCCGAAAAACAGATGGTTGGCATGAGGCCTGGTTATGTCTATCGCTTCAAAATGAATAATATACCAGGAAATCCTGAATCTGAACTCTACCCGACTTTAGAAGTAAGAGGCAGCTTACAAATGCCGAAAGTTGCAAACCCTTTAAACTTTCCCGCACCCATTAAAATTAACAAGCTTGAAATTGAATCCGCACTCAAGGGTAACTTGATTACAAAAGTTGTCTACCTAGAAGATTCAGAAAAAGCTGAAGCAGTAACCACTACAATTGAAAACCCAATCGAATCTTATGTTCCTGCTGATTCGAATCTGGTGCAAGATGCCAGAAATCGAGGCAGGGTAATGGTCATTTTCCGCATAGGTGGAAAAATAATCAGCGAGCAGGAATTACAAGCGAATTCAATTCCCGGAACCGTACAACTCGCAGGCGAAAAGTACCTGCCCGCTCCTAAATTCCCACCTATCATACCTTGCGAATCTTTCGCTTTTTTTGACCCTAAGCTTGGGCCACGATTTTCCAAAGCAGAACTGATCTACGATGGTGGCGATCAAATACCCAAAGCTGGTTATGACAATCAAGGCACCCTTCAGGGTGTGAACCCCGAAGATACCATTGCCCAATACACCGATACCAGTGGCAAAAAAAGAATTGCACGCTCTAACCGTGTTATCCTATCCGCACCAAGATTTGCAATCCTTGCACAAGAAACCGTTTGGGCTAATGTGAATACGGTTCAAACTTTCAACGAACAAAAAGCAACCATCACGGATAGCCAGTATCGCACCAACACACCAAGTCTTCAAGCAAGGGCCATGAATCATCTCAACAGCTTCAAGGGCGACCTAAGGCTAAAGGGTACCGAAAACACCGTAGGCTTAGGGGAAATCCATCGTCTTGAAATTTTAAAGGCCCAAACTCTCGATCTTATAGTCAGAGAATCAATCAATTCTGAATCTACCATGAGTGCGCGAGACAAACAAAAAATTGCCTTTAAGCGACAAACTGAAAATGTTAAAAAGTTTTCTTCCTCGCTGGGCCTAAGAGAAAATGATGGCATCGAAGGAACCAGCGTAGTGGCACGAATTCAAAATGGCGCCGAAGTAATCAAAGCAAATGTTCAAACACGCGAAATTGTTATCACCGAAGATGATGCCCAGGAAATCGAAACCGATAAGCCTCTTTCTCTTTTAAAGCTAGCTGACAAACCTACAGCAAAGGTTGGCGAAATTGTCACCTTTACTCTTCGTTACACAAATCTGGGCAGCAAACCCATGTCCGATATCGCAGTCACCGACAGTCTTGCAACCAGGCTAGAATATGTTCCAAGTACCGCAGTATCTGATCGCGATGCGGTTTTTACCATTCAAAAAAATGAATCTGGCTCACTGGTTTTGCATTGGGAGATCACGGGCAAATTAATGCCAAAAGAATATGGCATTATCCGTTTTCAAGCAAAAGTGCGATAAACTTTAACTGCATTGAAACGAGTTTATTTTTTTGCCTTTTTAAGAATCTCTTCCAACTTCGCAGGCAACTTTTCTAACTCAGCTTCATCCTTTGCCTTCAGTGAATGTAAAACTTTTCCTGCCTTGAAAACAAATACCTCTGTAACACTATCAGAAGATAGCCTATAAGCAGGCGGGCCAGGACTATATTCAAATCTACCTACGGGTGTGCCCGCTAAATTATGCTCATTTGCCCATTTCAATAAATTAGCATCCTGCGTACTATCCTCACTTACTAAAGTTACCCATCCTTTAAATTCTGGACTTACTTTTGATTGCTTTTCAATTAGCACTGCGACTTTGGATAACCCTTCCGACATTTTCTTGGTAAAAACAATCACACCTTCTTTTTCGGATTGTTCACATACATAACAATGTAACTTCCCTCTTTCAGGACCTGAAGCCACCAACATCGTATACGGGGGTACTTTTTTGTTTAACAATCCAGCATTTTCATTCAGAATTAAACTCGGCAGAGTAAGTAGAATAAAAGGTATTACATTTTGCATGGGATTTTGCCCTATTCAGGTAGGTTTGACTTAACATTTTGATTTTACTCTTTTTCCTTACCAAATCAAAGCTGATTGCCTTCAAATCCTAAAACCCTCTAAACCACCCATTTGAACATAGTTAAATTGTTCAAAATAGATCATAGTTCCACGGTCGATCTTGACGAATTACTTAGATAAAGAGATCTTGTAAAACTTGATGCTAATAGTGCATAGGAAGGTACTTAGGCAGAATAGATTTACAAAGTCTTAGACTTAGGCCAAGGAAGGCTCATGATAAAGTCTGGATCACAAGGAATTGATTTCATTAATTCTCAAGCAATTGATTTTGCTCGGGAAGTTTTGCACGAAGAAGCTGCGGCTTTAAATCTCGTTGCACAAAGACTCGATGAAAATTTCTTGCTCGCACTTCAAGCTATTTGGGAAATGACTACCCAAAAGGTAGGCAGGATTGCAATTACCGGCACAGGCAAAAGTGCTGATGTTGGACTCAAAATGGTAGGCACCCTAAATTCTACAGGAACTCGAAGCTATTTCTTGGATGCAGTAAGGGCAGTGCATGGCGATCTTGGAATGCTTCACCCTGAAGATATTGCACTTGTTCTATCGCACAGCGGAGAAAGCGAAGAAATACTTAGACTGCTTGGGCCATTGCAAGAACATTGCAAAACAATAATTGGCCTGACTGGAAACAAATACAGCACACTCGGAAAAAAAGCGGACATCACCATTGCTTATGGCCCGCTGGATGAAGTTTGCCCATTAGGATTGGCACCCAGTGCAAGCAGCACTTCCATGATAGCCCTAGGTGATGCCATGGCTTTTTGCCTGATCAAGGCGAATCAATTTTGCCAGGAAGACTTTGCAAAGTTTCATCCTGCGGGCAGCCTTGGGAAAAAACTCATGCGGGTTGAAACCGTCATGCGTCATGGGCATGAACTTCGCTTAGCATCTGAGCAAGATACCGTACGAACAGTATTTTCCAAATCGAGCCAACCCGGCAGAAGAACGGGTGCGGTCATCCTGGTCGATTCAAATGAGAAACTCTGCGGTATCTTTACCGATAGTGATCTGGCCCGCTTGATCGAGACCAGAAACGATCATGCATTAGACAAACCTATCTCAGAAGTGATGACTAAAAACCCTAAGACAATACTTTTAGGTTCAAAGGTTGTTGATGCAATTGAACTCATGAAACTAAAGAAACTCAGTGAAATCCCAGTTGTTGATGCAAGTAATATCCCCAGAGGATTGCTCGACATTACCGATCTGATCAGCCTTGCGCCTGCCATGGTTATCCCTTCATCCAAGGTGGCGTAATAAAGAAAATGAATGCAACCAAAGCACTTACACTTTCAGAACGATGCAAAGCAATTAAGTTAATTGCAATGGATGTTGATGGCGTGCTTACGCAGGGCGGGATCATCCACGACGGCACGGGCAAAGAATGGAAAGTTTTCCATGTACGCGATGGTTCGGTGCTTAAAAAACTCAACAAGTTTGGTATTACCACAGCTATTATCACGGGACGCAGTTCTGTTGTTGTCGAATACAGGGCAAAAGAACTGGAAATTGGCATGGTTTTCCAAGGGGTTAGTAATAAAGCAAAAGCCCTCGAGGAAATTATTTCATCAACTGGCATCACCGCCCAAGAAATTGCATACATCGGCGACGACCTTGCTGATATTTCGATCATGAAGTCTTGCGGTTTGGCAGCTTCACCTAACGACGCTTGTTTTGAAGTCCGAAATTGTGCGAACTTTGTCAGCAAAAATCCGGGTGGTAAATCTGCGCTACGCGATCTCGTAGAAATCATTCTGAAAGTTCAGGGTAAGTGGAATCAACTATGTGCATCCCACTTAAATTAATTAATCGAGGCGCAGTATGACGAAGGAGTGGTTCTAAAGTGTGGACTCCGAAGCGAATCTTAATCCTTGGATTCGGGTTCTCCCTATTTATGGCGTTGTACTTTGTTTACGCCTATTTTTTGGGAGCAATCGATGGTATTCCCCCGTTGCCT
>CAXNFS010000247.1:0-4854 GCA_964201235.1 Gemmataceae bacterium | reverse complement strand
CCCTGACTAATGTTAAAGGTTTTTTGCAAGATTGCAGGCATCCAATCTCGAACGACCCAACCAGCAATTGCGGGCAGGGTGAAATAAACTACAAGAAGGAGGAACGAAAAATTAGTCATCAAGGCCAATCCCGCTTGTATCACCGAAAGCTTTTGCTGCGTATTTTGATTTGCAGGATCAACCGGCGCATCCTTAAGAAAAAACATTAGGGGAAGCGCATAACAAATCCCAACGATCCCGGTGATATCAAAAGCAAAGCGCCAGGTAAGTTTGGGTTCATCTGCAATGTAGCCACTGAATCCACCAAGAAGAACGCCACAATAAATTGCAATTTGATGAAACCCAACTGCCTTGGATCGGGTCAAGTTGGAATGGTAATCAGCAATGAGCGCAAGAGCTGCGGGAATGTAAAACGCCTCGCTGACCCCCATCAAGGTTCGGGTCCAAAGTAATTCTTCATAAGAATGCACCCGCCCTGTAATCCAAGTAATGGTGGACCAGACAAAAAGGCTTGCACAAATGGTAAAGCGTTTACTGTATCTATCTGCGATATAGCCCCCCAGCGGGCTAAGAAAAGCATAAACCCATTTGAATTGCCCTAGCATAAATCCCCAGTTGGCATCACTCCCGATATCGGGAATATCATGCATCATCGAACCTTTCATTGCAGATATCATCTGCCTATCAAGGTAATTTAACAATGCAACGGGAAAGAGAAGCATCACCACGAGCCATGCATATTTCATTTGGTTTCGTGATATCATCGTTGCCTCGCTGACCAGATTTCTGGCGTTCGAATTCCAGGCCTGACTTCCCCACTGGCAAGAACATTCAATCCCTGCCAAGAGGTTAAAGGCGCAGTGGCACGCGATAAATGAAAAGGAAGCTCTTTTGCCCAAGAGTTCGATTTGGAATCATAGATCAAGCTTGATTTAGGGAAACCGGGATGGGATTGCTTGGGCTCGAAGTTAACAAGTTTGCCATCATCCCCGCTAAACAACTGAATACTACCTTTATTAAAAATAGCGGGCGAAGGTGATGCAACGCAGGGCCTAGGCATAGCGGGAAGTTTCTTCCAACCATCCTTGGGGTTAAAAACAAAAGCATCAGATAAATAAGTGCGTTCAACCTTTCCCGTGGAATTGAGAGCAAGCGCTGCACCACTGAAAAGATAAAAGTTTTCGCCATCGCTTGCACAAACCGAAAGCATACGCCCAGAGCCGGGCCAGGGTTCCAATACTTTCCAACCAGCCTTTACATCATTAAGGTTCAAGCACCAAAAATTATGAAGGGCCTTTGCAGAATCAGGCGCATTAGTGCCACCAGCAAGGTAAACCAAATCACCAATTTTCATCCCGCACATATTCGCACAAGGTTTGGGCAACGAAGGGTAAGGGCTAAACTTTAATTGGTTGTTCTCAAACGCAACAAGAAAACAATCGGCATAATGTTGTTTAGAATCTGAACCGCCGATGCAAAGCATCCCCTCGTTAAGCGAGACACTAATACCATAAGCCATTGGGTTCGGAAGTTTACCTGCGTTTTTCCAATCAGCTTTGGGATGATCCAGAGTATAGATGGAATCATGCCAGACTTTCAGTCCACCTTCCCATGGTTTTTTATCAGGGAAGTTGGCGCCACCTGCAACAACAAGTTTACCCGCAATTACACCAGCAAAGGGTGAAGCAAAGCCTTCCTTATCTGGCAAAGGTGCGAGCTTTTCCCATTCACTCTGTTGCAACACAAGCAAAGCCATGCTTACCAATAATGTCAGCATTCCGTTACTTTCTAAGGTAAATCTTTAACTATTAAGATGCTTGGCAAAGTGAGCCTTGGTTCGTTTCCACATCTCATCACTAAGCACATGTCCGGTTTTTTCTTCGATGAACCACGAGAAATTATCTCCTGCATTCATGGTTTCGTACGCCTTCTTGATCAAAGGCATTGCAGCTTTTACTTCTTCAATGGGGCTGCCATCATCGGTTTCACCAAAGTTTAAATGCAAAGGTTTGGGAGCGATCAGGCTGACGATATCGGGGATGTCGCCATGTACTTTCCAACCCGGAACATAGTTAGGAAAGCAATGAAGCAAATTGGTGCGCTCCATAGCTTGATAAGTGGGCATACAGCAATTACCGACAAGTGCTTTTAATCTTGGCTCCCAAGGGCCGATCTGCCAAGTGTGGGTTGAACCCATGGAATGACCATAGCATCCCAACTTTTGTGCAACGACTTCGGGTCTTGAGGATATGTAATCAACCGCTCGCTTCATATCGAGGATGTTTTTCCAAGCAAGAGATTTACCCTCGGTGACATATTTACCAAATAGAAACCGCTCGAGTTCGCCACCTTTAAGCACTTTTTTAGTACCCGGGATAATGCGACTGTTTCGTTCGCCAAAGCCTGCGGCATCCGGGCAAAGTACAACATAACCCTCTTTCGCAAGTGCAACACCCGTCATGTGCATTTTTGCAAAATTAGGAGAACGAACGCCAGCAGGTTCATCTTTGCCCACATCGTATTGGCCAGCGTGCTGATGCCAAAGGCAAATACCAGGCGCTTTGTTTTTCGCATCCACCTTATCAGGGATGAGCAACCAAGCAGCTATTCTTTCCGTTGGCTCAACAAGGTAGTTTACGCGAATGAGTTGATACCCATCCTTCTGCTCAGTTTTTTCGACTTTAGCATCAAGAGGTGCACCTTCGGGCCAGGGGCCTCCCAAACATTGCTGCAATAGTTTTTTTCTAGCTTCCTGATTTTCCAATGGACTTGCCATGGCTGAAACCCCTGTATTTTGTAGAAAAAAAGCACTACCTGCAATTAGAGCGCCATCTGCTAAGAAAGTTCTTCGAGATGGAATTGGACTAACCATGTTTTTATTCCTTTGAAAGGATTCAGATCCAAGTCCCAGCCTATCCGTAATCAAACTTTTAACAAAGATTAAATTAGCTTTAGCGCGGTTTTCTGAATAAAGTGAATGTTTGATTGTAGTCAACAAATGAGAAATCGAAATCGCTTTCCTGCTACCTCATAGAGAACTCCATGCGCATTTTAAACCTTATTCTTTCTTCTCTCCTGATATCCTTTGCAAGTTTTGACCTCACACTTTTATTAGCACAGGAAATTTTGGTCAAACCCTATGTCCAACCGGGCGATGGCAACACCCTCGAAGGCACAGATGTCAAAATCATCGCTTGGCTTACAGACCAAAAGGAAGCAACTTTTGTAGTTGAATATGGAATCAAAGGCGAACCTGTTTTAAAAGCCAAGCCTGTAAGGATTTCACTCGATTTCGAAAAGCCCAAACCCTTCATAGACATTATCAAACCCAAAGTGGTTCCTCAAGAAACCAAGATAAAAGTGGAAGATAAACCAAAAGTGGAAGATAAAAAAGAAACCACGGTAAAGAAAGATCCGCCGGTGGTTGAAAAAGAACAACACTACTTCAGATACCATGCCAGCCTTAAGAACCTCCCCTTCAATTCTGAAATTCATTACTGTGTAAAATCAGGTGAACGCATCATCCGCCAAGCTTCCTTCCGAACTAGGCCAACTCCAGATAAATCCGCACGGTTGGTTTTGGTTGGAGACATGGCAACAGGCAAAGCCCCACAAAAAGCAATTGCATGGCAAATTCAAAAAGAAAAACCCGAAGCGCTCATCGCCCTAGGAGACATTGTCTACCCCACAGGCAGAGTGCTTCAATACATGAACTATTTCTGGAACACCTACAACGATGTGAATGAACCAAGCCTTACTAATGGTGCGCCTCTGATGGCATCTGTGCCATTTTATCCAATCCTTGGCAACCACGATATCGGGGCACGATTTCCAAGCACACAAGATGCACTTGGCGCCTTTTATTTCTTCTATCCACCAACCCAGGGACCGGGCGAAGGTATTTGGAGCACTCCACTCGGTACAGACACCGCCGCTGCTGCTAAATTTAAGACCATCAACAAGCATAGTTACGCATCCATGGATGCATATTCATTCGATTATGGCAGCGCCCATTTCCTAATTCTAAACAACAACAAAGCTTCCAACATGGATTCTCCGGAACTGATCCAATGGGCTGAATCTGACCTTACGAAAACCAAGCAACCATGGAAATTCGTTTGCTATCATGTGCCTGCTTTTCATAGCTCAAGACAACATTATAGCGAACAACAATCGCGTTCATGGAACCCAATGTTTGAAGCTTGTGGCGTAGACATCGTTTTTGCAGGGCATGTACACAACTACCAACGCAGCCATCCACTGCTTTTCAAACCCGAAGGCAAACGAAACAACAAAGGAAGAGTCGATGGAACTTTTACTATTGATAACTCGTTTGATGGTGATAAAAACACCTCCCCCAAGGGCGTAATTCATGTGGTTGCAGGAGGCGGAGGCGCATCGCTCTATCTTCCGGGGTTGGAAAAAACATCTGTCTCTCTCAAGGAAGATTTTGAAGAAAACTATGCGGACTTCACTGCAATTATGAATGCAGATAGCTATTCATTTGTAAGCATGGATTTAGAACCAACGAAGCTTGCAATCCGCGTGTTAAATCAAGAAGGCAAACAGATTGACAAATTCAACATCACCAAACCCAACAGATAATTTTAAAGACAACATGATCACCAAACCTAACAGACGAAAATTTCTTGCAACCTCTGCTGCCCTACCGCTTGCAGGAATTAACCCCACCAATGCTGCAAAATTAAAAGAGGAACCAGTCGGCTTTTTTCTCATAGGCGACACTCACTTCCTTGCTGATAAAGAAAACCCCACAAAGATGGATCTCAGATCCACTTTCAACACCTCCAACATTGTTGCAACTTTAAATAGATTAGGTGACACCGCTATCCC
>CAXNFS010000246.1:0-4862 GCA_964201235.1 Gemmataceae bacterium | reverse complement strand
TGTAACAATACCATTAAATATTTAAAGGGTGCTCAAGATGTTGTCGTTCATTATTCCTGCTCATAACGAAGAAGCTTATTTAAATAAAACCATCAATGCTATCCATCAATCAACAATAGGCATTTCGGAAAATTACGAGATCTTGGTGGTGGATGATGCTTCCACCGACAACACAAAATCCGTGGGGGAAGCTGCTGGCGCCCTAGTTATTTCGGTAAATAATCGCAAAATTGCAGCCACAAGAAACAGCGGCGCAAAAGCAGCCAAGGGCGATATCTTCTTCTTTATTGATGCAGATACCTGCATTAATCAAGCCTGTTTAAAAGAAAGCCTTGAAGCCATAAAAACAGGCGCAGTAGGAGGCGGATGCCATTTCAATTACGATACAAAGCTGCCTTTTTGGGCTAGTGTGCTTCATCGGATGGGTCTATTCTTTGGCAGGATATTTAAATTAGTGGGCGGGTGTTGCATTTTTGTAACTCGTGGGGCATTCGAAAAAATCGGGGGCTTTCCCGAAGAATTCTACGCTGCGGAAGATGTTGCATTCTCTTCCAAATTATCAAAAGTAGGCGCATTCATTATTCCTAAAGCCAGAGTCACCACCTCTGCACGAAAAATCTGGACGATGAACCCAGGCCAGACCATTTGGCTTTTATTAAAGCTTGTTTTTAGAGGGCCCAATGCCTTTCGCTCTAAAAAAGGCCTCGATCTATGGTATGGCAAACGACCTGACGACCCCATTTACCACCAACTTCCCAAAGAATAATCTAGGATTAGAAACTCTTTTTTGGCATATTCATCCCAATGGTTTATTTTCAAAAGGAGCGCAAGTCATGGCTGCAAAAAAAATACTGATGCTGGTAGGCGATTTTGTTGAAGATTATGAAGTCATGGTTCCTTTTCAGGCACTCATCATGGTTGGGCATCATGTCCATGCCATTTGCCCTAACAAAAACTCAGGCGATTATATTCTCACCGCAATTCATGATTTCGAAGGCCAGCAAACCTACAGCGAAAAGCCTGGCCATCGTTTCACTCTTAATGCTACATTCTCTGAAATCAACCCAGCCCACTATGATGCCTTGGTAATTCCGGGTGGCAGAGCGCCCGAATACCTTCGCCTAAACCCCGAAGTGCTCGCTATCGTCAAACATTTTGCAGACACGGACAAACCAATCGCCGCCATCTGTCATGGGCCACAATTACTCGCTGCAGCAGGCGTATTAAAAGGCAGAACCTGCTCCGCCTACCCAGCAGTTGGGCCTGAAATTACCGTAAGCGGGGGCACAGTTGCAAACATCGGAATCGATCAGGCTTTTGTGGAAGGCAATCTTGTTAGTGCGCCCGCATGGCCCGCACACCCACAATGGCTCGCCAAATTCCTAATTTTATTAGGCACTAAAATCCAGCTTTAAGACTCATTTGAAAGACTAGCTTAATGTCATTAACACATATTTCCGTGCTTTTAATTGGATTCGGATTCATGGCCATCAATTTGATTATCCATGCTTTCTTTATGTTCCTGATTTTAAAATCACAATCCTATTATATGCGTAATTATCCCCACCTAAAGGGCATGGCATCTATTATGGGGCCACTACTTGCATCCACTTTTTTGATCATTATTTCCTGCTCTATCCAGGTGATCCTTTGGAGTCTTTTAGTTTTCGACCTTGGTAAATTTGACGATTTCTTTGAAGCATTACATTTTTCCGGAACAACCTACACCACAATAGGAGCAGGTAAACAATATCTAGTGCCCCCCTATCGTGCATTAGAACCCATGATTGCTTGCACAGGGATGCTAGTTACTGGTTTAAATACTGCTATTTTATTCGCAGTGCTTTCAAATATAGCCAGAAAAAATCCTGATTTTGAAGGATTATTTTGATTACCAGTTTGCTAATGAAAAGGGATTTTAGAAATGCAACGATTCACTTATCTATTCGCCTTTGTAATTATTTTTTCAATCTTTGCATCTAGCACTTCCGCTCAGGAAAAAGACCTCGAAAAAATCTCAGGTACTTGGATTCTTGAAAGTGGTGAACTCGGAGGCAAAAAACTCCCTCAAGAATTCATCGCCAGCGTTTCACTCATCATCTCGGGAACTTCCTATTCCACTAAAGTTGGAACTCTTACCGACAAAGGCAACTTGAAATTCTACCCCGATTCCAAACCTAAGGGGATGGATATCATTGGCACAGAAGGCCCCAACCAAGGCAAAACTTTCCCTGCAATCTATGAATTTTCAGGCAATATCCTGATGATTTGCTACGACCTCGAAGGTAAGAAAAAACCCGATGTTTTCAAATCAACCCTTGGCTCCCAAACCTTCCTTGCAATCTACAAACGCGAAAAAAAATAACACTCATCTTCCTTTTTTAATGCATCTTTCACTTCTTTCCACTAACCTTAACTAATAGATGCTCTTACTCTTTTTAAGGCTTTTACCATGCTTACGCTTCTTAGATTTTCTTTTTGTTTATTACTTGTGCCTTCGTTCCAAGATGCTGATACCAAAAGAGTTGAAAAATACGAAAAAGATATCGTCGCAATCGAAAAGCGTTTTAAAGAAAAACCTCCTTCCGCTGAGGCTGTTTTCTTCACAGGAAGCTCTACCATTCGCCGTTGGAACCTCGCTGAAAATTTCCCCGGCAAGCCCTTTGAAAATTGCGGCTTCGGCGGCTCTCAAACCCGCGATGTAGTGCATTTCGCACCACGCATCCTCCTCCCCTACAAACCCAAAACCATTGTTTTCTATTCAGGCGACAATGATATCAACGCCAAGCGTACCCCCGAACAAGTCGCAGAAGATTTTAAGGCCTTTGTAAACTTCATCCACAAAGACAATCCTAAAACCAAAATAGTCTTGCTAGGGATTAAACACAGCTCCAAGCGCAATGAACAGATAGCTGATCAGAAAAAAGCCAATGCGCTTTTGGAATCCTTCTGTAAAACCAACCCTCAACTCACCTTTTTTGATATCGCACCTTTGTTTTTGGATTCCTCTGGCCAACATAAAGCCGATCATTTCGCAGATGACAAACTCCATCTCAGCCCCAAAGGTTACGAAGTCCTTTCAGAAAAAATCAAACCACTCCTGAAATAAAGGACTCCATATTTATGTTTGGATTTTTAATTCTTGGCGCACTTGCTGTTTCTTCCGCCAACGCTGTCGATACAAGTAAACCCAACATTGTCTGGGTCGTGGTTGAAGACATGTCCGCACATTTTGGCTGCTATGGCGAAAAAGCAATCGCAACACCCAACCTTGATCAGTTGGCAACTAATGGCACTCGCTTTTCCCATGCCTTTGTCACCGGCCCCATTTGCTCCATCTCTCGCAGCGCTATGATCACAGGTATGTATCAGACTTCCCTAGGCGCGCAACATCATCGCAGTGGCAGAGGCTCAGTTAAAATTAACCTTCCCAAAGAAGTTGTTCCTGTGCCCGCACTTTTCCAACAGGGTGGATATCACACTTCCAACTGCGCTTTCCCCCAAATCGCAAAAGGCAAAACTGACTATAACTTCGAATTTAATCCGAAAATCTATGATGGTAATGATTGGGCCAATCGAAAAAAAGATCAGCCCTTCTTCACCCAAATCCAAATTCATGGCGGCAAATACCGCGAAGGTAAAAACTGGGACGGACTCGTTCTCAAAGAATTAGGCAAGCCCACAGATCCCAATTCACCACTTATCAAACTCCCACCCTATTATCCTAACGACCCAGTAATTCGAAACGACTGGGCCGCCTACCTCGACACCATCAGGCTTACCGATAAACTTTTAGGCCAGCTCATCGAACGACTCAAAAACGAAAATATCTACGATAACACCATCATCTTTTTCTGGACTGATCATGGCATCAGCCATGCACGAGGCAAACAATTCCTGTATGAAGAAGGCATTCATGTGCCTTTAGTCGTTCACGGCCCCAAGGTTGCTTCCAACAAAGTGCGTGATGATTTGGTCGAGCATATCGATATCGCTGCAAGTTCCCTGGCTTTCGCTGGCATACCCATTCCCAAATCCATGCAGGGTAAAAACATCTTCGCAAACGATTACAAACCACGGGAATTTGTGTTCAGCGCAAGGGATCGTGCCGATGAAACCGTCGAGCATATTCGTTCCGCCCGCTCCGAAAATTTCAAATACATTCGTAACTACCTCAACGAAAGGCCCCACCTCCAACCCAATGGTTACAAGGATGGCAAGCAAATCCTCATCCGCATGAAAGAACTTTTTGACCAAGGCAAACTCGATCAGATTCAAAGCCAGATTTATGCAACTAAAAGACCCAAGGAAGAACTTTACGATCTTCGTAACGACCCGTGGGAAATCAAGAACCTTGCATCAGACGAAAAGTATACTGCAGAACTTGAAAGGCATCGCAAGGCACTCACATCTTGGGAAATCCGCACCAATGATCTTGGGCGAATTCCCGAAACCGAAGCGCAGTACGATAGCGACATGGCAGAATATCTGGGCCCCAAGAAGGGCGCTAGCAAAAACGCCATCCTGCTTAAAAACATCGAACAAATGAAAAAGTGGGCCAAAGAAGGCAAGTAAAGTTCATCTGGGTTAACAGGTGCCTAATTGCCTGAGATAAAACACTTCAATTACTATTATGATTTAGGCATGATGCTTTTCAGCAATGATAAACTTTTTGTTATACTAATAATTATGTGTTACAAATATACTTGTATCGATAGATCAATCATATTAAATCGGAAGCCAAATGCTCACATCAATCACCATCGAAGAAGCTCAGGCCAGCCTTAAAGATTTGATCCACAAATTGAACCCAGGCCAAGAACTCATCATTACCGAAAATGAACAACCAATTGCAAAGCTGA
>CAXNFS010000245.1:0-4863 GCA_964201235.1 Gemmataceae bacterium | reverse complement strand
AAGTTCAGGAGTCGAAGCTTCCAGCACCTTTTTCAATTCAAGTATCTTTGCATCCAGCGAATCTAATTGCCCCTGCTGCTCCTTCGTGGGCAATGCCATGCGTGTTCCAAAATCGCTACCACCATACAAACCCTTTTCGGTGATGTCTGCGAAGAATGCTTCCATGCTGTAAAACTCTTTGGTAGTGAATGGATCGAACTTGTGATCATGGCATTCCGCACATCCAAGCGTAGTGCCCATCCAAACACCACTAACATTTCGAACCCTTTCAGCAGCATACTTTGCAAGGTACTCGCGATCCTGAACTCCACCCTCTGCACTCATCATGCCCAAACGGTTATATCCACTCGCAACTTTATTCTCGATGGTTGCATTGGGCAAAAGATCCCCAGCAAGTTGCTCAATGGTAAATTGCGTGAAGGGAATGTTTTTGTTGAAGGATTGAATAACCCAATCACGATAAGGCCACACAGTAACAACCTGATCACCATGATAGCCAACGCTATCCGCATAGCGCACTAGATCGAGCCAAAAAACAGCCATGCGCTCGCCATAATTAGGCGAAGCCAATAACTGATCCACCAACGCTTCATAAGCCTTGGAACTATTATCTGCGAGGAAGTTCTTTAGTTGTTCAGGGGTGGGGGGCAAACCAGTAAGATCAAAGCAAAGCCTGCGTAGCAAGGTAACCTTGTCAGCTTCTGCAGAATGCTTAAGACCGTTTTCCCGAAGCTTATCAAGAATGAAGTTATCGATCGGGTTTTTAACAAACGAAGGATCATCAACTTTAGGAGCATCAGGTTTCTTTACAGAAAGAAACGCCCAATGCCCTTCCCAGCCTGCACCCTCTTCTAGCCAGCGTTTTAACAACGCCTTCTGATTATCGTCCAGCTTTTTGTTACTCTTGGCGGGTGGCATTAATTCATGCGCCTCGGTTGAAATTATGCGCTTGTATAATTCGCTTTCCATCGCATTGCCTGCAACAACAGCACTGTTGCCCTTGCGCTTTGATTTTGCACCAGCCTCGGTATCAAGCCTAAGGCCCGCTTTTCTCGCACCAGAATCAGGCCCATGGCACGCATAGCAATTCTCCGAAAGAATCGGCCTAATATCCCGGTTGAACTCGATCTTCTTATCCGCAGCATGTGACTGAGTTCCAATAAGCATCAATACTGGGATTAAAATCGGGAGAATAAATTTTTTCATGATAGTTTTCAACTTAGCCAAGGTTTGTAGGCGGGTTCACTTTTTACTACCCTCCGATTGTACACCCTTTGGTATTAATTGTGGAGTCTTTTTGCACCTTCCTCTCTGAAAATTCAATATTATTAGCCATGTTGCTATTTCTGGTATCAGCCCTTAGGAACTCCGCTAATGAAAGCCATCCTTCTCGAACAACCTAAAAACTTCAAACTCATCGACACCCCCGAACCCGCCAAGCCTGGCCCAGGCGAAGTTCTTCTCAAAGTTCACCGAGTCGGTATTTGTGGTAGCGATTACAGTGGATACCTAGGCAAAATGCCCTTCTATAGCTACCCACGCATCCCTGGACACGAACTCGGTGTCGAAATCGCAGAAGTGGGCGAAGGCGTTACCCACATCAAAGTGGGCGATCGCTGCTGCGTCGAGCCCTACATGAATTGCCAGAAATGCCATAGCTGCCTTCGTGGCCATACCAATGCTTGCGAATTCAACAAAACTCTAGGCGTTCATGCCGATGGTGGGCTCAGGCCTTACTTCGTTCTTCCCGCAAGAAAACTTTTCCCCTCTTCCAAACTTACCTACGAACAACTCGCTCTGGTAGAAACCCTAGCCATCGGTTGCCATGCTGTTAACAGGGCTAAAACCCAACCTGGTGAAAATGTCCTCATTATTGGTGCAGGGCCCATCGGCTTATCCACACTTGAGTTTGTGAAAATCGCAGGCGCCCGACCCATCGTCATGGATACCAACGAACAACGCCTCGCATTCGTCCGTAATACCATGGGCGTTAAAGATACCATTCTCGTCAAAGGCGAAGGCAAGGAACTCGAAACCCTCAAAGAAATGACCAATGGTAACCTCGCCCATGTCGTTGTCGATGCCACAGGCAGCAATGTTTCCATGAGCCAGGCTTATAACTTTGTCGCCTATGCTGGCAGGCTCGTTTGGGTTGGTATCACCCTCAACGAAATCAGCTTCACCCAGACCCTGATGCACCGCCATGAAATGACATTCCTCGCAAGCAGGAATGCCCTTCCAGGAGATTTTGTTCGCATCATCCAATTAATCGAAGATGGCAAGATAGATACCAAGCCTTGGATCACGCACCATTCCACCCTTGATGGTATGATCGATGCTTTTGGCGCTTGGCTGAAACCCGAAACTGGTGTCATCAAAGCGATGGTTCAAGTTTCTTAATTAAAGCTGAGAGAACATGCACCATGCTTGGCAACATGATCAAATATGGTGCAATCGCCCTCTTGTCTTACTCTTTGCTTTGTAGCGCGGTGTTCTTTTTTCAAAGATCGCTGCTTTACTTTCCCAGAAAAAGATCCATCTCTGACCCAAAGTCAACTCTTCAATTCAAAGTTCCCGGCGCCGACCTTGTCATCACCATTAAAGAAAATGATGGCCCTGATGCCATCCTCTATTTTGGAGGCAATGGCGAAGATGTGTCGATGAACCTTGCTTCCTTCTCGGCCAAGTTTCCCAACCATGCAATCTACCTGATGCACTATCGGAGTTATGGGGGCAGCACAGGAAAACCCACAGAAGAACTTCTACGCAATGATGCTCTTGCCTTGTTTGATTATATTTACAAGAAGCATGCAAAAGTTATGTTGATAGGCCGCAGCTTGGGTTCTGGATTGGCAATTGCGGTTGCTGGTCAAAGGCCTGCATCCTGTTTGATAATGATCACGCCCTATGACAGTATCTTAGAAATCGCTGCTTCCCAATTCCGAATCTTTCCAGTCAAGTGGTTGCTTCTTGATAAGTATGAATCTTGGCGGTATGCACCAGATATAAAAATCCCGACCCTTTTGATCATGGCAGAATTTGACGAAATTATTCCAGCATCAAATACCAAGAAGCTTCATGATGCATTTGCACCCGGAATCGCAAACCTTCAAATAATACCGGGCACTTCTCACAACTCCGTTTCATCAAGCCCAAAGTATCTTGAACTCATCCAATCAATGCATTAAAAATGCCTGCTACTATTTGCTTATGGTCAAGGTTGTGGATTGCCCAGCGACTTTGACTGCGGGTATGGTAATCACACCCTCTGCATCTGCTTTTCCTTCGCCTTTGGTTTCCCCATAAGCCCATTTGAAAGCTTCACCTGGCTTAAAATTTAAGTTCTGCAACCTGCGTACCGAAACATCCGCAGTCGATACCTCAGGAATTTTGAAGCTAGTCTTCAACTCTTTCGCACTTACCAGAAAGAGCGACATCTCAAGTTTATCCTTGGTATCACTAATATTTTTCCAACGATAAAAAGCATTGATCTGACCCGAAACCGCGGGCTTTTCGCTTTTCACATCTGGCCAAGAAGGCATCTTGCTATTATTATCACCATTAGCAAACACCGGATACGCCTCATTCTTTTTTACGCTCAACCAATCAAAGGAGTTTACTAGATCGTTCACCTTCTCAATGTTGGCGTGATTGTTCGCATGGCCAAACGGGCCCCAATAAAAATAGAGAGCGTATTTGCGATCATTCATCGCCTTGGCAAACCGTTCATGACCAACCGACCAAGAATCATTCTGGCCAGAATAATCAATCACAATGGGTGGATCGGAAAACTTCACATTCTCGGGAACCGACAAAGGTGGGAAAAACATCCGCTGAGATACATGCTCGATACCCGCAGGCACATTCGCCTTGATAGCTGCAAAAACATCGCCATTGCGCATACCAATGCCCAGGGTGCCACTACCCCCCATAGAGTTACCTCCAAGGTAAACCCGGTTAGGATCAATTTCATATTTTTTGATCACCCACTGCACCGTATCCATGACCCGTTTTTCTGCAGGAGTGGGCGAGCCGCCTGAATTCTTCTTGGTAAGGTTTGCATCGTTGATATGCATACCGCCCCACCACCAATCACCTTGATTACGCCTGCAATCCACATAGAGCGCATAAAAGTCATCCGGAGTGTGGTAAATATCATGATTCCCCACCGTGCGGGTGCATTTCACACAAGAAATAACATCGTGCCCTGCAGAATGCAGAACAACATAGAGGGGTGCATTTTTACGATCTTTTTTTGGATGGATGACAACAAAGTTATCCTGTTGCGGGGCTTTGTAACCCCATTCTGGTTTCACATCATGCTCAAAGATTTCATAGGTTCTTTCCTTGATGGTCAGGTCTTCGACCTGCTTGCCCTTGATTGCAACAACCTTCGAAGGTTCCCAATCCTTATCTGCTGCAATAAGAGGAAACACTGCAAAAAGAAGCATAAGAAAAGCTGCACGATTCATGGGGTTTCTCTTTAGTAAAGTTACTAGATGGCCAGTAATGTTATAGCAAAGTCAATATTGAACGAAACGGAAAACAAAATGAGAATAAAACATATTTAACGGGTGTCTTTTATTCTGATATTTTAAAATCCACCGTAATTTGGGCCGGCTAACTCCTACTTGATGCAATAAAGAAATTTATCCGAACGAATCAGCAGCTTGTTTTCGAAAGGAACCGGGCAACCATTAAAAATACTTCTGTCTGAAAGATCATTCACGGTGGGGGTCTCAAATTTAGGCTGGGCCGGAAGCACGAATGTCTTGCCATCACGGGAAAGATAATACAAATTCCCATTGGCCAGCAACGCTGAAGAATAAAACTGCCCCGCCCGTGGAAGTCGTTCCTCGTAAA
>CAXNFS010000244.1:0-4865 GCA_964201235.1 Gemmataceae bacterium | reverse complement strand
ATATCATCACCCAAGGCTGTAACGCTCAACACCCGGCCACCATCGGTAACAATATTTCTTGAATCAAACCTGGTTGCGCCATGAAAGATTTGAACATCCTTCAGCTTTGCAGCTTCGTGCAGCCCTGTAATCGTATGATTCTTATCAACTACACCTGGATAACCCTTTGCAGCAAGAACCACGCAAACTGCGGGTCTAGGATCCCAAGCGATCTTACCTTCAAACTCATCAAGTCTATTTTCAACTGCAGCTTCGAGTAGATCCAATAGATCGGTCTGCAAGCGCATCATAAGGGGTTGGGTTTCGGGATCGCCCATTCTGCAATTAAATTCGAGCACCCGCGCGCCCTGCCCAGTAACCATGATCCCTGCATAAAGAATTCCATGAAATGGCATTCTTCTTCGCTTCATCGCATGTACGGTTGGAACTAAAACTTCCGTATCAACCTGATCGAGTATTTCCTTCGTGCCCAAAGGCGCAGGGCAATATGCACCCATCCCACCGGTATTAGGCCCGAGGTCATTATCAAAAATAGCCTTATGATCTTGGCAGGGCTCAAGCGGAATGATGGTTCTGCCTGAAACTAGTGCAAGCACACTAAGCTCTTGGCCTACCATGCGTTTTTCCAAAACAATTTGGCGACCAGCGGTTCGGCCAAACTCTTCCTTCACCATGATGCGCTCAACAGCTTTAAGTGCTTCTTCCTGAGTGGAGCAAACGATCACGCCCTTACCTGCTGCCAAGCCATCGGCCTTCACAACAAGCGGATACCTGCGGGTTGAAATCCAAGTTTTCGCCTGATCAGGGTGATCGCAAATCTTGAAGTCTGCAGTTGGCACATTGGCATCATGCATAACAGTCTTAGCGAAGGCCTTGCTAGATTCCAAAGTGGCAGCTAATTTCGAAGGGCCAAAAATGGGCAGCCCTTCTTTTTTAAATGCGTCAACAATTCCAAGTGCCAATGAATCTTCAGGGCCCACCACTGTCAGTCCAATCTTCTCGGCCTTGGCGAATTCCACCAAGCCTTTGATATCATCTGATGCAATTGGAACATTGGTTGCAAATGCTGCGGTACCAGGATTACCGGGCGCACAAAAGATTCCCTTTGCACGCGGGGAAAGCGATAACTTCCAGGCCAGTGCGTGTTCACGCCCGCCTTTGCCTACTACTAAAACTTTCATTGCAGCTCTCGCGTTCTTAGGATGCCTTGGCAGGGAGAAGCGTTAACAAATAGTCCTTGCCCAATCGATTACAGTAATCTCCAAAGGTTTCGCTTTGTGCTCTTTTACCTTTGAAATCAACAAAAAGATGGCGAAACATCGGAACGATATCCGACTTCAATACCAAATCCTTCAACATGAAATTCAGACGGGTGCCATTCACATGACCACCAACAAACACCATGTACTTTTCACCACTTCTACCCACAAAACCTATTTCACTTTGGTATGGGCGCACACAACCATTCGGGCAGCCTGTCATTCGAATATTGATTATCTCATTAGCCAAATCTAGTTCGTTAAGAACTACTTCCATCTCATCGATAACCCCGGGCAAGGCTCTTTCTGATTCAGAAATCGCCAACCCACAAGTTGGAATCGCTGGGCAAGCAAGGCTATACTTCTGGATATTCGAAAGATCCTGTGGCTTCTTAACCCCATGGCTGGTCAAAATAGCTTCGATCTCATGCTTGGCACTTTCAGGGAGATCACAAATCAAAATATCCTGAATTGCAGTCAGCCTTACTTCAGTATCAAACTTGGTGATGATCGTTCGTAAAGCGGTGCGCAGTTTAAAATCGCCTTCATCCTTGATACGACCACTCTCAACGCTTACACCATAAAAGAACTTCCCATCGCCCTGGGCATGCCAGCCAAGATGGGTTTCATAACCAGTGATCTGGATGTTTTTTGGCAACACCAATGGCTTAGTCAGATAGCCCTTCAAAACTTCGCGGAACTTCTCAACGCCCCAATCTGCAACCAGATACTTAATGCGAGCCCTTTTACGATCAGCCCTGTTACCATGATCTCGGTAAAGAGTAATCACGGCTTCAGCACCTTTAAGCACATCCTCCCGAGGCACATAACAAATAGGAATCGATAAATGCGGGAAAGTAGTAGCTTTACCATGGGTCTTTCCCATACCACCACCAACCAAAACATCATACCCAACCACCTCACCATTTTTGATATCTGCAACAAAACCAAGATCCTGACTGAACACATCAATGCAATTATCATGAGGTGCTGTCAGGCCAGTCTTAAACTTTCTAGGGAGATACAACTTGCCATAAATAGGTTCAAAATCTTCCGTTGCTGTTTCACTCATGGATTTACCATTGAGCCAGATTTCATGGTATGCAGTGGACTGAGGCGCCAAATGCATCGCAATTGCATAAGCGTCATCCTGAAGCGTTTGATGCACCTTGTCGTTCTTCATGGGTACGGGGCATGCCATCACATTACGATTCACATCGCCACATGCTGATAAAGTGGAAAGCATGCATTCATTAATGCCTGCGATGACGCCTTTGAGATTGTTTTTAAGAATCCCATGAAACTGAATGCTCTGCCTACTGGTAAGGCGGATAGTGCCGTTGGCATGCGATTCTGCTAATTGATCAAGAGCAATGTATTGCTTAGCGGTCATTTTCCCGCCAGGGATTCTACCCCGCACCATAAACATGTAATGCTTGCCTAGGCCGTCGGATCTACGATTTTTACGGGCGTCCCTATCTTCTTGCTGGTAGGAACCATGAAACTTTAGCAATTGTTTGGAATCATCAGAAAAATGATCATCAGCACCGGCTAGCTCAAGGCTGAGTGTTCCGCGCAGCGACCTGCTATTTTCCTTAATGATTTCAACAGCGGATCGACCGCTTTCAGGGGCTTCATCTACAACTGTCTCGTTTTCATTTGCCATTATTTGTATTCCGGTAAGTAAAAAAGATACCTAACTACTTATTCAAAGAGCTTAATCCCTATCAAGAGAAAAGCTTCAAATCCTTATATAGTCAATTTAGGCGGATTAACCGTTTAATTCCAGTCCAAGAATCAACCAACCTTAATGAATAGACCGTTTTAATCTGCATTAATCCTCACAATTATTTATTTTTCACGGCTGTTTTCATACTATTCAAGTTCTAGCCGAGTTCATCCGAACTTCATTAATATACGGGGGATACTGCTCACCTGTAATGATTTGCAATATTTGATGAGAGGCTTAGGGTGACTGTGACGAAGGATCTGCTAAACCCCCAACATTCCATTCATTATGGTTTCCTTACGATTAATCAGGATGCCAATGGTTTTTTTGGCGCTTATCTTGTAACTAATCGCTGGGCTAGGCCTCTTGAATTCCGCATTAGTAGTGCTGTTCAACCCAATAAAGTTCAGCATATTCTTTATGGTGAAGGGCTAAAACCTTTCATTTATTCAGAAGTTATAGCCAAAACTTTGGTTGAAAAAAGCTCACAATTAGTCGATTTAGTGGTTACAGACCTTCCCGAAGTACTTGGATTACGCAAAAAGCTTGATATCCCCGTGGTTTGCCTTGCAAAAGCAGAAGATGCAGCTCCAGAAGGCACCCATATTATCACAGGCCCAAGAGGCGTCGGACTGCACTTAGCAGGAACCATTGAAGAAGCTGAGCTATTTACCAACTTTTTTGAAGGTTTGGATATCGATCTAGCTGAACCCTTCATTCGCATCCGCGATGCAGTTCAAGAAACCAGGAAATCAACCACCCGCACGACTTCCGCTGCTTAAAACAGCGGCTAAGGCGCAGTTGTTCCTTCGATCGTTACCAATATAGGCGTTTCTTGAAGGTCGGTCTTGATCTTTAGCTGTTTCTTGAACTGACCTTCTTGCTTGATTGAGCACTTAAAGGTTACAGTCTGAACCATCGAGGGCTCACTTGTAGGCTGGGTTCCCAGCTCAATCCCCTCGCCCAAGCCATCCACTCCCAAAACTTTAAATGGCTTGCTAGCACGAACCACCACCCTGCGGGTCAAACTTTCCTCGGGTTTAATTGTGCCTAGCGAAAGCAATGCTGGCGATACACTTATCGAAGATTGAATCGTGGCTTCCACCAAAACCGAAAGCAATGGTGTACCGGTATCGTTGGTTTTTAAGTGAATAAACTCTTTAAGATTCCCAGATGGAGCATCGGGCTTCAAAGTAACACTCACCTGATATCCGATCTGACCAGGTTTACGGTAACTTTCCTTAAAAGTGGCTTCCAAAGGAGTATCCTTAGAAATCACTTCCGTGATTTGCCAGTTTTGGGTGCCTGCATATTCAACCTCAATGGTTTGTTCTGCCTTCTGCCCTTGGGAAACAACCCCAAACGCAACCTGCCCCGGATTAAAAACGACATCACTTCGGCTATTGCCTGTAACTCTGATTTCAGCGGTAGAAACATACTCTGGCCCAACCGTGACATAAACAATCACCGTCTTCGAACCAGCAAACCTTCGGGCATCCATGGTAACATCAATGGTTGCAGATTCCCGTGGCTCCAATACTTTCACAGACGATGAAGCGCTGGTACAACCACATCCACTACGGATGTTAATAATTTCCATTTTTACTGCATAAATGTTCGTGATGGTAAATCGGTGAAAAAGTTGGGCACCTTTTGGCACCACACCGAAATCATGCACAAGGCCATCCTTGAACATTTTATCTGCCCATGCTTGAGCAGAAACTGCGTTCGTAGAAACCAAACCTAGAAATAATGCTATTAAAGCATGGCGAATGATAGCCACAATCCCCTCCTTGGAACGACCCAAATTAGTCCTTATAAAATCAAATCTAATAGAAATGGTAGTCTGGGAAAAGGCTGATTCTCCCAAACCACTC
>CAXNFS010000243.1:0-4876 GCA_964201235.1 Gemmataceae bacterium | reverse complement strand
TGTGGATCTTCATCATCGGGGTAGGCAACTAGGTTTAAAGCGGTTTTAGGAATGCCTCCCATGGCATAAACATCAGAAAGTGCATTGGCAGCTGCAATTTGGCCATATAGATACGGATCATCGACCACAGGGGGGAAGAAATCCACGGTTTGGACTAAAGCGATTTCATTTGTTAACTTGAAAACGCCTGCGTCATCGTGAGTTTCGGTACCCACCAGCAAATTCGGGTCTTTAGATCGGGGCACATTTTGCAGAACCTGCGAAATCCCCCCCGGCGAAAGTTTCCCCGCTCAGCCCGCACAGGATGCGTAGTCGGTCAATCTTTTCTTCCGGCCAAAAAAACTAAACATGCCTCTCCTTTTTTAAATTCATCCATCAATACTTCCAATTGTTTTAATATCAACTCTTCGTTAGGGAACTTCCCTTCAGATAGTTTTGAGTAAAGCAGTTTTCCATTTGCGGTCAACTCAAAACAACCACCACTTGATGGAATTAATTTCATTTCGAGAAATTGCATTTTGAAATGTTCCAGTAATTTGGCTGTCAAACTGACAGCCTGAGGCTCATAGTTTCACTTGGAACAATAGCGTAATTCAACTTTCATGATTCACCTTTCCTGATTTAGGGATCTTCTATACTAATCAGTATGTTAGGCTTAGGACGATTAAGGACCAAATTTAAATCATAGGATTTAGGCCGATGGATGTATTTCCTGATACCGTGATAATTCGTAGCGTAAAGGAAAAGTCCAAGAAATGTTCGGTGATACCGCTCAAGGGAAGGCCCGGCATTATCTTGTTGAATTATCCTTTTAAAAAAACTTTAAGTTTACCTAATTATATTCGTCTTTCTGCGGAGGGGCCTCCACTTTCCTTAGCAGATAATGACAAAGGTATATTATTATTAGATGGGAGTTGGCGAAATGCGGGTAATATGGAAAGAAGTTTTGAGTCGATTCCCCCAAGATCCTTGAGCCAATATAAAACAGCCTATCCGAGAACCTCGAAGTTTGGAACTGACCCTGATAACGGTTTGGCCTCCATTGAGGCACTCTTTGTCGCCTATTTTATTTTAAATAGAAACTCAATTGGTCTTTTAGATCACTATCATTGGAAAAAAGAATTTCTTGAGTTGAACAACTTTCCTGCTTCGTAATGAAATCACTTTTTTGGCTGTGCTTCAAGAAACTCGGCCAAGGCATTGGCCAACGCTGTGGAAGATGAAGGTTGCATTTTTAAACGCATTACCAATCCTTTAAATGAATCTTCTGCAACTTTCATGTGCTTTGGGTCTTGAGTATACTTTGATAATTTCACCATGTTACTTAATGCAACACTGTTGGCGGAAGGTTGTGCGCCATCGTATTGATCGATAGAGCGGGCGAATAGTTTTTCGTGCTCTTCGGAAGTCTGAAAGAATGGACCCGTGCCTTGTTTACCATGATGCTTAATCATTTTTTCGTTCAACTCGACAGCTTGGGTGAGTCGCTTTTTGTCGCCATTGATTTCATATAGGGTTAGCAATCCATGAACGAGATAAGCGTAATCATCTAGATAAGCTAGGATTTTCGCCTGTGCCTTTTCGCCGGGAACTGCGCCAAAACTTCGCATCAATCTGCCATCTGCCTGTTGTAGATTGTTTAAAATAAAATCAGAAGCCTTCTCCGCAGCTTTTAAGTAGGCAGGTTCATTAAGGGCTTTGGAAGCCATTGCAAGGCCAGCGATCATCTGACCATTCCAACCGGTTAGAATCTTAGTGTCTAAAAAAGGCCTGATGCGATTGTTTCTAAGGGCGAGAAGTTTTTTTCGCGAGGCATCAAGAGAACCCTCTAATTTTTCGAGGGATGTTTTTTGGCTAAGAGCCAGTTTCTCGGGCAACATCGACCGCCTTAAAATGAAGAACTTCTCTTCGAAATTAGGTTCTCTGGCGTAGGTTGTTTTAAAGAGTTCAAGGTCCGTTTTTTCTTTAAGCACTTCGGCTAACTCTTTATCTGTCCAAACATAAAACTTCCCCTCCTCGCCATCGCTATCCGCATCAAGGGCAGAGTAAAACCCACCTTCTGGGGAAGTCATTTCGCGTAGGATAAAAGCACAAGTGGAGTTAAGAGCTTGTGAGTAAAGTGGATTTTTGTTGTTGAAAAGAGCCCTAGAATAAGCCTCGCAGAGCTGCGCATTGTCGTAAAGCATTTTTTCGAAGTGCGGAATAGTCCAAGAAGGTTCGACGGTGTAGCGATGGAATCCGCCACCGAGGTGATCAAAAATGCCACCCAAAGCCATTTGATCAAGTGTGAAGGAAACGATTGATTTGATGTTGCCCGTGGTGTCATTACCTTGTTCGCGCTGCAAAAGTTTTAGATAGCAAGGTGTTGGAAATTTCGGCCCTTGGAAGTTTCTTGCTTGTGAACCAAACCCACCATATTTAGGGTCAAAGCCTTCCTGAACAGCTTCAACAGATGCATTCACCAAGGCTTTGTCGAGTGGGATAAGAGCCAACCCAACGGTTTCGCCAAGTAAGACTCTCTTTGTTGAAGTGGCTAATTTTTCTGCTTGTTCCTCAACATTTTTCTGCTCGGTTTTGTAAACATTAAGGATGCCTTCCAGCACGGATTTAAAGCCGCGCATGTTCTGGCCTTGCACCTCTTTATCGAAAGGAGGCCAGTAGGTGCCACCAAAAAAAGGCTTTGCATCAGGTAAAAGAAACATCGATAAAGGCCAGCCACCCCTTTGCCCAAGTACATTTAGCGATGTTAAATAGGCATGATCGATATCTGGTCTTTCTTCTCGATCAACCTTGATGCAGACAAAATTGTCATTAAGAATTTTTGCGATAACCGCGTTTGAAAAAGATTCTTTTTCCATGACATGGCACCAGTGGCATGCGCTGTACCCAATGGAAAGGAAGACGAGTTTCTTTTCTGCTTTGGCTTTTTTGAAAGCTTCTTCACCCCAAGGGTACCAATCGACAGGGTTGTGTGCGTGTTGTCGGAGGTAGGGACTGGCTTCTTTTGCAAGCCGATTGAGTTTGCCTTTTTCTTCGCCCAACGCGGGGTGAAGTAAAAACAAAAACGCAAGCAATGCGCAGACATTTCGCAAATTCATGACAAATCCAGTGGTTAATTAAGGAAGCTGCAAAGTAGCTACAGCAGGGGCGAGGCAGGATTTTTTAGAGCAAGCTTGGTACTTTAATACAATTTCCAGAGGGCTGGTTTGATTCCTTGGAACTGCAACTCGTAATTTGATTTTTACGGTTCCTTCGTAAGTTGAGTAATCGCCTACAACATCATCCTTTACGAGCTTACCTGCGGGGTAATCTACTTTGGCAGGGATCGATTTACCTTCGGATTTGATTCCGACGCTGGTTTGCACGGATGCTAAATCAGGGTTTACTACGGGGTTCGCATAAAGGTGATACCCTGGTTCTACAGAAAGGGTTATTACGACGAATTTTTCCTCTGCAGTGGTGGAGGGGTCTTTAGAGATTTCTACCTTGACCACTTTTGAACTATCGGCGCCCTGAGCATTTACAGCGCAAGCAAGTTGTAACGAAATTAAAATGCCGGAGAGGAAAAGCATGGATTGTTTCATTGTGAGAATCCTTCATGGAATAAGATGTTCAAACACCTTTCATTAATTTATCATCATTTGGGTAATTAAGACAAATCCAATTGGAACATTTAGCCGATTATTACGAGGTAAGCATGAGATTTTTTACTACATTGGTGCTTGGTATTTGTGTTTCTTGCATGGTTCTGGCGCAAGATACAACTAAAAAGCCTGAAGCAACCAAGGAGATCGCTAAGAGTGTTTGGGACAAGCTCAATGCCGGCCCATCCTCTGTTTTTGAATCAAATAAAATCATTCTAATGCTGCCTAAAACTGCTGAATCAAAGGCAAAAGACATCACATCGAATCTTGAAAAGTACTACGAAAATGCAGCAAAAAGCGTTGGTTATAAGGAAGATAATGCTCCTTGGAATGGTAAACTCATGGTATTCATCATGCCAGAAAGGGAGCAGTTTGTTGCCTTTGTTCGAAGGGTAGAAAAACGCTCGCCTAGCAGTGATGATCATGGGTCATTTGGTCTTCTAGAGGGCGTTCCGTATATGGCTTCAGGCCCAACCAAGCCCAAAGATTTTAGTAGTTCTGAATTGCAGGCTTATAAAGAGATGGGTGGGGCTTTGCTTCGTTCAAAGGCTGGAGAAAAAACACCTTTGCCTGATTGGGTGGTTGATGGCTTTGGCCGGGCAGTTCACTGGCGGGTTCAGGGCGGTAACAATAAAGCAGTTCAAAATGATAGAAGAAAAGTGCAGATCATTGCCCGTAAAGTCTCTTCTGTGGGCGAAATCTGGAATGGTTCAGATGCCGAGGTTACGCCCTTACTTCAAGCCAGTGTGATGGAGTTTATCGCTTTTGGGCCCCAATCTTCAAAGCTTGCTGATTTCTTGAAAGGGTTTATCCCAGAAGAAAATGGCGACGCAAAATCAGCAGAACAAGCGCTAGATTCATCAGGTATCGCAGCGAAGAATCTGCTAGGGGCATGGAAACTTTGGGTGCTTTCCAAGTAATTAAAGCGAGAGTATTTCTTTTAAAGCTGCGATTATCTGATCGATATCGCTTTCGGTATTAAATGCACCGGGGCTGATTCGAACCGAACCATCAGGGAAAGTGTTGATTGATTTGTGGATATATGGTGAGCAATGCAAGCCAGGCCTTACAGCTATGTTAAATGCCTCATCAAGAATACTGCCTATTTCAGGTGCAGCAAGTGATTCCGACTGAAAAGAAACAGTTGCAACCGTACGACTAAGGTCATCACTTCCAAAAACAGTAACCCCGGGAATTTCTTTAAGGTTGCTTCGGAGCTTTGCAACAAGCTT
>CAXNFS010000242.1:0-4876 GCA_964201235.1 Gemmataceae bacterium | reverse complement strand
TCAGCGACAAATGCATAGCGGAACTGAACTGCAACAGCTTTGGGCTTCTTGATCCATTTGTTATCAATCACGCTGGTGATTACTGGTTTAGTAGAATCTTCGCATGAAATAACAACCAGGCCTTTATCACAAGTGACATAAACATAATTTCCCACGGTGATCACATGGCTTGCCCCTGCAAGAATGTTATCTGGGTTGAATGTCCAGGCGCGTTTTATAAAGTTGTTAAGAGGATCTCCATCAAGCAGAGTACCAGCGCCCACTGCGACCAAACCTTCATATCTATCGGTAAAGAAGATAAGGCCATAGATGCCTGCAACGCGGGGCTCATCATTTTCAGGGAAATGCTTGCGTGTAGGATCTGGTGCGATGGTTGTAGGTGCAGCAACACAAGTTGCGTACTTACTGCGAATGTAAAACTTCTGACCCAGCGGGGAAACAGGAGCGGTGGACATACGCTCGGAGAAGCCCTTGTGATCGATGAAAGCAATATCGAAGATGCGGAAACCAGCTTCGCCACATGCAGCATAAAGATATTCGCCACGATGCTGAACGCTTTGGATCTCTGACTTCATGAATGGATGAAGCAGAGGATCACTAATATCGCGGCCTACATGTTCGTGGCCTCGTTTAAGCATGCTCTTATTCTTGCCCACATGCTCCTTAAAGAAATCTGGGTAGGCAAGCCTATGCAGATAACTGCCAATCACCGCTTGTGGTTCATCGCGTTCTGTGGAAACAATGCTCCATAAGCCGTGCGAGCCTGCACCAACCCATGCATAACGCCCGATGAAATTCAGGTAATTAGTACCCTGCATCGAAAGTTGAGTGATCAGCGCATTGTTATTATCATCCTTGGAAAGATGACAATCCACGCATTGCTTGGTGGCTTTACCGCTAAAGGTGTGTGGCACATTGGTACTGAATGCAATTCCACTCAGGCCCTCTGCAGAAATGGTCTGCTGTTGTTGATAAATAACTTCACGATTCTGATTGTAGCTGGTCACATGGATGGCACAAGAAGATCGGGAAGGATTAACTTTGTTGTTGGTAACAGAACCATCGCGTGCCAACATGAAAACATCATCGCGAAGTGTCTGCCAATTGTAGGAACTATAATTCCTGGTGACATCACCCTCGGCGTGAAGCTGAGGCATCTTGCTGTTTGCCTTCTGGGGAATATGGCAGCCATAGCAACTTGGGTTCCAAGAAGAATGGCACGAGATACAAGACATATTTTTATTGGAATGTGCACAACCCGAATCATCATGGGCATCCACACCCTTCACATTACCCCAAACGATTTTATCACCTTCGTAACGAACCGTTTTTGCAATAGCAGACTTGGCGTTAAAGTGTTCGCTTTGTGGGTTGATGGTATCTTTGGTCTGAACGATTTCCCAGATAAGATCTTTTTCAACCATGCTGCGTTGATAGAGTTTTCCGTCTCTTCGTTCAAACCTGGCTTTGCCTGAAGGCGTTCGCAAAGAGGTAAGATCCCTACCATATAGCGGATTTTTCGTATCTTCGGGCTTAACATCAGGGTTCGAAGTGTAAGAAGCAGGGCCCGAGGTACGAAGCCTTGCAATGTCGGTGGAAGAACCATGGCAGTCAACGCATGAAATCTCAATCGCACCACGCACTTCCATCTGCAATCTGTTGTTGCCATGCATATCTTGAATGAAATGGCAATCGACGCAATGCATACCTTTTTCGACATGGATATCGACAAGATGCATGGGGATGCCCGCTCGTTCGTGAGCTTCAAAGTTTTTCACTTCAGCGGGACTGATCGGTTTTTTAGCAGGGTCGGTGGGTTCTTTGAAACGACTATGCAGTTCTTTGACAATATCGACGCCTTTTTTCATGTTCGTAGAAGAAAGATCTTTGACTGGGTCGCCATTGTAATCAACCAAGTTTCCTTTTTGATCTCTGCGGAAAACAGCTCTAAAGACCCAACCATGACTATGGAAGTCGCCAAACTGGCTATGCTTGGTTTCGGTGTTGAGATCGGTCACATTGTTAAGGAAATCAGGATCGGACCAGTTGCCTCTTGCTGATGCTTCCTCGGGGTTTGCCATCTGCGCACGAATGAATTCTTCGCTGCTGGGATACTTTTGCTTTTTGGGATACATCAACTCTGCATCTGTTTCCAAATCCCACCACATATAACCGATGAAACTATTCATAACCGTAGTACCAGGATGCACATGACAAGTCATGCACTGGCTGGTTGGTATGGAATTACCCTTAGCAAAACGATGTTGAATGGGGTGCCCGGATTCATTCTTTGGAATGGTCGGGTCGGGTTTAACATCGTCAAATTCTTTATCGGTTGCTAGGCCCTTGTTCCCAAATTTGGCATATGGGCCAGAATGAATGGGGGATCGATCATTGGCATAAATCACATGGCAACCGGTACAACCACTATTGCGGTAATCGCCTGCTTGTTCATTGGTGCCCGAAAAATTAAGGGTCGGATCAAAGAGGCGGGTTTTGGTAAGGCTCACGAAAACAGGGTCGGTACGATTTTCCGTACCCAGACCACGATTACTTAAACGGGAAAGAAATGGCCTGCCTGTATCTTCAAAAATATTTGGAAGCCCAACTTCGGTTCGGACTTTACCACCTCGTTCGAATATACGAAGAATATTTCCGGGCTGCGTCATTTCAAATCTTGGCAGTGGATCAAGGTACGGAATTACTCCTCGAGTTTTTTCGAATTCGGTAGGTGGCGGGTTAGATTGAATGCGCAATGGTGTGCCGTTCATGCTGTAAAGCTCGCCATGACGAGGCACTTTGTAAGGAATCGAACCGTTGTTATAAAGTGCAGCGCCCCAAAGCATGCAACCATGGCTCATCATGCTTTTTCGAACTTGAGTAACAATATTTGAATGGCAGTTCACGGTACCACAACTTATGTGGCTGATGCGGGAATCACCAGGGTTCACAAAGCGGATGTAATCCGGGGATTCTTGATTTAGAAGGGTGTAACTGCGAACAGGATTGGCAGAGTTACGCCAAGCACCGGGTTTTTTAGCAGGTGGGGCTGCAGGGCAACTGCGAGGAGTATTGGCAGGCCTTTCGGGATAGCCAGGGCCATCCACATTCCGGGTGAAATTCGGGTTCCCACCATGGCAATCTGTACAACCAATTCTCACTGTTGTCTTGCAATGCGGATCCTTGGAATTTTCATGACACGAAATACAATTGGCAGACTTGGCTTTGATTTCTTCATCAGATTGCTTATTAAGATCCAACCCTTCCAACTCAGGAGGCAAAGGAAAAGGCACATTAGAAGGTGCAACAATTGCAACGGTAGGTGGAGCAGCGGATAGGGGCATCGAGCTTTTAAACAAGCCCCCAAAACCATAAAATACTCCCAGCGAAAGAGCCAGAAACACTAGAGTATTGATCAGTTTTTCACGAGAAACATTCAAAAGCATGGCCATTGCGCCTCCTGCACTTAAGCCACGAAAAAACCCACACGCAAGATTGCGCATGGGTATAAATTAAGCTTTTTAACTAATTTAGGTCAAGAGAGGTAAAGTTGTTATGCTTCCATGACTACAAACAACTAGTAAGTAAGGGTAAGTTGGGCAAACCCGGCAACTAATGGATCCACTGTTCCGAACGGGTTATTATATAAGGCCTTAAATGCTGAACCAGGAACTAGGGTCGAAACACCCACCGTCATAATTGCATTATTGTTTAGAAAGGGCCTGTATTCAAAGCCCGAGCTTAAATCTGTGCCAAGGAAATTATTGATGCCTCCCGCAAAGACATATTGCTCGATCACAGCACTACTTTCCAACCACAAGAAATTACAATTGTTGATCATTTTCAATTTCGGATTGATATCTAAATCAAATCCCAAATTGTAAAGAAGCAAACCAGGGTTCACAAAATTCGCCTGACCCTGAATTCTACTGCTGCGTAGATCGGGAATAAGACTGCCGCCATTAGTTAGATTCACCCCAAACAGCTTCACCGATTGCCTTTGCCAGTAACTAAAAGGGCCGCCTGCAAAATTACTATTTTCAAAAATGGTATCAAAACCAGAAGCATGACTGTTGGTTATATCTCGATCGCCTGAAGACCAGAAAAAAGAAGTACGAAACCTTGCATAATCGCGATCATAGGAAAGTTCACAAGCAGCCATCGCTGCACGAATATCCTGCGCCTGCCCTGCAAGAGGATTATAAGCATCATAACCCATTACATAATACATCTGATGAGACACATTAAAGCGCTCGATATGGCCATCGCCCGCCCAACCAAAGTATACAGCATCAACATTATGTGGTGTAAAAACACCCACGGGATCTGGGCGGATAAGAAAGCTGTTTCGATCAAAAAGCAGATCCGCTGAATCGTGATAATAATTGGTGCTAACCTGAGCAGTATACCCTGGCCAGATAAAATCTTGCCTGTAGTAGTTAGCAAAAATAAGGTTAGTCCCACGATCGCGGAATGTATTCAAACCGCTATTGGTATCTTTTTCTGCTTGGCGATAGTAAGCCAGATTAAACTGATCGCGGTTGTCGTTTCGTGTACCAAATATACGCACTGCCCGGTTGATATCATTGAATAAAAATCCGCGGAAGTCCGCATTAAATGGCTGAGAACCAACTCTTGCAGACATGAAGTCATAGTAGGCACTGAGATCCACTAACTTTGATTCTGCAAAATATTCTTCAATGGCAAGGTAATCCCGATCACGCTGTGTTCTTTTCAAAACATTGGGATTCACCACCGCTAATTCATTAACATTCAAAGTGTTTACATTTAAAATTGGAGTAATCTTAAGGCGCCAATCCACAGGCTTATATGCAGCATCCCCATGAAACAAATCAAAAGAGAAAGACATAAAAGT
>CAXNFS010000241.1:0-4886 GCA_964201235.1 Gemmataceae bacterium | reverse complement strand
AAATCAATTGTAGGGGTCACAACCAAGGTGGGGCGCTGCATTCGAATAATAGCTAAAACTGCAAGGAATGTTTTACCTGTGCCAGTGGGCAAAACAACAACCCCTCGGGATTTTTTACTCCACCAAGATTCAAGAGCTTCTAATTGATAGGGAAACGGCTGACGAACATCTTTGGTCACCCATTCCTGATTTTGGTAAAGCTTGGCAGAATCTTTAAAACCAATTTTAAGTGAAACCAAGCCCTGAATAAGCGCCCTATAAAAGATGGCCTCACACCGGAAATTTTTGGTTCTTGGATCAGCCAAAAGAAAAGGAAGGCTTTGGGTTAAATCCTGAGATAAACCATTAACTACAAGAGTTCCTTCATGAAATGTAATCGTTACCAAATTTATTTCATCCATGAAAAGAATGCTCGTAAAAATTATTTTGGATTGGGGACTTCCTCGACCCTTGCAAGAAAGCTGGCGAAACTGCGCCATCGTTCAGCAAAAAGATAAAAAGCAGGAACAAGAAACAAAGTTACAACAGTTGAAAACAAAATACCACCAATAATAGCACGCGCCATTGGTGCCCTGGTTTCGGCCCCAGGCCCGACACCAAAAGCTGCAGGTATTGCACCCGCAATTGTTGCGATCGATGTCATAAGAATAGGCCTCAATCGAACAGGGCAGGCTTTAACCAAGGCTTCTTCCACGCCCATCCCTTGCTCTCTTAATTGATTGGTGTAATCAACAAGAATGATTGAATTCTTTTTTACCAAACCCATCAGAAGAATAAACCCAATCATGCTCATCATATTTAATGTATCACCTGTCAACCAAAGTGTGATCAATGCGCCTGTGACGGCAAATGGCATTGCAAGAATAACGGTAAATGGATGGATAAATGAATTAAATTGAATTCCTAAAATCATGTAAGCAATAACAATGCCCAACATCAAGGCAAACATAAGGCTTGTCATCGTTTCTTTAAGCGCACTCGCATTACCTAATTCAACTAGAGTTACATTTTCAGGAAGCAAACCTGTAGCAAGTTCTTTACATTTTGCAATTGCTTCGCCTTGCGAAACACCTTCAGAAGTGTTGGCAGTAATCTCGATTTTACGCTGATGATTATAACGGTTGATGACAGGAAGAGTTGAAACAGTTTTAAGTTCCTGCACTACATCCTCAACAGTGACAAGCTTGTTGTCACCTGCTCTGAGAGTCATAAGAAGAAGATTTTCAGGTGAGGTTCGTTCTTGTTCTTGGAAACGAACACGGACATCATAACGCCTACCCTTATCGGTGAATCTTCCAACGCGTTCGCCCCCAACAAGAAGGCTGATACTTTCAGCAAGGCGGGAAACAGGCATGCCCAACAATGCAAGTTTTTCGCGATCGGGAGTAACCTGAACTTCAGGCATACCGGGCCTATAATCCATATCTACATCGGTAAGCAAAGGGAGATTATTTTTGGTCAAAGAGTAATTCATCGAATCCACAATTTTACGACCGACATCAGGTAGAATTTTCCAGTCTCCTTGAATAGAAAAATCAATAGGATCGCCGCGCTGAGGCGTAAAACCTTCGGTCGATTGATCTCGAACCACAACTCGTACATCTTCAACTTGCATGAGTTCTTTTCGGATTAAAGGACCAAGTTGCTGCTGAGTCAGCAAGCGATCAGATCGGGGAACAAGCTGAACAAAAATATCAGCTTCATTCATCAATAACCCTGATTCGGTTGCAACTGCAGTCATAATACCTGCCACTTCATCCCGATCTGAGAGTATAGTTTCGCAGCGGCCAAGTAAATTTCCGATTTCATCAATACTAGCACCAACCGGGGCAACCACATGAACTAGTAATCTGCTCTGGTCTTCGCTAGGAACAAGCTCCTGACCTAAAATTCCAATTCCTAGAAAAAGGCCAGTTGCTAAGGCAATGAAAACCCCAAGCACAAGAACAAGATTGGTATGTTTAAGTGAGTACCCCAACAACCTGGAATAAGTAGATGTCGTAAGATTCAAAACCCAGTCGGTGGGCGTCAGAAACAATGGTTTTAAAATATAAAATTGAACAGCCCAGAGCCCCAATTTGAAATATCGAACAAACAAAAAAATAACCAAAACCTCGATAACAACTTCTAAGGAAAAAGCCATCCAGGCTTGTTTTCCAGAAAGAAACTGAAAAGGGTCAAAAAACATCGGCAAGGAATCGCCAAGGTATTTAAAGAAGAACTTGACGGGCCAACAATAAGATTCGAGCAAAGAACCGGTCGCTGCAAAAAGTTTTAAAATCAATAAAGGGATTTGAATCATCAAACTAATCAACAAAACAAGGATGATATGAATTGCGCGCGGGGCTTTTTCTTCCTCATGCGCAAGCTTAAGAAAAAAAGCACTAAGCATGGGGGTGAGGGTTAAAGCACACACGAGCGAAAGTATGACAGCCACACTAACTGTGACGCCAAACTGAAAGAAAAATCTACCTATGGTGCCTGACATGAAAGCAACGGGAAGAAAAATTGCAGCAATGGAAAAGGTGGAAGCCATGGCCGCGAAGCTAATTTCGTTTGCTCCCTGCAAGGCCGCGTCGATCATTGACAAGCCTTTTTCCCTAAGCCTATAAATATTTTCAAGCACCAAAATTGCGTCATCAACTACAACACCAACAGAGAGAGAAAGGCCAAGTAGGGTCATCAAATTAATGGTAAAAGGAGGCCAACCAAAAAACTTGACCCCATAATTAATGAAGAAGAAGGTTCCGATCAGGGAGGTTGGAATGGAAAGGCAAATATTCACCGTTGTGCCAATCGAGCCAAGAAACAAATAACAAACAACCCCTGTAAATAGAACACCAAGCATTAGGGTTAGTTTTAGTTCATCTATGTTTTCTCTTACAAAAACCGAAGAATCGACAGGTACATTAAGCTCTACACCAGGAGGCAACATTTTTCGCAACCGAGGCAACTCCTTCTTTACATTCTCACACAAATCTACCAAATTTCCGCCAATTGCTTTTCGAATTCCAACAGCAATTGCAGGCATTCGATTAAATCTAGCCAAGCTTCTTCGGTCTTCCATTCCATCTTCAACCACTGCAAGATCTTCAAGAAGAATATGCTGCCCATCTCTTTGCGTAACCAAAAGCTTTCGAAATTCATTTACAGAGTAAGCTTCGCCCATGGTTCGAAGATTAAACTCCACCATTTTGCTTTGGATATACCCTGCAGGCATTTCTGCATGTTGTTTCAGAATTGCCTGCCTGACATCATCTGCAGCAAGATTAAAACTTGTAAGCTTATCTCGATCAACCCAGACGCGAATAGATCGTGCCTGCAAACCCGCAAATTGAACACCACCAACTTCCGCAATTGCAGCAATTTCTTGCTTGAGTTCTTTCTCCGCAAAATCACTGATTCGATGCAGCGGGGCGCTCCCCGATAATGTCAGCCACATCACAGGAAGATTATTAGGGTTAACTTTGGTTATCACTGGGGGATCAATGTCGACAGGCAACCTTCGCCTGGCTGCACTCACTGCATTCTGAACATCCTGCATTGCAACATCAATATTTCTTTCAAGCCTGAAATAAACGGTGACAAGACTTATGCCTTCCATGCTGCGGGACATGATGTAGTCAACACCCTCCACACTAGCCACGGCATCTTCAACGACATCAGTAATATCCCCATCCATAATGTCGGGCGAAGCTGCTTCTCTAGTAACCGCAATGCTAACAACGGGAAAATCAATTTCAGGAAACTGACTAACCCCCAAACCTTGATAGCCGAGCCATCCGAAAATTATCATTGCAGCAGAAACCATGACAGCAAATACAGGGTTTCGAATACTTAAAGCAGGCAAACTCATGGTGTTTTCAAACCTCGATGGGCTGCAATGCAGCTTGATTAGATTGTTTGATATTAGAAGCAGGCGGATGAACCGGTGAAGCCTTAACACCCTTGGATAATGAGTTAAGCCAATGGTTTATTTTTTCAAGAAGAACATAAAACGAAGGAACAACGATGAGAGTAATCAAGGTAGAAAGAAAAATTCCACCAATAACACTTCTAGCAAGTGGACCTCTGTTTTCTGCACCAGCACCAAAGCCAAATGCAAGCGGTACAACCCCTGCAATGGTAGCAAGAGAAGTCATCATAATGGGCCTTAAGCGAACAAAGCCTGCTTCCAACATAGATTCTCTGGCGCTTTTTCCAGCTTCACGAAAATGATTCGCACAATCCACAAGTATAATTGAATTCTTTTTAACCAATCCTGCAAGAAGAACTAAACCAATCATACTCATAAGATTAAGAGTATCTCCACAAAGCCAAAGCACAAGAAGTCCACCCGTAACACCAAATGGTACTGCCCACAAAACAGTTAATGGATGTACAAAAGAATTAAACTGAATTCCAAGAATCATATACGCCACCAAAAAACCAAACACAAGTGAACGCCACATGCTATCAATGGTTTGCGCCATTGCCTTGGCATTCCCTAATTGAACAGAACGATAACTTGGTGGGAGTTCCATTTCTTCCCGAACATCTTCAGCAATCTGTTTGCATCGAGCGATGGATTCACCCTGCGAAACGCCCGGGCTCATGTTGGCAGTAATTTCTATCTTGCGAAGATGATTATAGCGGTTAATCAAAGGAAGGGTCGAAACAGTTCTATGCTGACTAAGATCATTGATGGGAATTGTTGGCGGATTAACTCCTGCAGATAAAGGAATTTCTTGCCTGATGTGCAAATGGCTTAAAAGATCTGGCGTATCACGCTGATTCTCCAAAAGCCTCATCCGAACATCATATCGTTTATCTTCATCAGTAAATCGACCATTGCGCACGCCGCCGAATGCTACATTCAAAAGAAAAGCCAGTTTCTTTATGGGTAC
>CAXNFS010000240.1:0-4906 GCA_964201235.1 Gemmataceae bacterium | reverse complement strand
GCACGGCCAAAGCGGCATCGAGATTGTTGATCTTTTGCCCGAGACCGCCAAGCATGCAGATAAACTTTGTATTCTCAGAGGTATGCATACCGATAATGAAAATCATCCACAAGCCTTGGAGCAGATGCATACAGGAAGTTTTCAATTTGTAAGGCCTTCGCTTGGATCATGGACTCTTTACGGTTTGGGCACTGAAAACCAGAACCTTCCCGGCTTCATCTCCATCAACCCACTGACCTCGCTTGGTGGATTGCGTTATTACTCCAGCGCCTTCCTTCCTGCTTCAAATTCTGCAACATTGCTTGGCGATGCCAACCGCCCCATCCGAAATCCCGTAATAGGAAATGTATCCAACAACAGGCTTGCCCCTAATGGCCAGAGGCAGCAGTTGGATCTTTTGCAGGAATTGAATCGTGACCTATTGGGCAAGGATCAAGATTCACGGATTGAAGGTTTGATCCAATCCTATGAACTTGCATTTCGTATGCAGGATGCACTTCCCAAGGTAATGGATGTCGCAAGCGAAAGTAAATCAACCTTGGCAAGGTATAATGCGGATGAAACTTTCGGCAGGCAGTGCCTTCTGGCAAGGCGTTTTGCAGAGGCTGGAGTTCGCTTCATTGAAATCACCCACACCGATTGGGATCATCATGGATTCCTTACTGGTGGCATGACCAAAAATTGTGCCGCAATTGATAAGCCCATCGCAGCTTTGCTTGAAGACCTCGATAATCGTGGCATGTTGGATGATACCCTCGTGATCTGGGGCGGAGAGTTTGGTAGAACTCCTGATGACCCGACCACCGATGGCCGGGGCCACAACAACAAAGGGTTTTCAATGTGGCTTGCAGGGGGCGGTGTCAAAAAAGGCTTGGCATATGGCGCCACCGATGAGCATGGCTACGAAGCTGTTGAGGGAAGAATTCACACGCATGATCTGCATGCGACAATACTGCATCTACTCGGATTAGATCATGAAAAACTAACTTACAAACATGGGGGCCGCGATTTTCGCCTCACCGATGTGCATGGCAAAGTGGTGAAGGATATCCTCGCCTAACCGTTCAAAGCACTGAAATAGCGGCGATGATTATTCAATCACCAAGCTGCCATTCATCACCATCCAATGCCCAGGGAATGTGCAGATAATCGGGTAATTACCCTTCTTTTCAGGCGCTTTAAAATAGATCGTGAACTTGTCTGAAGGCATCACCACATCCGTATGCACGATCACATCCGTACTGTCAGGAACATAATGGCGCACAATCGCCAAGGGGTCGCTGATCAATTGGTTTGCGAGCATCCCCACAGCGGGAAGAGTTCCTGGTTTGATGATTGCTAGGTTATGGGGCACCACATCTGGATTTTGAAAAGTGAGCGCAAGCAATTCACCAGGTTTGGCTTTGATCAAGTTTGGAGCGAACGAAAGATTCGGCCCCGCTTCTACAGTTATAGGCCTGGTTCCCCCAATAGGATACTTCCACTTATTAGGGTTGGTTTTCACCGCAACCGCAAGGTCTGCATGAATGGGATGCGGGCGGATTACTTTCTGCGTTGGTTGGTAGCCGGGGAAGGATGTGAAATCCTTATCGAGTTCATGCACAGTTGCAAACAGATGAACCGGTGCACCCGGCCCAACTTTCAGATGTAACAAAAGCTGATTAACAGGTTGCAATTGCGGGATTTCGATAAAGATCTCTTTGCCATCCCCAAGCACATGAACATTGGGCGTATCTAAAACATCATGTCCGCGAAGCCCAAAATGCGAAGGAGAATATTCAGCAGATCCATAGGTAGGCGAGTAACGATAGTTCCATGCCAATGCCAGCCTACTGGTGGTTTTAGAAATGATTTCACGATCTACCGGCGAGCTAAAGCGAAGAAATATACCGTTGGCGTGGGAATGAATCGCTGTAGGAAGTTGCACCGGAGCGCCTGTGTAGCGAACGCGCTGAAAACACCCTTCGTTCTTTGCATAAGTGCCCCATCCCTGCATACCTGCAACATAAAGCTGGCCATCGATCGGGTGAAATTTACCACGGTGCGCACCAGAGTTAAATTCTCCGGGAAGAGGTACCACTGCGCCCTGGGGTTTGCCATTCACTTCATCACGAAGGAGTAGCATGTGCGAGCATGCACCAAAGGAGAAGTGAACCATAAGGTTTTTAAGTGGGCCCCATTTATCAGAATCGACAGCGATCTGCCCACCAGAGGAATTATCGATTCCACGGGGAAGATAAATAAGAGGAAGGTCGGGGGGCATTTTATTACGAGGGCCACCCGCACCATAGAACCCATCTTTGCGGATTTCGCAAATCATGGAACTTGGTGTCCAATCACCTTCGGAGCAGGGGACGGTGAGTTTGCCATCGGGGGTAAGGCCGATCCCATCAGGGTTACGAAAACCGGTTGCGATGATCTCTGCAGTCTTGCCATCGGGGGAAACACGCACCGCACCTTGGTTGCTGGAAGCAAAGCAGAAACTGCCATTCTTTTCACGTACCAAACCACAAATGAAATCATGCCCAGAGGGCGAAGTTTTATAAGCATTGGAAAAACATTCGTGAAAATCATATTCACCATCGTTGTTAAGGTCGTACAGTTTGGTGATCTGGTCCCGCCCAAGAACATAGGGAATATCATCATGAACAATCATACCCAGAGCGTGGTGCAAACCAGAAGCGACCCTGCGCCAAGTTACAATGCTGGATAATTTATCAAGCCCTTCAACCCGCCAAACATCTCCCTGCATAGTGCAAACAAGGCCTGTACCATCAGAAAGAAAAGCGAGATCGCCCGGAAAGAAAGGCAGCCTAGATGGGTTTTCAAAAGGAACTTCAATCGTATCGATGGCATAGGGAGTTCCGGTGCCTAATATGATTTTTCCCTGAATTTTCTGAGCGAAGCGAGTCGGCCCACCCTTTAACAGTGCCTCAAGAGGATGACCTTTCTTGGGTGCTACTTCTCTAAAAAACTTACCATCTTTCACCCAGGGCGAATCAAGATATTCAACACCATCGATTGCGTAAGAGAATAGCACACGGTTGCCATGAAGGTGAAAACCGTGATAGGAAAAAGTTTTTCCGGGCTTGTTAGGCAATGGCGGAGGCAGTATGGTTCCAGCGGGTTTGATACCATCCATAAACCCATGGCGGATGCTTGAAAAAGAAAGGAAGCCACCCTGCCAAAGCGATTCATAGTTAAGGTTTTCAGGGTTGAAGCAAGTAGCAAGTTCGCCTTGTTCACCAAGGAGAACAGCGATGCCTCGTGGAACCATAACCCCAGGAGCACGGAATATGCCGCTCATGACTCTTCCAAGGTCAGCCTTATTCCAGTTACTGCTTTTCCAAGTTTCTTCGTTTTGGTTACCCCAATGGCCATGTTTTCCACTATCAAGCCCAGGGAATGCTTCCACCAAAAGTGGGCGATCCGTCTTTGCTGCAAAGTGATTAGCCTGCTTGACATAAAAATCGTAAAGCCTTTCACGGTTCACAAACGCCTCCCACAAGGGCGAAGCAGCTTTATCGATGGGCTCGCGGGTATATTCAAAAGTGGCGGCCTTCATTGCTGCCATCTGCATTTGGGGCATCAGGCCAACCGCTTTAGGATCCTTACCGAGATCAAGCAGAAATTTAACCAGGTCGCGCCTTTCATCGGCAGTCATCGCCTCTGCAATACCCGCAGGCATCAGACTGCCCACCTCCTTGATTTCTTCAATCTCATCACGCTTTAGTTTAATTTCTTTGGCAGTGGAAGCTTCCCGAAACAGCAGTTCCGCAGAGGTTTCTTTCACCTTGTAACCCTGCAGCACCTTCCCCGAAGAAGTGACAACGCTGTAAGCACGGTATTCATCCTTGATCTGTTTAGAAGGCCAAAGCACACCCTCCACAATTTCATGTGGTTTGATGCAGTTAGCGATTGCGGTGAGTTCGGGGCCAACCTGCCCACCCTGCAAACCAACCTTATGGCATGAAACGCAAGCGTATTTTGCAGAGCTAAAAACCATCGCGCCCCGAGCGCTGTTACCTTTAGCTTGGGCATCGCTCAATATACTTTTAACAAGATCTTCATTGTAGGGTATTTGCTTATAAGATACCAAACCCGGTGCTGCAGCAGCAGGTGGGGGTGTTGGTAACTGTGATACCTTGCGGGCTGGGACAGGCGTTCTGGGAGTTGGTTTTTCCGCTCCTTTTTCCTTCTTCATTTGTTTTATAAGCCAATCAAGGCCATCAAGATTATCGCGAAGGGTGAGTTCCGCATCGTAATTGGTATGGCCCAATATGCCGATGGGGCCTTTGTAACCCGATTTCAAAATCATATTCAAAAGCTCGAGATCTTTTTCGCCCTGACCCAGTTGCAGGATCTTACGGTTTTGCTTATCGCCCATACGATCCATACCGTTGATATTCACACAGAAAAGCCAGGGTTGAATGCGTTTGAACAAAGGCAAGAAATTATCGATGTGATCGTGCCCATGGTGCAGGTTGTAAACAATGCCCACATTGGTTTCTTTGATTTGCTCAAGGATTTGCGCCTGATTTTCGGGCTCGCCAAACCAACCGCCATGATTGTAGAGGCCTACACTGCAACCGATTTTCCGGGCAGCTTCTGCAATGGGTCGGATTTGATTGCAAGCGCCTTGTACTTTGGTCGCCTGATCTTTGCCCGGTGCGGGGTCGCCCATCGAGACCCAAAGTTGGGTATGAATCTTGTTGCGTTCGAGTGCTTCAAGAATCTTTTTCGCTTGAGGGTTGAGGGATGCAGGAAACCAGAATGCACTAAGCTCTACACCATTCTTTTTGAGTTCTGCAATTTCTTGATCGAAGGTGGGGATGTGTTCATCACGCCAATCATAGGCAAATTTGGTGAACCCAAGATCTTTGAGCATCTTAGCCCGATCGACAGG
>CAXNFS010000239.1:0-4922 GCA_964201235.1 Gemmataceae bacterium | reverse complement strand
TTGGATCGGGTCAATAATGCACCCGCAAGTTTTGATCCAGACAAATTATTCTGGGTGGCAGGCGAATACATGAAGGTTTTGCCCTTAGATAAAAAAGTTGATGGGGCCCTGCCCTTTATGCAAAAAGCAGGATTTATCAATTCTGTTCCAACGCCAATAGAATTGGAAACATTGCGAAAAGTTATAGATGCAACCGGTGATCGACTGAAGATTTTTAGTGATATTTTGCCCTACGGTGCTCCATTTTTTAAAGCGGATCCAGATTACGATTTAAAGTCGCTTGCAAAAAGAGTTGCCAAAGAAGGTGTTCCCGAGTTACTCAAAACTTTCTCGGTTTCTTTGCATGCACTATCTGATTTCAGTGTTGCGAGCATTGAAGCTACATTGAAAGATTTTTGCCTTGCGGGTAATCATAACACAGGCATGTTGATTCATGCTTTGAGGGTTTCAACCACGGGTATCGAAGTTGGCCCAGGGGTCTTTGATTGTCTTTATATTCTTGGGAAAGAAGAATCCTTGCGAAGGATAAATCTTGCGTTGGAGTTGGTTGCTAAGTAAGCGGAAAAGAAATCTTAAACACTTGTTACCGGAGCTTCGTATGTCATTACTAGTTGTTGGTTCTGTTGCTTTTGATTCTATCGAAACCCCACATGGGAATGTGGATGATGCCTTAGGTGGATCAGCCTCATTTTTTTCCGTAGTTGCTAGTAACTTTGTCAAGCCAAGATTAGTGGGGGTTGTTGGCGAAGATTTCCCTCAAGAGCATAAAGATCTTTTTCAAAAAAAGGGAATTGATATTTCTGGTTTGGTTACAGAAAAAGGTAAGACTTTCCGTTGGAAGGGGCGTTATCATAAAGATATGAACATCAGGGACACACTTGAGGTTCATTTGAATGTTTTTGGTACTTTTAACCCAATTTTGCCTGACCATTTCAAAGATAGTAAGTTTGTTTTTCTTGCAAATAGTAGCCCGATCGTACAAGCAAAGGTTTTAGATCAGGTGACAAAGCCCGAACTTGTTTTGGCTGATACCATGGATCTTTGGATTAATATTCAGAAAAAAGAACTGCTGGAATTATTGCCTAGAATTGATGGTTTGCTTTTGAATGATAGTGAGGCAATGCTTCTTACGGGGGAAAGTAATCTTGTGCGGGCAGGCCATGCGACACGAAAACTCGGGCCAAAGTTTGTAATCTTGAAAAAAGGCGAGCATGGCGCAATGTTGTTTAGTGAAGCAGGCGTTTTTGTTGTTCCTGCTTTTCCAACCGAAAAAGTTATCGATCCAACCGGTGCAGGCGATAGTTTTGCTGGCGGTGTTATGGGTGCGTTAGCTTCTGACAATGATAAGTCTCATGGAAGCCTTCGCAGGGCCATGGGTTATGGAACGGTGGTAGCTAGTCTCACTGTTGAAGGTTTTGGTTTGGATAAACTTAATAGCGTCACTCGCAAAGATATCGATCAGCGATATTCTGATTACCGTGCAATGCTTGCATTCTAAAGGGTATTTTTATGGCTAAGAAATTTCGGGCATTTATTGGAATTGAAATGCCCGCTGCCGTGCAGAAGAGATGTTTGCAGATACAAAGTGAGTTGGCAAACGATTTTCCTGGTGTGAAATGGAATAAGCCCGAAGCGCTGCATATTACTATGCTGTTTTTAGGGCAAATTGATGATAGAGACCTTTGGAAAACCTGTGATCTTGCTAAAAAAGCCTGTAAAGAAATAAAACCCTTCCAGTTTAAATTGCAAGGTATGGGTTGCTTTCCAAATCCCAGACGGGCCCGGGTTGTTTGGCTTGGTGTTGATCCCGATGCGGTCCAAAGTTTTCAAAAGCTCTATGATGCTCTAGCAGATAAACTTGAGGAGCAAGGGCTTTACAGAAAAGAACAAAGAGATTTTCAGCCCCATCTTTCGCTTGGAAGGTTAAACCAGCAGGATCTTGATTTTTCTGTCGTTTGTTCGCATTGGAAAATCCATCCTTGGATTTCTGATGAGTTGGATATAAAACAGGTTCTTGTGATGTCCAGCGAAGACATGCACGATGGCCCAGAATACACAAAGCTTGCAAAAATTAATCTTTAAATAACTTAGGTTTAAACCACCTAGGTTTCAACTATTATGCGGGAAATAGATCCTTGTTTGCCATTACGCAATGCCAAGGGCGTACTTCCCAAGTAATAAAAATGCCTTCTTTATTAAACGGGTCGTTTTTTATAAAGCTTTCAGCGGTTTCATTGTCAGGTGCCTCATATATGATAAGGGCGCCAAAACCATCCGTAAAAGGCCCTGTTGCAGCTATATTGCCTTGATTTAAAAGCGATGTTAAATAAGCCCGGTGCAATGGCCTTACTGATTGAATTTTATCTGCGTCAGAGATGTATTTTATTATTGCTGCAAATTTCATGACTTTGCTTGTGCCTTTGATGTTAAAAATACTTGTTCAAGTAAGCCGTTTAAACCGAAAATTCCCAGAGTGAAAAATAAATCGGTCAGCATGGGGTATCCATAAAAGGGGATAGCCATTTCGTAACATGACAATAATCCTGCAAGATTGAGAGGGTATGCAATGCCATCGCCTCCCAACCAAACAGCGAAATTCGTAAAGATAAAAAATAGTGTGCTGCCAAGTACTGAAGACAACGATATTTTAAGCACTAAATTGCCTGGTGTGATCAATCTTCCAATAGCAACATTGAGTAGAAAACACCCATAAATAACCGGTGTCATCCATGAAAAAGCTTTTAAAGATATTTGTTCCAAGGGGAAATAAAGTAATAGGTCGGTAATAAACATAACCCCGATAGGAATCAACCAAGAGGAAAGCCCATTAATTTTATTTCCAGAGAATAAAGTCATCGCCCCTATTGGAGTGCAACCTGGATAATGGGGCACAAGCCTGAGTAAACCAGCCGTAACAGCAAGTATGATTGCAAAGGGATGCTTAATTTCTTTATTATTACCAGATTCCATGTTTGTCTCTTTCTTCGTGGACAAGACTCAGGCCAAGGTTTGATCCTAAGCAAAGATATTCTATTTAATAAATCCATTGATAGTTACGAAATTTTAAGAAACCAGTCGATTTATGAGTTTGGTTTGTTTTCGCGGACATTAAATTCGAGTTTCCATTTCTGTTTCGAATTTTTGCCAATACACCATAACTCCAAGGTACCAATATCAGTAATTTTGCTGTGCAAGTAAACTGGCACCATACTAGCGTCCTTTTCGGGATTTTCCAAAGTTAATTGCAAGGGAGATATTTCGTGAACATCATCATCCCACTCCTCTAGGATAGTGCCTAGGGCATCATTTTTTCGCGTTGAAGAGGAAAGAAAGCGGAAGGTGACTTTTTGTCCAATGATTAAGCCAAATTCATGCCCTAGAATATCTGATTCTGAGCCTTCTTCCATGCCAAATGGGACTACACACAACGCCTTGATGGGTCGGGGGAAACCAGGAATTGCAGGAGCAGAAGACTCAATCCCAATGTAATAAGTTCTTGGAACCCCTCCGCGAATGCGGATACCTTTGCCTCTTTTTGCAATTCCAAAACTAGCTGCCCCAACCGCAACCGATAAATCTAAATCTTGATGCGAAAGCATTTTGATTGGGCCTTTGCTCCAAGATTCAAGATTGTCTAGTATTCTTTGTCTAAGAAGGGTTGATTTGAAAACTCCGCCATTGAAAAGAACAACATTGACACCGGATGTTTTTTTTTCATCTTTGCATTGGGAAGATTTTTGCTCGATCGATTTTCGATGTTTCACTAAAAAATGCGCTAGATGCTTGGTAATTGAGGCATCTGCTGCATAAGGTAGACCAATTTCCTGAAACCCATAACCCGATTGCAAGGTGGGTTGGTCATCTGCACCGCAAATTGGGAAAAATCCCTCTAGTAATACTTTCTCCAGTATTGATCTTTCTAACTCACACTTGATTGTGCCTGAAATCATTTTGGATCCGCGGCCAAGAATGGTCATAGGCCAAGATCGAAGATCTTTATCCCCTAGAAGTTTTTCTTTTGCATTTCTACACGCATGTGAAAGAGCAACCATTTGTGCGAGATCGAGCTTTACATTATTGGCGGCGAGTTGCCTTGATAATTCGTACGCCAAGGCTAAATCCATATTGTCGCCACCAAGGAGAATATGCTCCCCAACAGCAAGTCTATTTAAACAAAGATTGCCTTGATCTGATTCTACCGCAATTAAAGTAAAATCGGAGGTACCTCCTCCGACATCAATAACTAGTATTACATCACCTTCCTGAACTTGTTCGCGCCAAGTGTCTTTGTTTGCTTCCAGCCAAGAGTAAAAAGCAGCTTGTGGTTCTTCGAGCAGGCTGATTTTCTTGAAACCAGCTTCCTTGGCCGCTTCCATGGTAAAATCACGGGCATCAGCATCGAAGGAGGCGGGAACCGTAAGTACGACTTCCTGTTTTTCAAGTTTTAGTTCACTATCAATTGCTTCAAACTGCGCATTCCATGAATTAACCAAGTGCTTCAAATAAAGGGTACTGGCTTCGAGTGGGGAAACTTTATTTGATTCATCATTAGCTTTCCAGGGAAGGATTTTATCGCGCCTGTTGACTGCTGTATGGCAAAGCCAAGATTTTGCAGAACTTACCAAATGAGTCGGGACCAGTGCACCATGGGTTTTAGCAAATTCTCCAACAACAAACGGTTGCTCTTCTCCCCAAGGAAGTTTAAAAGCCCCATTTTGGAATTCTCCTATTTGAGGGAGATAAAGAAAAGAGGGTAGCAATTTTCTGTCTTCGTAAACTCCGGGCTGAACAATTTGAGGCAAATTAAGTACTTCAGCAGTTCCATCCTCTTTTTGAGAATCAATGTAAGCCATTGCACAGTTTGTAGTGCCTAAGTCGATACCAATTGAGAACCGTGAATTTGCCATGGTTTTGTTCTGCTT
>CAXNFS010000238.1:0-4948 GCA_964201235.1 Gemmataceae bacterium | reverse complement strand
GAATTCCTTTACAATCATTAGGATGAAGATGCACCCTCATAACACTGAACTACAAAATAGCTGGCTCAATAGGCGAAGCTTCCTTGATCATGCGGGAACGGGTTTGGGCTCGATCGCACTTGCATGGTTGTTGCAAAGGGAATCCCTTCTCGCAGCGCCCGCTACGAATGGATTGCACCTTCCTGCAAAGGCAAAGCGCATCATTCATATATTTTCGCCAGGCGGTGTTAGTCAGGTGGATACATTCGATTACAAACCCGAGCTTGAAAAACTCGATGGTACAAAACTTACCTCCAAGGGAGAACTCGATACCTTCTTCGCTTCTCCAGGATTGCTTCGTAAAAGCGTATTCCCCTTCAAGCAACATGGAAAATCTGGTGCATGGGTAAGCGAGTTGTTTCCTCACCTTGCCACTTGTGTGGATGATATGGCATTCATTCATTCGATGGTTGCAAAGAGCCCATCCCATTCGCCCGCTTGCTTTCAGATGAACACTGGTTTTACCCTCGCAGGTTTCCCTAGCATGGGTGGTTGGATTTCTTACGGCCTCGGGAATCTCAGCGACAACCTTCCATCATTTGTTGTGCTTCCCGACCCGCGTGGTTTGGTTAATGGTGGCACCGCAAATTGGTCCAATGGTTTTCTCCCCGCCCAACATCAGGGCACCATGATGAACGGCAGTTCGAACAACCCCATCGCCAACCTTCACAGCCCTGAAAATGTTAGCGCTTCTGCGAGGGTTGCAGGATTGAAACTCATTCAAAGTGCCAATAACTCTTATGCTGATGCAGATCCATTTGATTCATCCCTTGCAGCAAGATTAAAATCCTACGAACTTGCGGGCAAGATGCAGACTAGCATTCCCGAAGCGGTAAACTTCCAGAATGAACCAGAGAACATCCGCAAACTTTATGGCATCGATGATCCGGTGATTGGCGCATCAGCTCGCAACTTCCTTCTTGCTCGAAGGCTTTCAGAACGAGGAGTGCGCTTTGTGCAGTTATATAATGGCGGGGCACTTGGTTCACCTAGAATCAACTGGGATGGCCATGAAGATGTTAAGGACAATCATCAAAAACAAGGGTTGCTTCTAGATCAGCCATGCGCTGCGTTGCTGAAGGATTTGAAACAACGGGGTATGTTGGAAGATACCTTGGTTGTTTGGTCAACTGAGTTTGGTCGCACGCCTTTTACCCAGGGTAACCGAGGCCCTCAATCTTTGGGCAGAGATCATCACCAGCATACTTTTACTTGCTGGCTTGCGGGAGCAGGGGTCAAGGCGGGTTCTAAGTATGGCGCCTCGGATGAAATAGGCTACAAGGTTGCAAACGATCCTGTTTCCATCTACGACTTTCACGCTACCATCCTTCATCTGATGGGCATCAATCACGAAAAACTTTCTTATTATCATAATGGCATCGCACGCAGGCTTACCGATGTTCATGGCCATGTTGTAAAGGGATTACTCGCTTGAAATTTATCATCATCCGATTTTCTGTAATACTCACGCTTGCAGCAATGCTTTCCAGTTTGGGTTATAGTCAGGGCAAATCCCCCAAGGATACTTTCTTTCACGAACAAGTCGCCCCGATATTGGTGAAGAATTGCATTGAATGCCATAACTCTTCTGTCACCAAAGGTAATCTCAACCTCGAAACATTTGCATCCACTCTTAAAGGTGGGGATGAAGGCAAGGCGATAGTTTTGGGCAAACCAGAGGAATCACAACTTTATTTAAAAATCATCGAGGGAGAGAATAAAAAGAAGCCCGAGATGCCGCGGAAGAAGCCCGCACTCGCAAAAGCTGATGTCGAGAAAATAAAAGCTTGGATCGAACAGGGCGCAGCATGGCCCAAAGAAATCGTACTGAAAGAAAAAGCCAAGGCGGATGGATCCTTCTGGTCGTTTAAGCCCATCGCCAAGGTAACGCCACCTGTTATCAGCGATGCCCCTGATGCTTGGAAGATCAATCCCATTGATGCCTTTGTTTTTTCGAAGCTGAAGGAAAAAGAATTAAAGCCCAGCGCACCTGCTCAGCCTCGCGATTTCATCCGTAGGGCAACTTACGATTTGATTGGCTTGCCCCCCACACTTGCAGAAACAGAAGCTTTTGTCGTGGCTTACAAAGCAAATTCACAACAAGCAATCAACGATCTCGTGGATCGATTGCTTGCCTCGCCTAGGTATGGTGAACATTGGGGTAGGCATTGGCTTGATGTGATTCGATTTGGTGAAAGCAGGGGTTATGAGCGTAACGAGATCATCACTAATCTCTGGCCCTTCCGTGATTATGTCATCAAATCTATCAACGATGATAAGCCCTTTGATGTTTTCATCAGGGAGCATCTTGCAGGCGATGTGATTGGTAAGGGCAAACCTGAATTGGATATAGCTTCTGCTTTTCTGGTTGCGGGGCCTTACGATGATGTGGGCAATCAAGATGCGATGGCGGCGGCGCAAATTCGCTCGGATCAAATGGATGAAATGATCCGTGCCACCAGCGAAGCTTTTCTTGGCCTTACCATGGGGTGTGCCCGTTGCCATGATCATAAGTTTGATCCCATTCTTGCCAAGGATTATTATTCGATGTTTTCCACCTTTGCAGGTGTGGTGCATGGCCCACGCGAAGTTGCAAGCAGCGAACAAAGAGCAGCAAGAGTCGAGCAAGTCAAAGGGTTTGAAGCGAAAAAAATTGTACTCGATGCGAAGCTGAAAAAGCATAACGAAGAGCTGATCACACGATCTAAAAAACTTGAACTCGAACTCGCAAAAGATTGGAAACGACCAAAAGCCAGCAGATATAACACTGAAGAATCGTTCGATCCTATCGAGGCAAAATTCCTGAAACTTACCGTTGAAAGCAGTGACTCACTAGACCTAAAGGCGCTTTCTTTTCGCATTGATGAACTCGAAGTCTTTTCAGTCGAACCTTCGCCAAGGAATGTCGCACTGGCATCCAATGGTTGCAAAGCAGAAGGTGAATCGCGTCAAGCCAAAGATTTCTCGGGCGCTTATGGCGCATTCCTCGTGAACGATGGCAAGTTTGGTGAACGATGGATTGCAGGTGGTACAACCCTTTTGCTCTCATTCGCAAAGGCCGAGAAAATCAACCGCATAGTTTTCTCCAGCGATCGCAACAAAGCACTTCCCATTAATTCACCCCTTACACCATTCGTGGGCGAATATGTTTTTGAAACTTCCCTCGATAATAAAACTTGGACAACAGTTGCAAGCTCGAAAGATCGTATTCCCGCTACATCTGCCCTGAAAGAAGCCCGGCTTCTGAAAAAAGTGAACACCGAAAAAGATCGCATGGAAGTTGCAGAGATCAACAAACAACTGGCAGAGGTGAATGCCCAGATCGCCAAGATTCCACCCCTGCCAGTTTGGTGGGTGGGCAATCGAAGGCCGGCTCCCGGCCCTTTCAACATTTATCTGGGTGGAAGCCCACAGCGAAAAGGTGAAGCTGTAATTCCTGCAGGCCTTTCAATACTTGCAAACAACCCTTCACATTACAGTGTTGATGTCGCTAAACCCGAAGGCGAACGAAGGTTGGCAATGGCCAATTGGATTACCGCAAACGATAACCCTCTCGCACCCCGTGTGCTTGCCAATCGAATCTGGCATTATCATTTTGGCACAGGCATTGTTGATACTCCCAGTGATTTTGGTTTCATGGGAGGTAGGCCCACACACCCCGAACTTCTCGATTGGCTTGCGACAAAACTTATGAGCGAAGGTTGGCATCTGAAACCGCTCCATAAACTTCTCATGACATCTCAAACCTATCAGCAATCTTCTGTTTTCAAACCCGAAGTTGCCCGCATTGATGGCGACACCCGATACCTTTGGCGCTTCCCACCTCGTAGGATGCAAGCCGAGGAAATTCGCGATACCATCCTAAGCGTTGCCGGCAAACTTGATCTGAAAATGGGTGGCCCAGGCTTTCGACTTTATGAATATCAGCAAGACAATGTTGCGACTTATGTCCCGCTTGATGTGCATGGCCCCGATACTTACCGCAGGGCTGTTTATCACCATAATGCCCGTGCAGCTCGGGTTGATATCCTTGCAGATTTCGATATTCCCGACCCTGCCTTTGCTGAACCGCGCAGGGCTTCCACCACTACTCCACTTCAAGCCCTTACTCTCATGAACCATCGATTTGCATTCGATATGGCAAACTTCTTTAATCAAAGGGTTGTTACAGAATCAAACTCCATTGATCCCGCAATCCAAATTAAAGTTGCATTCAATCTCGCTTTGGGAAGAAATCCTTCTGAAGAAGAACTCAACCGGGCAAAGGCACTAGTTTCCACACATGGCCTTCGTGCCTGTTGCAGGGCACTGCTGAACTCCAACGAAATGATCAACCTGAGATGAACATGAACAAAACAGACTCACAAGGTTTTTCTGAACTTAACAGGCGTGGCTTGTTTCATAGTGTCTTCACCGGCCTTGCAGGCATCGGGCTGGGTTCACTTTTGCAAAATGATTCCCTTGCAAAAGAAACCTCATGGGAACCGGGTAGAGGTATTACTCATTTTCCTCCCAAGGCAAAACGAGTGCTGCAAATCTTCTGCCCAGGCGCTGCTTCGCACATCGATTTATGGGATTACAAACCCGAACTCTTTAAGCAATCAGGCAAGCCACTTCCAGGCGCAGAAAATTTCTCTTCCTTCCAAGGCAAGAATGGTAACCTGATGGCCCCGCCTTGGGAGTTCGCACCTGCGGGAAAGTCTGGCAAGCGCATCACGACTCTTCTACCCAATATGGCCCGCCATGTGGATGACATCGCTTTCATTCATTCCATGCAATCGAAAACCAACACGCATGGGCCCGGATGCGTTTTCATGAACACAGGCCATGTGTCTGAAGGTTTCCCCAGTGCGGGTGCATGGACCAGCTTCGCGCTTGGTAGTGCCAATGATAATCTACCCACCTTCGT
>CAXNFS010000237.1:0-4986 GCA_964201235.1 Gemmataceae bacterium | reverse complement strand
GCAAGTCCACCCTGCTAAAAGTTTTTTATCTGGCCTGGCCCGCTTTGATCCTACAATTCCTTCACTTGATTATCAATCTGTGGGATCGTTTTATTGCAGGCAGATTTTTGCTGGTCGATTCTTCTTCCCACCTCTCAATTCAAACAGCTCAGACCACAGGACAATACTTTTCCTGGCTTATTTCCAGTTACAGTGTCCTTGTTACCGTGGGTAGTACCGCTCTTATCGCTCGGTTTGTTGGTGCGGGAGATTTTAAATCCGCATCAAAAGTCGTTCATCAATCCCTTCTTCTTGCGTTTTTTTTTGGCCTGCTTGCAAGTATTCTTGCGATTAATTTTGTACCTTTTATTTTATCCCTAATCGGGCTTCAGGGGCTTGCTGCGCAAGAAGCTTATGGTTTTCTTTTTAATATTTTTATCTTGCTACCATTTCAAATGGTTGAAGCTGCGGGTATTGCCTGCCTTGTAGGGGCTGGAAATACTTTTACAGGATTAATGGTTCTTGGTTTTGTAACCGTGCTTAACATTCCATTATCTTTTATTCTTGCGACGGGATTTTTAGGAATATTGCATCTTGGTTTTCCAGGTATTGCTCTTGGTACTTCCCTTAGCCATTTAGCAGGAAGCATTTTGGTTATGTGTTTGTTGATAAGAGGCTCTTCTTCCCTTCAGTGGAACTTAAAAGAAAAATTGGATGTGGAATTGATTCGAAGGTTACTTCGAGTCAGTCTGCCTGCAGGAGTAGATAGCCTTAGCATTGGCTTCGGGCAGTTTGTTTTTTTGGCAATTATAAATCGATTGGGTGAGGCCTCTGGTGGTGCGCATGGAATAGCACTAGGATGGGAAGCTTTGGGGTATCTTTCTGGTGCTGCATTTGGCACTGCAGCGACTGCGCTTGTGGGGTTAAACCTTGGGGCTGGGTTACCAAAAGAGGCCAGTCGTTGTGCATGGACAGCATATGGTTTGGGGGCTGTATTCATGTCGATCATGGGTGGGGTATTTTTTTTCTTTGCAGAATCTATGTTCTTGGTTTTCTGCCCCGATCCTGCTCAAGGTGAAATAGTTCGAATTGGGGCCCCTGTTCTTCGATTGATAGCTTTTGCGATGCCTTTTTTAGCTTCATGTATCATCATGACTTCAGCATTGAGGGGTGCGGGGGATACCCGGGTTCCTGTACTTTTTACTTGGATTGGATTTTTTCTTTTAAGGATTCCTGTTGCATTGCTGTTTGCAAGAAATCCCGCAGATGGCATTTTCATGCCCGAGCTAGCCTGGGGGCTGCTGGGCGCTTGGTTGGCAATGTTCGTTGATTTGTTCGCCCGGGGATTATTGCTTATTTACAGGTTTGGCTCTGGAAAATGGCAATCAGTTAAGGTCTGATTTTTACTTGTTCAGGGCTTCGAGCGCGGTTGGGAAATCGTCGGTGAAACAAAAGCGGTCATCCAATTTACATGCTGCAAATATAGATTTTACTTGTGGGCTAACATGGCAAACAGCAAGCTTACCGCCTAATTCGTTTAATTGCCTTTGTAGGGAAATTATTTTTCCGAGAAACACACTGTACATGCATTCCATGTTGGGCCCAAGGCTAAGTGCAACCTTGTTGGCTTTCTCGTCAGCTATGATTTTTTTGATTTCTTGGAATGAGTCTTGGATCTCAAGTTCGGAAGGTCTTAAATTCTTAAATCTTAGACAGAGGCCATCACCCTGTCTTTCGTAACTCATAAATTTAAATTGGCTCATGGTAAATCTCCGGTCGGATCAATGGCGTTAAATTATTCTCTATTATTAATTTAGCCCAGCCATTACTAATGTCAAGCAGGGAATACTTACGGCGAATTTAATTGTAAAATCGTCGGAGAATTAAAAAGTGAATTGATTAGCAATTTTATAGAGAAATTAATGCAAGGGGCATTCTTTGTTTTGCTGGAAGCAGAATTAATTCGTCTGTATCTTGATCGGGAAGTGGTTCAGCTTCAAGCATACCTTGATAAACGCTGGTTATTTTAACAGGGATCATCTTACGGCGCACTGCTTCAATCATACCTGGTAACATTACCCGAATTCCGCGTGAGGAAGTGCCTTCCACCCAACCTGATCTTTTTACCGATTTTGATTCAACAAGTATGTGTTCATTAATTCCCAAGAGGCACTGCTGGTATTTTTGCAGGTTCTCTTGTTCGATTTGCTCTAATATTTTTCGTCTTTGTAGTTTTACTGGTGCGGGAACTGGGTCTTTTAAGGATGCTGCGGGGGTCCCTTCTCTTGGGCTGTAAGGGAACAAATGCATTTTAAAGAATCCGATTTTTTGCGATAGGTCGCAAGTAGAGTCAAAATCTGCATCGGTTTCACCAGGAAAGCCAATGATGATGTCGGTAGAAAAGCCAGGCCTATCCAAAGTATTTGAAATGCGTTCACACCTATCGATAAAACCCTGCCTTGAATAACGCCTACGCATTTGACGCAGAATTTCATCAGAGCCACTTTGAAGGCATAAATGAAAGTGAGGCGCAACCAGAGGATGAGTCTTCATTACATCGATTAGATCATCTCGAGCTTCTGCTGCTTCGATGCTGCTTAGACGAATTCTAAGATTGGGAAATCTTAAACTTATTTTTTCGAGCAGGTGCCATAGTCTGCACCATTCGCTTTTTTCTTTGCCTTTACTTAGATCGATACCGTAATGGCCTAAATGAATTCCAGTAAGAACTATTTCCTGATAACCAGAAAGTTGAAGGTCTGCAATTTCAGCAAGGATTAGTTCAGGCTTTCTACTGATTAAGGCAGGCCTTACGGATGGAATAATGCAGTAACTGCAATTTAGCAGGCAACCGTCTTGAACTTTGACAAAGGCCCTTTGGTGGTCATCAAATCGGGTAATGTTTAATGGGCGTTGGTCGATCCCAAATTCAGCAAGTGATGAAAGGAACGATTCTTTGTTACCGTTTACGCTTGAAACCCCATCGATATTTGCAATGCTTTTGGGGTCGCGTTCTGCGTAGCATCCAGTTACTAAGATTTTGGTATTTGGGTTTCGGGAGTGAATTTTCCGAATTAAGGTTCTTCCCTTGGCGTCTGCATCATGGGTGACGGTGCAGGTGTTGATAATACAAAGATCTGGGCTTTCATTATCTAATGCTTCAACTACGCCGTTAAGTTCAAGCATTTCCCTGAAGTATTGCGACTCATATTGGTTAACTTTACAACCAAGAGTTTCAACTTTGCAGGTTTTTGGTTTCCACTTCATAAGTAATAATGACCGGAAAACAACATAAAATGATGTCTAAATGAAAAGTACCGAAGGTGGGACTTGAACCCACACACCTTTGAGGGTACCGGATTTTGAGTCCGGCGCGTCTGCCATTCCGCCACTTCGGCATATTCAATAAGTTTAGCGATTGCGATTTAAACTTCAAACCTTAGATTGTAAAAAGTTTGATTTACTTCAGGTTTTTGAGAAAGATTGTGTGGATTAGTGGTAAATTACATTAGAATAATATTTTAATAATCAAGCCGAGAATTTGATTCATGAGTGATTCCACCACAGAAAAGACCGAGTTGGGCAACTATTTTGTCGCCAACTACCCGCCATTCTCCTTTTGGAAGCCTTCTTTTTTACCCGAGGCCCATAAGGTTTTAAACGCCGCACCAGTACCAGGCACAACCCTCGGGCTTTATGCGCACATTCCTTTTTGCAGAAAACGCTGCAAATTTTGCTACTTCCGAGTTTATACCGATAAAAATGCCAAGGATGTCGATAATTACCTCGATGCACTTATACAAGAAATTGCTCTTTGTTCCCAATTGCCTGTGCGTGGTGGCAGAGATCTTGACTTTGTCTATTTTGGTGGTGGTACTCCTTCTTATTTGAGTGTTACTCAACTCGAAAAACTTTTTAATGGCATAAAAAACTCATTTACTTGGAATGGCGCTAGAGAAGTTACTTTCGAATGCGAGCCAGGCACTCTTCAGCAACATAAGCTCGCTGCCCTTAGGCAAATGGGCGTCACGCGCTTAAGTTTGGGGGTTGAGAATTTTAATGATGAAATTCTTGAATCGAATGGCAGGGCCCATCATTCGGCCGAAATAGTTAAGGCATATACTTGGGCACGGGAGCTGAATTTTCCTCTTATAAATATTGATCTCATTGCAGGCATGGTGGGTGAAACCACAGAAAACTGGAAAGATTGCATTAAGAAAACAATTGAAATTGCACCTGATTGCATCACCATTTACCAGATGGAGCTTCCTTTTAATACCGTGTTTTCAAAGGAATTAAAACAGGTTGATCAACCTGATCCTTTGGCTGTTTCTGATTGGCCCACCAAAAGAGCATGGGTTAAATATGCTTTTGAAACTTTGATGGAAAATGGATACGAGATATCGAGTGCCTATACTCTGGTTCGGAGCAAGGCGAAAATGAAATTTGTTTATCGGGATGAGCTTTGGCATGGGGCAGATATGTTTGGAACAGGCGTGGCCTCTTTTGGGCATATCAACGGGTTTCATCTGCAAAACTTGGATGCTTGGGATAATTATCTTGGTGAATTGCAGAAGGGTATTATTCCGCTCGGTAGAGCTTTGCCCGTGACGATGCATCAAAAATTGATTCGAGAAATGATCTTGCAGCTTAAAACCGGGCACCTTGAATCAGACTACTTTGAAAATAAATTTAAAGTTCAAATATTCAAGGAGTTTGATTCTCAGTGGGGGTCGCTTGAAAAAGAAGGCTGGTTGAAACTTAGTCAAAATTCGGCAGATGTAACAATGGATGGCTTGCTTCAGGTTGACAGGCTATTGCCCAGATTTTTTGAACCTGATCATTTAAATGCCCGGTACACATAGTTTTTTGTAAGGTTGTGGAAATAGAATGAGCGAGCCTTTGCAATTCATGATGGGCAAGTATGCAGCAGAAGTACCTGCTGATTTGTATTATTCCCGGAATCATTTCTGGTGCAGGGTTGTTGCTGGAAAAAACCGCTTTGGG
>CAXNFS010000236.1:0-4989 GCA_964201235.1 Gemmataceae bacterium | reverse complement strand
TTTACCCCATGCTTACCCTTCGAGGGAATCAAGGAGATCAAATAGGTTAATTCATCACCAAAGAAAAGCATCCAAGACTTGCCATTCTCGCTGGCAACAAGTTTGGCATCATGGCGCGCAACCCAATCCGGTGTAGCTACAGACATTTTATCTTCTCCAAGTTAGATGCTATTAAGTTATTCTATTACTCGGGCAGTGGTTTGCCCTTGGTTTCCGGAAGGAAAGGCAAAGCCATCAAGCCAAGTAAAAAGACAGAGCACATGGCAAAACCAGCATAGCGGAAAGGTTCTTCAAAGCCTTTTTCTCTGGTAAATACCATGGTGGTTAACATGCCTAGAACCACAGGGCCGCCCGCTGCTACCAACCTTCCAAAGTTATAGCAGAAAGAAATACCGGTACTACGCAAGTTGGTGGGGAACAATTCGGGGAAGTAAATCGCATAGCCCCCGAAAAGGGCCAACTGACAAAAGCCCATGATGGGAACCATCCAGAATATTTGATTGAACTCGGTAAGTTTCATGAAGACCATGGCGGTGCTTAATGCAGCAGCGATGAAGAAAAGAGCAAAGGTAGGTCTTCTACCAAGATGGCTGGTTATCCAAGTGAAGCCATAAATTCCAAAGAATGCGCCCATATTTTGCACTAAAGATGTGATGCCGCCCCAAAAGGCCCGATTTCCTTCAACATAGGATTTCATATCATCGCCTATTTTTCCTAGCTCGATGGCTTCTTTTTCAAATTGCTTGGTAAAAACCGTACGCGTTAGATCGACCGCAAAAAATCCTATGCCCCATAAGCCTACCACGCCAGCAAAAGCGAGCAGCAACCCAAGCATGGCATGCTGACCCCAAGGTTTCTGGCCAAACAATTCTGCAAACGATCCAGCCTTGACTCCACGAGCCTTAGCCTCAAGCCATTTGGCTGGTTCTCTTAAACGCCCTTGAATTAAAACCGTAAGAATCGCAGGAATCACCCCGATGATAAACATGATCCTCCAAGGTGTTACATTAAAACCGAGGAACACGATCCCTTCGAAGAACTTCGCTTTTTGCAAGCTTCCCAGATATATAAAAATTAAGGCTGCCGCACAGTTTCCAAACACGCTCGAAGCCTGTAACAAACCAAGAGCAAAAGGCCTTGCGTGGGGCGGTACTGTTTCCGCCAATAATGAAACTGCGACGCCAAATACGCCACCCACCCCCATCCCCGTTAAAAACCGATAGAACATGAAATCGTAGATTCCAATTGAGAATGAGCTTAATCCTGTAAAAACAGAATAAATTAAAATGGTGGTCATCAGAGTTTTAACGCGACCTCTGCGATCGCCCATCACGCCAAAGCCCAAGCCGCCAATGGCCCAACCAATAAGGAAAATCGAAGTGGAATAGGTGCCATAAAGTTTCACATTATCTTCGATTTTTTTAGCATCCATCCCTTCTGGTTTGCCATATAATTCCGTCACCGCAGGGCCTCTAGCCAGCACAAAGAGTTGCTGATCCATGCAATCCAGATCCCAAGCCAGGCAGCAGATGATGAATACGAACCAGTGATATGGGGTCAAATCCAACAAACTGGACCAACCACTGCGTTGCGAAATCGAATTGCTGTCTGCACTTGCCATTGCAAGCCTCCTATGACCATAAAAAAGAATGTTCTGCTTACCTGTTATAAGGTTTTAAAGGAACCAATTCCAGCTTCATTGCGTAAAAGGCTGGAAAGAAATACAATGATCCTTTGGTTTTCACCCAAGTGCTGGAGAGTTGAATCATGGGAATAGGTTTTTTAGGTGCGGGAAAAATGGCTACCGCTCTGGCAGTTGGCTGGAAAGATGCTGGCCTTGCCAATGCCGCTGATTGCCTTGCAACCGATGTTTCTGCAGAGGCTTGCGCTGCTTTTACCACCGCCTCGGGCATCAAAACCGCCCCGGGAAGCAAAGATGTTCTCCTCAAATGCAAAACTATTATCCTTGCTGTAAAACCGCAAATCATGGCAACACTGCTTGCAGAAATCAAACCCCTGATAACGCCAGATCATTTGATTATTTCTATTGCTGCGGGCATTAATCTAGAAACTTTGGCCCAAGGAACAGGAAGCACACGGCTAATCCGTGTCATGCCTAACACCCCGGCGTTGGTGATGGCTTCTGCAACCGCATTTGCCTGTGGAACCGGTGTAAAACCAGGCGATCAAGAGTTGGCGAATAAGCTTTTTGGTGCGATCGGAAAAGCCTTCCATGTGCCCGAATCTCAATTAGATGCAGTTACCGGGCTAAGTGGCAGCGGTCCTGCGTTTATTTATCTAGTAATCGAAGCATTGAGCGATGGCGGCGTAAAAGCGGGTTTACCTCGTGATTTAGCGACCTCCCTAGCTGCCCAAACAGTGCTGGGCGCGGCCAAAATGGTGTTAGAAACCGGACTTCACACCGGCCAGCTTAAAGATATGGTTGCTAGCCCTGGGGGCACCACCATTGCGGGTATTCACGCCCTCGAAAACAAAGGCGTGCGTGGGGCTTTCATCGATGCTGTTGTTGCTGCCTCCTTGCGTTCCAAAGAATTAGGGAAGAGTTAATCAAATACTTTCCATTATTTCCCACTTATTTCATTACCCTTTCAGTAAAGCTCAATAAAATTAACTTTTTAAAATAATGAGAGATTTCATGGCAGACATCAAAATTCGCGAATCAGTTTTAATCCTTGATTTTGGATCTCAGTATGGGCAACTTATCGCTCGCAGAGTGAGAGAGCTGAACGTATTTTGCCAGATTGTTCGCAACGATATTTCTGCAAAACGCATCAAAGAACTTAACCCCAAAGGGATAATTCTGAGCGGTGGCCCTGCCAGCGTTTATGAAGATGGCGCCCCAAAGTGTGACCCTGAAATCTTCAAGCTCGGAATTCCAGTGCTTGGAATTTGCTACGGTATGCAACTTGCCTGTAAATCCTTAGGCACCGATGTCAAGCGCGCCCCATCAAGAGAATTCGGCAAAGCCATCTGTAACACAAAATCTTCTGATGGCATGTTCAAAAATATCCCCTCCGAAATCACCGTCTGGATGAGCCATGGCGACCAAGTAGATCACAACACCCAAGACTTTATCCCCTTGGCATCGACTGAAACCTGCCCAATGGCTGCTGCCAAGCACAAGACACTTCCCGTTTATGGATTGCAGTTTCATCCAGAAGTTAGCCATACGCCTCAGGGAACTGCGATACTAAAGAACTTCCTCCATGAAATTTGCGGTTGCGAAGGGCTCTGGAAAATAGGCAGCTTCCTTGATGAGACGATCATTAACCTTCGTAAAACCATTGGTAGTCATCGTGTTATTTGTGGTCTTTCAGGCGGTGTTGATTCCTCCGTGGTTGCTGCACTTCTTGTTAAAGCCATTGGTAAGCAGGTGGCTTGCATTTTTGTTGATAACGGCTTGCTCAGGCAGGGCGAATCAGACATGGTTCGTAAAACCTTCCGCGATAACTTCAACGCAGACCTTCATGTAGTTGATGCCTCGGATCGGTTTTTAACCGCACTCGATGGCATTACCGATCCACAGCAAAAGCGCAAAATCATAGGCCATGTCTTCATCGATGTATTCAAAGATGAAGCCAAGCATATTAAAGATGCTAAATTTCTGGCCCAAGGCACACTCTACCCAGATGTTATTGAAAGCGGCGGAACAGTAGACGGCCCTGCTGCTACGATTAAAACGCACCATAATGTTGGCGGGCTACCAGCAGAGCTAGGGTTTGATCTTGTAGAACCTTTGAAAGATTTATTTAAAGACGAAGTTCGAAGGCTTGGGCTTGAACTCGGGTTACCCGAGGGCACCGTTTGGCGCCATCCTTTTCCTGGCCCGGGCTTGGCGGTTCGTTGCATTGGGGCTATCAACAAAACCAGACTTGAAATACTTCGGCAGGCAGACACCGTTTTGCTTGACGAACTCAAGAAATCCGGATGGTACAAGAAAACCAGTCAAGCGTTCACCGTCTTACTACCTGTGCAAACCGTGGGTGTGATGGGTGATGGAAGAACTTACGAAAATGTGATCGCAGTCAGAGCTGTTGAAACTGATGACTTTATGACTGCAGACTGGTCTCATTTGCCTTACGAGCTGCTTGCAACCATTTCCACCAGAATCATCAATCAGGTTAAAGGCGTCAATCGAGTTGTTTACGATATCAGCAGCAAACCACCTGCAACCATCGAATGGGAATAAAGGAACTTCGTTATGCGTTTCGTAAAAATGCAGGGAATAGGCAACGATTATGTTTATGTCGATTGCATTAGGCAGCCTTTGCCCAGTGATATCACTTCGTTAGCAACGAAAATCAGCGATCGCAATTTTGGTGTGGGTGGCGATGGGCTAATTCTTATCTGCCCTTCCGATAAAGCGGATGCCCGCATGCGCATGTTCAACAACGATGGCAGTGAATCCGAAATGTGTGGCAATGGGGTCCGATGTGTGGCAAAGTTTGTCTACGACCATGGCATTGCAAAAAAAACAGCACTTGCAATCGAGACAGGCAGAGGGGTTCTGAAGCTGGAATTGGAAACAGCGGGTGGTAAATGCCATCAAGTAAGAGTGGATATGGGGGAACCAATTCTGATTGCAGAAAACATTCCCACGACACTTTTAGGCACGCCTCCTTTGGAAGTTCCACTTGTTATTGATGGGGTGGAATTAAAAGTAACTTGTGTCTCGATGGGTAATCCACATTGCATCACCTTTGTAAATGAAATCACCAATGATATGGTTTTGGGGATAGGCCCGAAGGTTGAAAAGCACCCGGCATTTCCTCGAAGGACGAATGTTGAATTTGTTCGGGTAGATAATCCTGGCGAAATTACCATGCGAGTTTGGGAGAGGGGCTCTGGGGAAACCTTGGCCTGTGGTACTGGGGCTTGTGCGGTTGCAGTCGCTGGGGTGCTCACCGGCAGAACAAATAGATCTATTATTGCCCATTTAAGGGGCGGAGACCTCAGACTGGACTGGTC
>CAXNFS010000235.1:0-5001 GCA_964201235.1 Gemmataceae bacterium | reverse complement strand
ATTATTCCAACGACTGGTGATGCATCATGAAAATGAATCATCAGAGCAGGAGTATAGCAATCCAATTCCGCCTTGGGTTTGTTACCTTGGGGGCATGTTGGGACTGTTGATTGCATTCGTCCTGCGGGTTGAATACAAACCGCCTTCGGATCTGATCAATGAAAGCATTGGCGCACTGCTGCGAACTGCGGGTTGGTTTATTGCGATTGGTGTTTTAGAAAACCTTCACATCAACAAATTCTGGATGAAGAGGATTTTACTCGCAGGGTTGATTGCAATGCTGCTGAATCTTTGCGTTTCGGGAAGCATCATATTCGCTTCGGTGATGGTGCCTTTCTGGACGGTTGCAGCTCTGGCATGGAGCACCACTTTTTCAGATTCAACCATCAGGGGCCTAAGGCCTGCGTGGGTCTTTCCTATAGTAGCTGGGGTTACGGGATTTTTTATGGTTGGCGTTTTCTTGCCTCTTGCCAACGCCTTCACTTTAGGAACCCAGGCAATTCAAAATGGACAATTAATTGCAACTTCCCCGCCCGATAGAAAAAATGATTCCAAGCTTCTTAAACTTCGCACGATGGTGCTTTCTCCCTTACAGCAAGCCTCTGCTTTAGAGCCACAGAATCCTCGCTGGAATCTCTTACTTGGCACTTGGTACCCTGTTGCATTTTTCGAAGCCACCCGAAATGGCGATGGCCAAGCGCTGGCTTTTGGCAACGCAGCCCTTCAGGAACTGGACCGAGCTGCAAAATCGAATCAGGAGTCGATCGAGCCCGCTTTAGTTAAAGCTCAAATTCGAACCCTTTACGCAGAAAGCAACAAAAACCAAGCTGTTAATCAGTATCTCGATGCCGCACAAGCACTTAGGCAAGCCATCCCTTTTGATCCCTACGAAATTAAGCTGCGTTTCCAGCTGGCAAACCTCCTTTGGAAAGCTTATTTGGCAGATGCAAAAAGACCTAATCGGGCTGAACTTCGAGAAGAAGCCCTCATTCAAACTAAAGAAGCGTTCCGATTAGACGCAATATTCTCAAATTCCCCAAGAAACCTAACAGACAGGCAGCGAGCGATATTAAATGCAATCATTCTTGGGAAAGACCCACCAAGCCCTTGATATGGAAAGTCGGTACGGTTAAAATCTAATCTTGCAGGCTGGGTAATCCTTTGCGTTCCATCGGAATCCAACTCGCTTCATTTGTTTTAACTGCATATCAAATATGAACTTGTGGCTTTTCAAACAAGAACCTGATGACTTTTCTTATGCTGACCTCGAAGTAGCAGGCAAGACCCTTTGGGATGGGGTAGCTAACCCATTGGCCCTTAAGTACTTAAGGCAAATTACTAAGGGTGATAAAGTCTATTTTTACCACACTGGTAAGGAAAAGGCCGTGGTGGGGGAAATGCTCGTGAGCGCGGGGCCTGTAAAAGACCCGAATTCTGCGAATGAAAAATTAGTGGTGGTGGAAGTTGTTCCCAGCAAACGACTTAAAAATCCGGTAAGTCTTCTTCAAATTAAAGCAGATTCTTCGTTCTCGGACTGGGAACTTGTTAGAATACCTAGACTTTCAGTTATGCCCGTGACATTAAAGCAATGGAATCGCATTCAAGAATTGAGCAAAGAAATATTATGAGTACGGTATTGGCTAAAGCTGATGCATTACAGGCGAAGACAAAAAAGAAAACGCTTCGAAATGGTAAAGTCATGAAAGCTAAGGGACTAAAGAAACCTTCCACCCGAAAATCGAAGGTCAACTATCGCACCACCACCCAGTTGCGCTCGGACCGATTTCTTGCAGAAATCAAAAATGCCACCAGAGTTACTTTTGTTTCTCACATCAACCCTGATCCAGATAGCATTGGCAGCATGGTTGGGCTTGCTCATCTTGTAAAAAGCGTACTTGGAAAAAAAATCCGATTGACCCGCGATGGCCTGATCAATCGCTCTGAAAACAGAGCCATGGTAGATCTTCTTGGGTTAGAATTAGTTCCGATGGATGGAATTGAATGGCACGAAGGTGATGTTGCTGTAATGGTGGATAGTCAGCCTAAAACGGGTAGGCATTCCAATGAAAATGGCGTTCCTTTGGTGGCTGTGATTGATCACCATGACACACCCGGAAATGTGCGGGGAATCCCTTTCATAGATGTTCGCAAGAGCATGGGTGCAACTTGTTCTGTGGTTGCAGAATATCTTCGCGAGCAAAATGTGGAAGTATCATTTAAGGTTGCTACTGCAATGATGTATGGGATGGAAACCGAATTAATGGGTTTCCCCAGGCATGCAAGCAGTGCAGATGAAGAAGCGTTGCTTTGGCTTTTCCCCAAGGCTGATAAAGATTTACTTGCAGAGATACGAAACGCCCGCTTGCCCCAATCGCATTTTGAAGGCGTAGTTCAAGCGTTACAAAGTTCATTTATTTATGACAGGCTAATCATTAGCTGGGTTCACGATTTGCCCCAACCCGAACTTGCAGCAGAAGTTGTTGATTTCCTGATTCGTTTTGAAGAAGTTGATTGGGCTGTATGCGCAGGGCTTTTTGAAAACAAATTAATTCTTTCTGCGCGAGCGTCGGGTGCCAACGCCAAGGCTGGCGAACTCCTGAAAAAAGTAGTTGGCCGGATGGGCAGGGCGGGTGGGCATGATCGCAGAGCAGGGGGCGCCATCCAAATGAAAAGCATTTCATTCAACGCAGTAGAACAAGCGATGGTAAAACTGCGAAAAAGGCTGCTTAAAGCGCTTCATATTGATGAATGCAGGGGCCAACGCCTAATTTCACGCAAAGAAATGCTAGAAAACCTGCAATCTTAATCTCATTCCGTGATATCTATTTTCCAGGCGGATGCCAAACAGGCTGAAACGCTTGAGTGGGGTTCATCAGCATTTCCACGGCACGGTGAAGAATCAAAATAAGGGGCCCATCATCTGGGAATTCTGCCAGGCTAAACACTGAGATCTTCGATGCTTCCCTGAAATTGTTTTTTTCGAGTTCTATCAAAGCTTGTTCCGTAACTTGTTTCAGCCTTTTACTTTTTTCGTTCGCTTCAACAAAAACCTCATAAATATCAACGGGCTCAACCACATTCACCACGGTGGTTTTACAAACCCTTCGCGTGAGGAAACTATCATCTAATAATTTCTTGGTGGCACCGGTAACTAAAAGGTAGCTGCGTAGATATTTTGTAAGCCCTTCAACCCGGCTTGCCAAATTCACCGAGGGCCCCAGTGGGCCATATTTAAATTTGATCGATGATCCGGTGTTTCCCACCCAGGTTTTCCCAGAATTAATACCAATCCCCAGGGCAAGTGGTTCGCCAATCAGCTTACTCCACTTTTCATTGATCAGGGGAATTTGCAATTGCATTTTTTGAGCTGCGATTACGCACCGCTTTGCATGATCTGGTTGATGCCCTGGCGCACCCCACATTGCAAGCATACCATCACCAAGGTAGTCTACTAAAACCCCGGATTGATCTTGAACACATTTGGAAAGCGCATCAAAAATAGCGCTCATCAATTTATTGGTACCTTCGGGCCCAATGCGTTCACTAATCCGGCTAAAACCCCTTAAATCGCAAAACAATAATGTTGCATCCGCTTCTCTGCCATGAAGCAATGTAGGTTCCAAGGCAAGTTGCCTAGCCAATTCAGGAGTAAAGAATTGTTCGAATTGCACCCGAGCTTGCACTGCATCTTTTTCATGTGTTTGGCGAACTAAGCCTGTGGATAATCCACAAGCAAGCATATCTACTAAAAGACCTTCGATAATAGCAGAGCGGCGCTCATGCCCGGTGGGGGATCTTTCACCATACAGGACACCAAGAAAATTACCTTTAGAATCCATGATAGGTGCAGCCACGACAGCCATGGCTCCTAGATTAGTTTTCCCGACTTTAATTTCGCCAGTATGCCAAATTGTCTTTTTAAATTCAGAAAGCCTTTTCACAATGTTTTTATTTGGCTCCCAGTTTTTAATATTAAAAAACTCTGGAGGATGAGCGGTTGCAACTTTCAAATTCCCTGGTGTCCCGAGTAAAACCCGCCCAGACTCAAGGCCCACAATATCAACCAAGGCAATTGCAGCTTCTTTGATAAAATCTTGGCTTCCAATAGTGCCTTGAAGGACTTGCATGGTCATTTGCAACCAGTTCACAATGTCAATAAACTCCGCATCAGTAACATTGGCAAGCTTGTTGGATTGCTCAAGAATGGTGGCATGACCGCTGATGGAATCAGTGATGGAATGAAAAATCTCGACTTCTTCTACTGGAATATTTTGAGAATCAGCATGGATCTTGAACAACAAGGTATGCAAAGCAAAAGAACAAGGAATGGATTTTTCAACAACCTGATTGGGCTCAAGCATGGTTTCAACATCAAGTTGCCAAGGTTTTTTCGAAGTATTGGTCAGCCGTAAGGTTTTAGCGTTTAACAATTCAAGGGTGATTTGCCTTCTGCTGAAGGATGCCTCTGCCAAGGGTGCGACAACCAATCGGTCGAATCCATTTTCACCCGAACCTTGGATGAACGCAATGGGATTGGGCTCGCCAATGCGCTGCCTGCCTATTTCCAAGGAACCTAAAACATCCATGCTCCAGATAGTGCCATCTTTCTGATGAATTTCCAATGTACTCAACGAAAAATCTCCAAAAAGTAAAAGGCTCGATAATCAATTATGGATCGGGAATTATTTCAAACAAGCATAAAACCTTTATATCAGCTTATCCAAGACATTATCTGCCTGAAAATCCAATATTAATTTCCAAGCAAAAATACAAAGCTTAGAAAAAGCCTTGTTTTACACCTATTAAATAAGGCTTTTGAAAAATTTTCAAAACTTTGAAAGTAATTCAATCATGTATTGACAGTTATTACAAACAGGGTATCTCAGCCCTCACTTAAGTCGCTCGAACGGTTTGCAGCAAACGGGTTGGGGAACCCAAAGCTAAGAACCAAACGAGGCAGGTGAAAACCTGAAAAACGAAGGCTTAAGAATCTGGGCAAGG
>CAXNFS010000234.1:0-5025 GCA_964201235.1 Gemmataceae bacterium | reverse complement strand
CCATGTTCTTAGAACGAAGACTCCTTGAAGACCACGAGGTTGATAGGCTGGGTGTGCAAGGCTAGCAATAGTCTTAGCTGACCAGTACTAATAGTCGATTGTTTGGACGCATTGATCCTTTTTTCTCTTCAGGTTCTCCAAATGTTTCCACTTCTTACCGCTGCCTATTTGTCACGATCTTCCCGGTGAGCTTATCTAGATGGCCACACCCGTTCCCTTTCCGAACACGGCCGTTAAGCATCTAGAGCCGATGGTAGTCTGTTAAGGGCGAGAGTAGGTTATTGCCGGGTTTTTAAATAACCTCCCTTCGGGGAGGTTATTTTTTTATACCTCACTTTTTTGAAACATCTCTTTTTTGAATTGTCTTATGACAAATCAATCCTTTTCTAAAACTGCTTTTACTTTGATTGAGTTGCTTGTTGTTATCTCCATCATCGCCATTCTCGTTGGTTTACTCCTTCCAGCCGTTCAGAAAGTTCGAGAAGCAGCGGCGAAAGTCATTTGTACCAACAACCTAAAGCAAATCGGTCTAGCAATCCACAATTACCATAACGCGCTTTTGGCCTTTCCTCGATACCGCCGTTGCGATTCGACTTCAGGCTTGTACGATACGAATTGTTATTCCCTGAAATCTGCGGCTATTTGGACTGGCCCTAAAGAGATATGGTGGTCCCCGTACGATAATCGTCCTTCTCCTTCCACTTCAACAACCGCTCAAGGCAGCCCGAACCCAGACAATACTTATAGTAATGGTGGCTACTCCGCGGGTTTGCTCTGGCCATATATTGATGGCAATTCGAAGGTGTTTAATTGCCCGACAGGCGTAGACCCTGCCACGTGGAATGCGTATCAGTGCAGTTACGGTATGAATTATGTCAACGGAGGTCCAAACGGGAAAAGCCTGCTTCAACTCACGAATGGTAACGGAACATCGAACATCTTGATCGTGTGGGACCACGGGAAGACACCTGGCTGTGCCGACTCCACCCACGCTGCGACTACGGTAAACCCCCGCGGTGCCTGGCCGTTTCCCGACACCACGAATCCAAAGACGCATTACCCTGATCAACGGCACACAGGGGTATTCAATGTCCTATACTGCGACGGTCACACCAGCGCATTCACTCCGAACAATCTTATGACCAGCCTTTTCTTGGCGACCGGAAACAATCCGACATTCCCTTGACCATTCCAAGCCTAATACTCAAGCCAAGCCATTGAATATATTTCGCTATTGGTCTTTCCGGTTTCAGGTAATCTCGCTTGTCTTTTGTATAGTTAGAATAGTTTGCTAAAATGTTGAGTAAATTGTAATGGGTTGGAGCCTTTCGCAGTTATTAAAAACCATAAACACAAGCGAAGGAAAGGCGTTAAAAATTATTCCTCGCCTCACATTCTGAGTCGTAAGCTGTGGAATTTCTATCAAGCTCATTGCCTCGATATAAAACTTTTCTCGTCTTACATGGCTAAAGCGCAAGCGAAGGACGATTTGTCCGATCCAATTACTTTTAAAAAACATCTCTTGTGCTTCAGCCTTGTATTTAGTCGGCATTCTTTTGCTTGCTATTAGGATCTAAATTCCCTATGGTTAAATTGTTAATTTGTAATTTATATTAGGTTACTTACAGGCATTTATGACACCCCATCAAATCGTTCAGATGATTTTTGATGTCTATAACAAGGTTGGTCATCGCCAGTATGGTGAATCGGTAACCGAATTGGAACACGCATTGCAAACCGCGACCTTTGCAATGCAGTTCAATAGTTCAGATGCTGTTGTGGTTGCATCTCTTCTCCATGATTATGGGCATCTTCAACATGATGAAGGTGAAGATGTTGCGAGCCATGGTGTAGATATGCGCCATGAAGATCTGGGTGTGATAAAGCTGGCAAGCTTTTTTGGGTCCGAGATATTAGAACCCATAAGGTTGCATGTTGCTGCGAAGCGATATTTGTGTCATAAAAGTAAAGCTTATATCGATGGTCTATCGCCTGCATCCCGTCTGAGTCTTGAAATTCAAGGCGGCCCCATGTCTGATAGTGAGGGTGCGGAGTTTGAATCGAATCTTTATTACAAATCAGCGGTTGAATTGCGGCGATTTGACGACATGGGAAAAGTTTCTGGGATGAAAACACCTACACTTGAAAGCTTTTATTCATTGGTTTTATCATTTGTCGTAAAGTGACCATCTTTCAAACTGCAATGAGTCTTTTTTCATCATTTAGTAACTAAGCTGAGCAGTTGAATATTGTTGATTGGTTTGTTTTATAACATTAACTGTATGTTTCTGTTACCATTAGATTTCCGCTTTTGATGAAGAATAAATTTTTATTGGTGGGTTAATGGGAGTGATGAGTTTTAAAAAGAGTGTTGTGCTTCTTTTTGTATTTGCATTTTCGTTCTTGATTGCAAGTCTTTATGCATACGAGGGGAAAACACTAGGTTCTTCTTTTTTTAAGACAAAACTAACCCGTGTTTCTTCAGTAATCGATTTGGATTTTTCTAATTCTGTCACGAAGCTTGATTTTCTACTTGAGTGGTCGGATAAAGTTGAGCCCGTTTTAATTAATACCGTTGCTTATGAAATTGAATCCAAATATCAGGGGAAAGTTCTTGCGCCTATATCCACTAAGGGAAAGTCGTTTGCTCCGGTAGAAGGGGTTAAGAGTTTACCATTTGTCATTAATATCCCTTATTTGAAAAGGGATAAGGCTGAAACTTTTTCGATCCAAGGAATAATCCAAGCTATAATCCCAGTGAATTTTGAGCAAATCGAATTAGGAAGCCTTTCAAAATTAGTTGCAGAAGGTGTGAAAGATCAACCTAAAGTAAATGATAAAGGTTCTTCTTCCAGTCTTAAAAAAGTAATAATAGGAACTACTAAAATTTCCTTTGGTATTCGGACAGAAATAGGGGATCAAGGGCCGGAGTTTGATACGAGCCAGAATTGGGCAGTACTCAATCAATTAAAACTTGTTAACAAAAAGAATCTTAAAGAATGGCCAACGGATGGTTACATTGTCGAGATGATGGAAAATAGGACTGCATCTATTACATATCATTTCTTACTGAAAGATAAAGCATTGGGGGATTTTTCAGATTGGAACTTGGTTTATAAGTCTGTTACGGCCATGAAGTATCAAGATATACCATTTCAATTTGATATGGCCCCAATCCCGTAGTTCAACCGCCTGTTTTTAAAGATTATAAGCAATCAAGCACCGGGCTATTATTTGTTCAGTTGCTGATTTTGCTTTTTGAGTAGAGTTCTCAGGAAGATTCCAAAGCCTGTAACAAGAGCGAAGGGCATACCTGCCATTAGGTAGATGCTTTTATTGAAGGCCCTTGCTTCGTTGTATTGTTCGGCTTGGCTAGCTTCTGGGGAGTTTCGTGTTGCATCCCTGCAGTTGGGGCAAGCGTTTGCATTCAGATGCAATGCAAGAGCAATGAATCCCGCTAAGCTTATTTTTACAATCATCGATTTGTTGATGTTCATGGTTTTTTCTCCCTTAGTACATTCTATAGAGCATCCAATAGACCACAACACCAGTTATTGAAACATAAAGCCAGATGGGGAAAGTGATGCGGGCAAGTCGCATGTGTTTGGAAAGATTATCTTTAATGCCATGATAGGCGGTAATTAGAATCATGGGGGTGACAACAATTGCAAGGATGGTGTGCGTAATAAGGATGGTGAAATAAAGATATCGGATGATATCTGGGGCATCAGGGTTTTTGTCACGAAAACTGGTCGCAACCCCGCCTTTGACAACCAAATGGTAGTAGAGGTAGGAAGCTAGAAAGATTGCGGATACTGCAACAGCGGTCAGCATAAAAGCAGAGTGAAGCTTTTTGTTTTTGCCTACTTTGATGGCTAAAAAGCCAGCGATGATTAATAAGCCTGCCAAGCCGTTAAGGCTAGCATTCCACCCTGGGCAAATGAATTGGTTTAGGAACTCCACGGTCTTATTTCTCCAGGGAAAGTGTAACAATATGAGCTTCGAGAGCTTTGATTTTATCTTCGAATTTATCAACCGTAGCGCCTTCAGGCGTGGTGGGTGTGCCTTCAAAATAGCCCCTGATATGTCCTGCCTTGTCAATGAGAACGATTCTAGGGCTATGGATGAACTCATTGCCCGGTTTTGCCTGCTCAGGGGAGTTATGACCGACTGCAAGTCTGAACTTTTCTTTAATTAATTTATGTAGATCATCTTCTTTGCCTGTAAGAAAAAACCAGCGTTTTGGGTCTGCTCGGAAGTTTTCAGCGTAAAGGTTTAATTCTTTGGGGTTATCGCGTTCAGGATCAACGGTGAAAGTAACAATTCGCAGGTCGGGAATATTTTTTAGTTTTTCCTGTAAGCGGGCAAGGGTGGCGCAAACTTGAGGGCAGGGGCCGGTGCAGCGGGTGAAAACAAAAGAGGCGACCCATACTTTGCCTTTAAGGTCATCTTGAGAAATTTGTTCACCATTGCGTTCAAGGAAAGAGAAATCTCCTACGGTGCCAAAATCTTCAAGTTTTTCGGTAATGCTCTTTTTATTAGTACAGCCGAGCACAGAGATGAGTGAAAAGAGAATCAAATAAGAATAAATGTAAGACTTCATGGGCGTTACCTTTGGCGATAAAAAATGGTGTCTGGTAGGAGGCCAGCGATCAAAAAGCAACAAAGTAAAGCCGTTGGAAGGATAATGAACCAGACATTTTTAACATCGCGTTTGATATGCATGAAATTTAAACTTGCAAGGACGACTTGAAAACAGATGATCCCAAGGATTGCAAAAAGTCTGGTCTTGTTTTCAAGATAAGCCCCGATGATAGGAAGCAGTAGCGCATTGAATGCAAGGACAGTCGCGGTAATAAACAGCATGGTTTGGCTATCAGAATGTTCTTTGTGTTCCATGATTTTTGCCTACAGTAAATAAATAATCGGATAAAGAACAAGCCACACGAGGTCGACAAAATGCCAATACAAGCCTGTGACTTCTAAAGTACCTTCCATTGATTGCAGATTGCCAAAAAGGCCTTT
>CAXNFS010000233.1:0-5032 GCA_964201235.1 Gemmataceae bacterium | reverse complement strand
CGACCTCCGTCAGGCTAACATAAGCCTTTACTTGGTCCATAAACCTATTGCATAAACTAAAATCCTATCATTACATGGGGCGAAATCAATAGTGAAAGTGTTTAATTTAAATAAAAAGCCCGACTGGGTTAGCAGTCGGGCTTCTTTTTAATAAACAGTACCGAATTACTTGGCTTTCTTTTCGCCAGCTTTGATTTCGGTTACTTCGTCTTTGTCATTGGTGATTACAACGGCGGGAACGCCTTTTTCACCAATTTTGCCAAGTTTCTTAGCGATTGCATCGTCAACTTTGGCATCTTTAGCGATTTTCAGGGTCTTTTCTTCCTTCTTAACTTTGATGGTAAGGCTTGTGCCAGCTTCGTACTTGGTGATAGCACCCTTGTGTTCGCCAGCGATAACACCAAAAGCAACAAATACAACTGCAGCAGCAGCTACAAACATACGACGAAACATAATGATATACTCCCGTTTAATAAACATAGCCCTCTACCTCGGAAAAACTTCCAAGGCTGGTGATTCCGGGGCTTACTTGCCCCAATATAAATCGCCATACCTACTAAACCCTTAAACAATGCAAAGGTTTCCTAGTTAAATTACAATTTTGCAGTTTTTTACTAAAGCTCAAGCTTAAACTCTACTTTATTTCAGAAATATCGAAATATGATAAGAAGATTAAAATCTCATTTAAAAAGTTATCATGAACTTAGTTTAACAGCCCATTTCGCTGCAGAAACCAAACTGCTTTCGTCTGCCATGCCTTTCCAAGCGATGTCGTAAGCCGTGCCATGGGCAACACTGGTTCGAATGATCGGCAAACCAGCAGTAATGTTAACAGCTCTGCGTTGGCCTAGAAGTTTTAATGCGATGTGACCTTGATCGTGGTACATGGCAACCACTCCATCAAATTCCCCCTGGCTTGCTCTTAAAAATAAAGTGTCAGAAGGGATTGGCCCCGATACTGTCATTCCTTGTTGCTTGCAAAGAATTGCTGCAGGTTGGATGATCGTTTGCTCTTCGTTACCAAAAAGCCCGCCATCGCTGCCGTGTGGATTGAGTGCGGCAATCGCAATGCGAGGTGTGCGGCTTAAAACTTTAGTAAGTAAATTTTCTAAGAGTTGAGCCCTAGCGACAATTCTTTCGATGCTAAGTTCATCAAAGACATTTCTTAATGCCAGGTGTAATGTAACATGGGCTACTGCCAATTCTGGAAGTGCCAAAATCATTACATGCTCTGGAGCTTTGGTTCTGGATGCCAATATTTCTGTGTGTCCTGGATAATCAAGCCCCGCAAGATGCAATCCTTCTTTGTGAAGCGGTGCGGTAACTATCGCACCAGCTCGTTTTTCAACTGCCCAATCAATCGCTTGTATTAAATAATCATGTGCAGCCTTGCCTGCAGAGGCGTTTACATCGCATATTTTAATAGTAGACAAATCTGCTGTTTTGATATTGGTGCAACTTATAAGATTTGGTTGTGGCGTGGCCTGCTCTGGTTCGTTGATGATCTGAACTTTTGCATTTTTGTTGAGTAGATGAATGGCTTTTTCTAGCCATACCGGATCACCCACCACCACTGGGTCGCAAAAAGCAAGAATTTCGTCCCATGCCTTTACAATGATTTCGGGGCCTACCCCTGCGACATCACCCATAGTGATTAGGATTCTGGTTTTTTTGTTACTAGATTGAGTCATTGATTTGTTCCTTGAAATGGGGTTATTTGGAGCAAAGCATAGAAAGTAATCTTTCCATAAGTGTTTTAGGAGGGATTTGGCTGCCCCCTTTCATTCCTGTATCTGTTTCAATGAGCCAAGTTAAAACCTTATTGATTTTTTTGCGTCCAATTTTCCGAAGTTGAGCTTCAGCGCTGGTTTTTGTGAAACTGAAAAACCCAGCTTTTTCCAATGCGAAAGCCATGGGTTTGTCTTGCATTGCAAATCTTCCTGCGTAGGCCAACTTTCGGAGGTGTGAACTAAATGCCCCAAGAAGCTTCATGGGTTCTTCGCCTTGTTCGAATAACTCAAATAATAATTGAAACGCTGCCCTAGGGTTTCCTTGTCCAATATGATCAAACAGCACCCAGACCTTTTCAACATGCCCCTGACCAACCAGCATATCAACATCCTTGGCGTTTATTTTTGGATTGTCTGCAGCATAGCAGGCGAGCTTGGCGATTTCTTGATCGAGTCTGCCTAAGTCAGGGCCAATTAATTCTACCAGAAGGTTTGCAGCATCGTTTGCGAGTGGTTTATCATGGATGTTTTTTCCCTGTGCAATGCACCATGCGACAAGGGTTTCTTTTCGGGAGGGCGCTTCGCAAGTAATTAAAGCTTCCTTGGCAAGCATTTTTGATAATTTTGTGTTGGAAGGCCAGGAAGAAGTTTCAAGGATGAGAACGCCATTGGAACTAGGTGCCTGAAAATATTTTTCGAGGGATGGTCTGTTTTTGCTTACAAAATCATCCGCCTGTTCAACCCATGCGAGCCTTTTGCCACCAAAGAATGAAAGTGTAGTTAGCTCTTCTCTTACTTCCGCAAACGAGGTCTTATCACCCACGAAAGAGGCTAAACCGAGGTCTTCGTTTCCAGCAAGGATTTGATGTTTTAACGCTTTTCCCGCTTTTCTGTGGAGGTAGTCTTCGGAACCAGTGATTACATAAACTGGTTGCAATTGAAGTTTTGCCTGATCTTTTAAGAACTGTTCAACTTCCATTAAATTCCCCAGATGAATATCGGATCATGATATTCATGCTACTTTGTGGCGTGGGAAAATCGAGACTATTTTGGTCGAACTGGATTTGTTGGGAAAGTAGGCATTCCTTCAGAACCAAGCCCAGGGAAAGAAGTTGGGCTTGCGGGTGCACTACCATTGTTACTTGGAATAGTGCTGGAAGGTGTATTTGGAAAAGAAGAAGCTGGTTTTGGCGCTGGCACTGCAGGGATATCTTGATTGATAGGGCTTGCAGGTGGCGTATAACCACCACCACCAACTGGTGAAACATCCACGCCTGTGACTCTGGCCTTCGGTGTGGATAAATCAACTTTCACTGCACCAGTAGTTTCAGCAGATCCAATATTTCCTGCAAGATCTGAGGCTTCAACCTTGATAAAAAATTGGTAAGGCAGCCCTTCGCCTGGCATACGCCATACATATCTTCCAGTATTAGGAAGATTTGGGACAGCTACAACCCAAGGGCCTTCAGGTGTTTTTGCATAAGAAATATTTACAGGATTTGGTCCTAAGTACTTATCAGCAGCAGTCCATGTTACGCTGAGGTTTCCTTGATCGATGCCCCGGCCAACATCGACACCAATGAGTTTAACCAAAGGTTTCGTTTCATCAACTTCAACCCAGAATTGGGGAAGATCACCCGATTTTGGTGGATGTTCGCCTAGGTCTACCCCACTTCGGGCAACAAGAGTAAAACCATAACGGCCTTCTTCTGGTACATCAACAATGCACGGGGGAAGTTTGGGCGCATCCTGATCATACTTACGCCATACTTTGCCGCCATCGCGAGTTACATAAACTTCCACTCGGGAAATATCTGAAGGTCCAACATCATCAATTTTATAATTAAGCTGAAATCGCCTGCTCTTTACCATGGATATATTGCCCTTACCCGATCCATTTTCCTGCGTTGTACTTCCAGCTCGTGTACCATTTGGTTGAATCACGATAGAACTTTCACCAAAGTTCCCGCATTTATCTCTTACCGTGAGATGGACTTCAATATTTCCGGAAGTACCTGGGTTCCAAACATGTTGCCCCTGAGCAATTTGTTGGGCAGATAAAGGCACCCAATCTTTGCCATCAGAATTCCGAAATTCCAGCCTCATGCTAGAAAGATCCAAGGTTTCATCGCGGAGATCCCAATCAATCGAAGCGGAACCATCTTTAAAAACGCCCCGAAGAACAACCGAAGGCGGGGTACTATCGATGCAAACTTTTAAGGAAGGCTGGGCGATGTTGATATTTGCAGGGACCATTCTTCCATCGATTTCCTGGCTTTGTACGGAGAACCAGTACCAACCATCTTTTTGGGCCCGGAAAAGGAATTGTTTTTGGGTTGGAAGAGCGGTGCCTACATGGGCGTAAGTTTTGCCAAAATCTTCAGAAACATGAAGCAGGATTTTTTGAATTTTGGAGTCAGCGGGGTTGGAAGAAAACGGAATGATAAAAGAAGCATCTCTGGAATAATAGGTGTCTGTGGGCGGTGCAGCATTGATAAGCGACGTGCAAATAATGCAATAAAACGCCAGCAAACTAGCGGAAGCGGAGGAGTCAGTAATTTTCCGCAAAAGAGCCATTATCATGTCCATGGGAAAGAAAGCGTTTGTTCTGACACTGTCAGAAATAACGGCTTCCTTAAATATCGACAGATATGCTCAAAATCTTAAGGAATTAGTAAAAGAAGGGTTGCATAAACGAAATCGTAAGTTAAAGGCCTAAAAACATGCTAAATGGAAGAGCGCTTGAATGGCCCTATTCCGTAACGATCAATCAAGTTTTTAATAAATGCAGGCGGAACAAACGCTAATACCAAAGTTATCATGCACAAGCTGAAAGTGGTTAAGCCCATCAATAGTCCAATTCCAGTATGAAGCATGATAGAGCCACAAATCATGATCCACTTCAATTTGTGATTCCAAACTAAAAAGGGAAAAGAAGTTTCAAGCACAATGGTGTAAACGCACCCTATAGTCATGACGACTTCCCAAAGCACTTTATGCTTTGTAAGGAAAACCAGCAATGATGTGTAAAAAGGTATATGCATGGGGTTAAAAGAATAGTTAGCTAAAACTCCCCAAAGAGCAGTCCCATTCCACCAAGAGGAGCCTTGAAGTTTTGAGGTTGATGCTGCAAGGTAAATGATGCAGAAATGAATCTGAATCATTCGGGTAACAAAATTGGAAAGGATCAAAGGTTTAGGGGGTTCGTTCCATTTGGGATCGCCAGCTTTTTTTCTGCGCAGTTTTTGAAAATAATGATCAAGCGAATAAATCTCTCCGCCCGGTGCAATGATCATGTAAAA
>CAXNFS010000232.1:0-5047 GCA_964201235.1 Gemmataceae bacterium | reverse complement strand
CGCCCAGCAAGGTTGCAAGTGCTGCGGTACCTAATCCGCTTCCCATAGAAGCAAGAGCTTCCCTGCGGGTTAAAATGTTATCTTTAAGAAATTGATGGTGGTTCATAGTTGGATTATTCCCTTGTCATTGCTTCATCAAGATTCATGATGGCCAAGCAAACAGCACTTAACCCCGCATGAGAAGATAAATCTAATGACTCATCTCTTTTGCTGCTACCCATACTTAAAAACGCCTTTGCGCCCATCGGATCAGCTTTGTAAATTGCTTCTTGTTTTTCAAACGCCCTTCGTAGAATTTTCGTTTCTTCAGCAGTGGGGGCTCTGCAAATCACTTTCCGAAACGCATCAGCAAGCCTTGCATCAACATCCTTATTAGCCTTCATAATTTCTTGGGCCAACACCCGGGCAGCTTCCACCCAGGTTGGATCATTCAACATCGTAAGAGCATGTAATGGGGTGCTGGTAGTGGATTGCCTAACTCTGCAAGTTTGGCGATTTGATGCATCAAACATATTCGCTGGGCCAACGGTTCTGCGCCAGAAGGTGTATAAACTCCTCCTGTAAAGATCCTTACCTGAAGAGGCTGGGTAGGTAAAGTCGCGTTCCTTGGTGATTGCAAGTGCCTCCCAAACGCCATCGGGCTGATAAGGATAAACAGGTGCACCACCAACTTTAAGATCGATCAACCCAGAACTTGCAAGGGCCCAATCCCGAAGCAAGGGCGAGGGCAGACGAAACCTACCCGACCTGGAATAATATTTGTTTTCAGGATCAAGGGCGCGATGCTCGGGGGTAGTCTTACTAGCTTGCCTATAGGTAGCACTCGTGAGAATCATTTTTTGCATCGCCTTGGTGCGCCAGCCTTTCTCACGAAATTCGACAGCAAGCCAATCCAACAACTGGCCATGAATGGGGAACTCACTTTGCACACCGAAATCTTCGGAGGTCTTGACCAAACCAGTAGCGAAGAAGTGCTGCCAAATGCGGTTTACCTGAACCCGTGAAGTCAAAGGATGCTCTGGCGCGACAAGCCATTGTGCCAAACCCAATCGATTTAAAGGTGCATCTTTAGGAAGCTTGGGCAGAAACTCTGGCGTGTTGAACGAAACTTTTTCTTTGGGATTAAGATACTCGCCACGGTCAAGGATTTTGGTTTCGCGCGGCTTGGCATCGCTCATCACCATCGCCCTTGGCAACTTATCACCCTTATAGTCATTTAATTGCTTTTTGGCGGATTCCAACTTAGCAACAGCAGCATCTTTACCCGTAAGGCCAGCCTTTACTTTTTCGTCGAAGTATTTTCGTAAGTCATTGGCAAGAGCTTTCTTTTCGGCATCACTGCGATCGGCTTCACCCTTTTTCAAAACCTTGAGCACACTTTCAGGCACACCCTTTTCCATCGCTTTCTTCACATCCCCAACCACTTCCTTATTCCATTTCTCGTAAGCAGCATCGACCACTTTTTTTGCATCGCCCTCTGCAGCCTTGATAAGAGTTTCAAAACCTGCAATTTGTACTTTATTCTCTTCTGTAGGAAGCTCTAAAAATGGCGCTGCCACTCTTATGCGTGATGAAAAGAACTGAGGCGTTCCGCTTTCAGGGAGCCGATTAAACGCATCCATCAAACTGTAATAATCCTTCTGCGTGATCGGATCATACTTGTGATCATGGCATTGCGCACAAGCCATGGTCAAACCTAGCCAGGTGGTCGAAGTGGTATCGATACGATCAAACAAGATTACATTGCGTTGCTCTTCAGCAATGGCGCCGCCCTCACCATTAAGGAGATGATTCCTGTTAAACCCGGTTGCAACTTTTTGATCTTGAGTCGCATCAGGAAGAAGATCACCCGCAAGCTGCCAGATAGTGAACTTATCAAAAGGCAGATCATCGTTGAATGCCCTCACCACCCAATCACGCCACATCCATTGCCAAGTATCGCCATCTTGTTGAAAACCGTTACTGTCTGCATAACGGGCAGCATCAAGCCAACCCAAAGCCATGCGCTCGCCATAATGTTTACTTGCAAGCAAACGATCCACGAGGGATTCATAAGCCTTCTCACTTTTATCTGCGACGAAGTCATCAACTTCTTTGGGAGTAGGGGGCAAGCCGGTAAGATCGATAGAAAGCCTTTTGATAAGAGTGACTTTATCTGCTTCCGGCGAAGGAGCGAGGCCAACAGTTTCGAGCTTAGCAAGTACGAATGCATCAATAGGGTTACGCACCCAGCTTTTATTTTTTACTGTTGGAACAGTAGGCCGCACTGGAGCCACAAAAGCCCAATGCGAACTGTATTCCCCACCTTGATTGATCCATCGTTCGAGAAGTTTCTTCTGCTCTACGCTCAACCGTCTGTTCGATTTTGCAGGGGGCATCAACTCCGCCGCTTTATCTGAATGAATCCTTTTTACCAGTTCGCTTTTACCAACATCCTTCGGAACTATGGCACCTGATTTAAAAGCGGATTCTTTTTGATCGAGTCGTAAATCTGCCTTGCGCTTGTTGCCATCCTGCCCATGGCAATAAAAACAATTCTCCGAAAGGATCGGTCTGATATCGCGATTGAAATCAACCGGGGATTCATCTGCATATCCTAGGCTAAGGGCGCTGATTAAAAGGGGAAGAACGAATAGCATGAACAAACTCCAACCTGGCGGGAATTAAAACAAGCATTGCAAATGTATAGTATCACAAATTACCGAACGGGTACACTTTTTAGAACAGCCCAATTGATCCTAAAACACTATTTTTTTAGAACTCTAACTCGATGGTTTTCACTGTCACCAATAAATACCGAACCATCAGCATCAACAAAAATACCATGGGGCCTTGCAAGCCTGCATTTGAACGGGTCACCATCAGGGCCATCCGCTTTTTTGCCATCGCCCACCAACAGTTCCAAAGTTCCTTTTTTCATATCAATCATTCTGACGGAATGAGATTCCGTGTCTGCAAGATATACATTCCCAGAAGCATCTAGGCTGACGCCCTTGGGGCCAGCAAGGGTAGCTAGCTTTGCGGGCCCGCCATTCCCCGAGAAACCAGATTTCCCCGTGCCTGCAATATGGTTGATGATGCCTGACTTAGGATCGAGTTTCAACACAGCATTTCCTTCACGCAATGCCAGCCAGAAAACGCCATCGAGCCCAATGAAAACCGCCCTTGGCCCATTAAGAGTTGATCCTTCAATCTTCGAACCATCAGGAGATGTCTTTTTTTCACCATTACCTGCGTAGGTACTAATCACCCCAGTCTTCATATCAATCTTACGTAGCCGATGATTGATGATGTCGCATACGAAAATATTATCAGAAGCATCGATAGCCAAGCTGTGTGGCGCACTAAGTTGCCCCTTAACGGCAGGGCCATTATCGCCAGCGAAACCCGCTTTCCCCGTACCCGCAACCGTGCTGATGATTCCAGTTTTGGCATCCACCTTTCGCACCACATGGTTGCCAATTTCAACAAAGAAAAGGTTGCCTGCTTTATCCCAAGCGATTTCATAGGGTTGGTTAAGCGATGCAGCAGTTGCGGGGCCGCCATCGCCTGCATAGCCCTTCTTCGCACTTCCTGCAACCGTGGTGATAATCCCATCCTTGGCAACCTTGCGAACTCGATGATTATCTACATCGCAAATGTAAAGGGCGCCATCGGGGCCACGGGCAATATGAAAAGGATTGTTAAGCTGAGCCTTGGAAGCCGGTCCGCCATCGCCTGAAAATCCTTTGACCCCAGTGCCTGCAAAAGTTTCGACATTAGCGGCATAGGCCATGCAGGAATACAAAAAGAAACTGGTTAACACTGCAAAAAATCGGCTCATAATACAATACTCTTGGGTCATTAAAAATCAGAATCCTATGGTAACATCTTCTGAAAGCGTGCCCAAGAAAGATTGCGATAAACTTAATCTCATCTTAATCTTTTGCGGTTATACTACTTGTTTGATGTCTACTTGGTTCCAAGGCACAACTCATAATGAAACTCTACTTAACCACCATTTGCTCTTTGTTACTATTCATGATTTCAACCTCGCAGACTCTTGCGCATGATGGCCATGCTCACCCCATCAACTTTAACGAACTTACCTACCTCCCAAACTTTGATGCGACTGCTAATCTACCCCTAAACGCATCAACCATTTTCCTTGCAACTTTGTTCGTTCTTATTTTACTCATCGCAACGGTGAAAGTTTATCGAACAAACAAACTGTTTAATCCTATGACGATTATTGTCGGACTTCTCATGATATGCCTCTTCGGTTGCTTCACCGAAGAAATCAAAGACACCTCGCCCACATCCGAAATAATGAAACACTTCGAGCCCTACCAAAACACCCTCGAACTACGAAAAGATGATACCCATCTTTTTGTGGGCTCAAACGGTTTCCCTGATCACCCCATGATGGTTGGCATCCAAGCTTGGCAACAACAAGTGCCCATTCCCCAACCTTACAAAGGTTCCAACGCTTGGCGCATTACTCTTCGGCCAAAGCTTTCTGCAAAACCCATCTCTGGTAAAAAAGCACTTTATAGCGGCGCAATCGCTTTAGCAATCAATGGCGTACCAATCTACAACGCACTCAACAATCGGGGCGATGATACTTATCTTGCAGGCGAGCTAGACGACTTCGGCGGGCATTGTGGCAAAGGCGATGACTATCATTATCACATTGCACCGGTTCATCTCGAAAAATTGGCGGGCAAGGGCAAACCCATCGCCTATGCACTCGATGGTTTTCCCATTTATGGCTACACCGATTCCGAAGGCAAGGAACCCGCAGACCTCGATGAATTCAATGGACGAATGGAAAACGATGGCTATCGCTATTACTCCACAAAAAAGTTCCCCTACATCAATGGCGGGCTGAGAGGAGTTGTAAATATTCGAGGCGACCGGGTTGATCCGCAACCTCGAGATAATCCAATCCGCCCACCAGGAGAACCACTTCGATGTGCGAAAATCACCGAATTCATCCGTGATGATGAGAAAAACACCTACACCCTTAAGTACGATCTTCAAGGCAAAACGAATGCAGTGAAATACA
>CAXNFS010000231.1:0-5070 GCA_964201235.1 Gemmataceae bacterium | reverse complement strand
GCAGAGGGACTTTGGACAAAGGCAAAAAAAAAGCGCATTCGCGACAGTAGGGTAATTAGCACAACTTCATTAAGCAAAGTTCTTTCTGGTTTGAAGAATCCGCCCAAAGTTTTGCTCTGCGCCTCGGGAACAGGAATCTATGGCGACAGGAAAGATGAACTCTTAGATGAAAACTCCGCCCATGGCAGGGGCTTCCTCACCGAAGTTGCGGAAGAATGGGAAGGCGCAACCGAAAGCGCAACAAAATCAGGAATCAGAGTTGTAAACATGCGCTTTGGTATAGTTTTAAGCCCTGCGGGTGGAGCATTAAAAGAATTGTTGATCCCCTTTAAAATGCGCATGGGGGCATACTGGGGGAAAGCCTCTTCTGCTTACATGAGTTGGATCGCAATGGATGATCTATTGGGGGCAATACGATTTTGCATGCAAAACGAAAAAGTGTGTGGGCCTGTTAATTTTGTAGCTCCCAACCCCGTAACTAATCAAGAATTTATATGTAGCCTCGAAAAAGTTTTTAATCAAAAAACCTTCTTACCAGTGCCTTCATCTCTTTTAAAATTATTCATGGGCCAGAAAGCTCAAGATTTATTGCTAAGTAGCACCAGAGTTGATCCAAAGAAATTATTGGAGCATAAATTCGAGTTCCGTTATCCAAAAATTGACGATGCGCTTAAACACCTCACTGGTAATGCAACCAAATAGCATTAAAAGGTCAATAAAAAAGCTATATTAAACATGATCAAACAAGTTAAGAGATTAGCTTGGGCTATCGGATTCACAAAAAAAACACAACTTTAACAACTTTTAGCTTTACCTTGTAAATCCCATTGCTACTATGGCCTTTCCTGCCATGAAATGGTTGTTCCTTCCATGCGTGTGTTTTGTAATTCACAAATCGAGATGATGAGAAATGAGCCAGAATAATCAAGTTGATTTTGCAGCCTTGGAACGCTTTGGCGCCAAATGCACTACCCTTCGCAAAGAAGTTGCCAAGATCGTTGTTGGGCAGGATGCAGTTATTGAACAACTGTTGCTCGCAATTCTTGCCAAAGGTCATGCTCTTTTAGTCGGCGTACCCGGTTTGGCAAAAACCCTAATGGTTTCCACTCTTGCAAAAGCTTTGCACCTCGGATTCAAGCGAATTCAATTCACCCCCGACCTAATGCCTTCAGATATTACTGGAACTGAAGTTATTCAAGATGACCCTGTAACCAGGCAGCGCGCTTTCAAATTTCTTCAAGGGCCTATTTTTTCAAACTTAGTTCTCGCAGATGAAATCAATCGAACACCACCAAAAACCCAAGCTGCCCTTTTAGAAGCAATGCAAGAAAGAAAAGTAACCGTGGGGGGGGTTGATCACACCCTGCCTTCACCTTTCTTTGTACTTGCAACCCAAAACCCCATTGAACAAGAAGGTACATACCCTCTTCCTGAGGCTCAACTCGATCGATTCTTGTTTTTAATCCAAGTGGGTTACCCCACCGATACCGAAGAAGATGAAATCATGCGCAGAAGCGCCTTGGATGCTGAAACAATTAACACCGTGCTTGATGGCAATGAAATTGAACAATTGCAAAAGATCACCAAGCAAATACTTGTTTCAGATACCGCACTTGAATTTGCAAGAAAAATAACCCGTGCTACCAGACCAAACACCGAAGAAGCTGCATCTTTTGCTTCCAAATGGATTCAATGGGGCGCAGGCCCGAGAGCTAGCATCAGTTTGGTTCTTGCTGGAAGAGCACGAGCCGCGCTACATGGCAGACCTCATGTGACCATCGAAGATATCGAAACCGTAGCGTACCCAGTTCTCAGGCACAGACTCCTTCCTTCGTTTACTGCACAAGCGGACGGAATTGCACCGGATGATCTGACCAGAAAAATTCTGGCAGAAGTGCGATCTAAACTAAAGTTGTCAACCAATAGCTAAACACGAATGAACGAAATTCCAGCACATAATCAGGCAAAACTTCTAGAGCAAGCCAAGTATCTTGGCCTGCGTGCTCTTACGCTCGTAGAAGGCCTGCGAGTTGGTGACCAGAAAAGCCCCACCAGAGGCTTCTCGGTCGAATTCGCCCAACATCGTGAATATGTGCCAGGCGATGATCTTCGTCATATTGATTGGCGTGGCTATGCCCGAACCGAAAAATATATCGTCAAGCAATATGAGCAGGAAACCAATTACACTGCCCATGTGCTTCTGGATTTATCAGGTTCGATGAGTTACGGAGCAGCAGGAAAATCCAAGCATGAAATGGCTCAGTTACTTGCAACAGTGCTTTGCCAGATTGCTGCTAGTCAGGGCGATGCGGTTGGGCTTAAAACAGTGGATAACCCTGCATATCCCGAGCGTTTACTTGCATTCAGCCCCAGCACAAAATCCAACCGTTTAAAAATTCTTCTTAATCAGATTACAGCTCTTGTGCCTGGCCCTGAAAGAGAACAAGAAAATACCCCACCTCTTTTATCTACTGCATTAAGACAGATTTCCGAAAGACAAATACGCAAGGGAATGGTCATTGTTATCAGCGATTTCCTTGAACCTTGGCCTTTGTTACTCAAAGAGATTTTCGAAATCCGAGCCCGGGGGCATGATCTTTTATTGGTGCAGGTATTGCACAGCGATGAAATTGATTTCCCGATGGAAGGGCAAATCTTATTTGAAGATTTGGAAAGCAGCGGCTCGCTTGTAACCAGACCACAATTACTTCGCACTGCGTATCAAAAAGAAATCAAAACCTGGCTCGATGAAATTGATATTTCATGTACCAGACTTCAGGCAACCCACTTGCTTATTAGGTCGGACAAACCCCCTGAAGATGAGCTACTTAAGATGCTTGCCCTTAGACTTATGAAAAAACGAGTTGCAAAAATTCAATAAAGGTTGACTATGCATTTTCTGGTTCCATGGATGCTTTTTGGTGCTTTAAGTGCAGGAATACCTGTTGCTTTGCATCTGTTACGCAAAAGCAAACCAACTGTTGTTCGTTGGGCGCCAATGGAATTCCTTCGTAAAAGCCTCAAGGAAACCAGCAAAAAAATCCGCCTTCGCGATTTGATCCTTCTTCTACTTCGAATGACAATCTTAATACTCGCTGCACTTGCACTTGCAAGGCCTTCAACACTTTCCCTTTTTGGCAGTGGCCCCATCGACGCCGTAATTCTAATCGATAATTCCCAAAGTATGTCCACATTAGAAGGCCAAACTTCCCGATTGGATATGGCCCTCACTTCTGCGAAGCAACTTTTAGGCAATTTGCCCACGGGATCAAAAGCCCGCATCATCAGCCTTACCGACCATACAGTAGAACTAAGTTACAACAACTCTAACGAATCCGATGCAATTGCTTCTGCCCTTTTGCAAATTAAACCAACAGATCGAAGCAGTAATTTTTATCAGGGTTTTGCAAACGCCATCGATCTCTTAAAAACTTCATCCTTCAGCCAAAGAAAAATATTCTTCTTTTCTGATATGCAAAGACCAGGCTGGCAGAATGAATCAAGCTCTTTTAAAACTCTTGTGCAAAACATGCCATCTTCCATCTCCATCCACATGATTCGTCATGGTTCCGATGTTGATAGTAATATTCAGATAATGGATTTCCAACCAACTGCGGGCATTATTCTTGCAAATCAGCGACAAACATGGGGTTTAACTGTACGCAACCGGGGTATAAAGCCAGCCACTGGGATTAAAACTACCCTTGGATTGGGCTCAGACTTTGAAACTGCAGAATCCGCAGTGATTGAAAAACTAGATGCTGGCGAAGAAAGAAGTATCACCATTGATCTTCTAATTCCAGAAGATGGGCATCAAATTGTAAAAGCAGTTGCAGGGAATGATCGATTCTCAAGAGACAATCAAAAAGAAAAGATAGTTCTTGCAAGAAAAAAGCTTCAAGTATTAATCGTGGGTGCAAAATCTGAAATAGATGCAAACCGCGATAACACTTTTTTCCTTTATCATGCACTTAGATCAGGTTCTTCTGATTCATCGAACTCTGGTATTGAAGTCAAAGTAGCTTCAGGAAGAGGCGCTACACCAGATACTCTCGATGAAACCGATATAGTTTTCATGGTAGACCCAATGCTTGCGGGTTCGGATAGCGTGAGTGATGGTTTCATGGAAAAACTTGAAACTTGGGTTTCGATGGGAAACACCCTGGTCTATTTTGCAGGTAGCAACTATGCAGCAGTTTCTGATTCAAACATCAAAAATGCTGGTAAGTTTTTGCCTCCAGCGAATCCAACCCTCAACCTAACTCCTACCACTATAGCGACAGAAAACTTCCCGCCTGTTGGATGGTTTAATCGATTCCGATCAGCACCCTTAAACCTCATTAATCAATCTGAATTCCGTAAGCGGGTAACATTCGACACATCAAAGGACTACCAAACTGCAGCTTTGGGCTACTTTTCCGACAACCAGCCACTTGCAGAAATGAAACAACTTCGAGCTGGTTTTATTACCTTACTGCCTTGGGTTCCAGATCTTTCCTTCAGCGATCTGCCATTAAGGCCAAGCTTTGTACCATTCATTCAAACCTTGCTCTCGCGAATTTTAGACACTTTAAATGAAGCTAAAAACCCATTGATTTCGAGAGAAATTTCGCTTCGATTACAACCACAAGATCTCATTGGTGGCGAAAAATACAAATGGGTTTCGCCAACAGGTATGGCATTGGCTGCATCGATGGAAAAATCAGTGGACGAAGTTGTTTTCCGGGGCGAGTTTCAAACCCCTGAGGCTGGCATTTGGAAATTAGAATCATCAACCTCCGAAAAATCTAAAGCAACTCCGAAAAATCTAATTGCAGTACAGTCATCGAACGAAGAAGGTGCGGAGCTTAATCCTTTGCAGGAAAGCGAAATCGATGAGATCCTTGGTAAAAATGTATCGCACCAAAATAACACTGGCGATGCTTCAATAACAGGTAGCACGGGCGAACTTACCAACCTGCTGTTGTATTTACTGCTTCTCTTTTTTGTTTTTGAAATGTTTTTCGCATGGTGGTGCGGGCAACCTTTATAAGGTAGGGGAATGAACAAGTTTCTTGGTTATATTCTGGG
>CAXNFS010000230.1:0-5081 GCA_964201235.1 Gemmataceae bacterium | reverse complement strand
GTGCTCTAACCAGTTGAGCTACGTCCCCAAAATAAGCCAACATTGATTTATTAGGACATTTATTGCCTTCTGGCAACTAGTATTAGTGGTTTGTGGGGTAAATTGTGGGTTTTGAGGGCTTAAAATCGGAAGCCCACCTTAAAATTCTATAGCCTTTTCTTGCCAATTCCTGCCATTCTGACTGGTTTGCTTCAACAATTTCATAAAAACTTGCCTCCATTTTTCCCAATTCGAAGCTTTCTTCGCCATCCCATGCCAAAAGACGGCTCGATTCCACCCTTGCGGGTACGATTAGGCCATCCATTCTGCAGCGTAACTTCATGTTTTTATCTCCTATAATTCTTTGCCTTCCAAGGCTTTCAATTAAGAAACTACCTTAGAAAACTATTTTCGCAAGCTTGGCAGGTATTTCCTTTGAAGCCTGAAAGAAACATCTATCATTGTAATAGATGTTTCTTAACTAAATAGGGATGATTCAACATGAGCCAGTCTGATTTTAATAACCCTTCCCCCTTTCCCCCTTACTATCCCGCACCACAGCAGCGTTCTTCCCTTGTTGGTTGCCTGCTTGCCATTTCTCTGGTAATGAATGTTTTACTGGGCGGATTTGCCTTTCTTGCTTGTTTAGGGGCAGCAGCGGTTGGGGGTGGAACTTCTACTGATTTTTCCTCTTCTATCCAACTTTCTGAAACCCACCATTCGGGTAGTACCACTTCCAAGGATAAAGTTGCGATCATCAACCTTGAAGGCGTTATTATGGAAGGCACGCTGGGTTTTGTTCATAAGCAGATTTCTCAAGCTTCCAAAGATAAAAATGTTAAGGCTGTTGTTCTTCGGGTTAACAGCCCCGGTGGTAGCATCACCGCTAGTGACGATTTGCACCGTAGGCTTGTTGAATTAAAACAGGGTAACGATGCAAAAAAACTTCACGCTATGCCTCATCTTGTAGTTTCCATGGGAAGTTTGGCGGCATCGGGGGGGTATTATGTTGCAATGCCTGCCTCAAAAATCTTTGCAGAGCGCACCACCATGACAGGTTCTATTGGTGTTTATGCATCCTTTCCCAATATGGAAGGCTTGAGCAAACAGATTGGTGCAGGGATGATTACCATTAAGCAGGGCGAAATTAAAGATAGCGGTTCGCCTTTTAAAGAGATGGGGGCCAAGGAAAGGCAGGTTTGGCAGGATATGGTTGATCAATCATACAACCTGTTTATAAAAATCGTGGAAGATGGCAGGCCTGAACTTAAAAACAAATTTCTCGAAAAGATTACCATTGATCCGTTGCAAGCTGGACCTGGCCCTAAGATTGAGGGCAAGACCTACACGCGTTATCGTGCTGATGGCGGTATTTTTACAGGAGATCAAGCGCTTAAGTATGGTTTGATTGATCAGATAGGGACTCTTGAAGATGCAGTTGCTGAGGCCCGCAAGCTTGCTGGTCTTTCTGAAGACAATAAAGCGATCCGTTACGAAAAGCCCAAGTCTTTCATGGATTTGGTTTTGGAAGTTCGTTCGGGTAAAAATTCTCCGCAATCTTCCTTTAACTTTGCCAACCTTCCTGATGCTTTAATGCCCAGGCTCTGGTATTTGGCCCCGGGTTCCGAGCTTTCAGGAATATCCTCGATTCTTTCCAATCCTTAAGCCGATTACTAAGAGTCCACTTATTTATTTGATTAAAACTTGCGATTAATGATGAACCTCCTCAACCTTTGAGGAGGTTTTTTTATGCTCTTTATAACCATTAAAATCCGTTTTATTGTTACTTTTGTCTTTCTGAAACTTAAATTTTTAAAATTAGTCTAAAGTTTCGTTGTTTGTGCGAACTCTTTCCCGGTTTGTAGCGTATATACTTTTGACGGCAGGGAAAAACACTTTCTAACGCAGGTTAGAATCTAATCTCTGATAAGGTTTTGCTCTCTTCTTTGGATGCTAGGATTTGATTTAGCATAAGAACAAAGCATTACCTCAAGTCAAAGGTTTTTCTCTGGATCAATTTTAAATTACATTGGTTTTTTGTTAGAGACTTTAAGAAATAGAGGTGGATCATGGCTCGAGTAGACGCACTATTACAATTGCACAAAGTATTAATAGCACGACGCACAGACTTGCGTGCCAAGTTGCTGGGTGATCTTGATTCCCTGCATTTTAGCGATGGGCGTGACAGTGCAGATGAGGCTTTTGATGCAGGCAATGAAGAAGTTAATTGCCAACTTGCAGAGCTTGAATCGGACGAGTTGTCCCAGATTGAACGGGCTTTAGAAAAGTTAAAAAAAGGAAGTTACGGGACATGCGAATCTTGTAATAAGAAAATTCCAGTAGGCCGTTTGCAAGCTCTTCCTTACAGCACCTTTTGTATTTCCTGCAAAAAAGAAATGGAAGAAGGTCACGGCTGGGATAACCAAAGCAGCAACAGCAATGCAGGTTGGGCGAAGATTTCGGATCGTGCATTAGGGTTGGTGGATAGCATGGAATCGGTGAACTTAGCAGATTATGAATCTTAAGGTTCTCGGTTAGAACTTTGATGAATTTTCCTAGCTTGGGAATAATTTCCTGAGCTAGGTTCGTTTTATAACGAATAGGTAGGGCAGGAACTTTCGTGAAAACCGCTCACTTTTGCAATTTTTCTTAAATTCAGCGTTAGAATTGAACAGTTACTTTACGAGGGTTCTTTTCCCATTCGGGATTTTGAATCACACCCTTTCGCATTCGCTTCGAAACTTGGGGACTTTTATGAAATCAGTCATGTTGGCCCTTTTCTTGGGTGGTTGTGCGTTTTGTGGTGGGATTGTTGGAGCCAGATTTCAGAATGGCGCTGATCTTCATGCTGATGGCGATAATAAGGCTGCAGTTGCCCCTGGTGAATCGGTCAGATTGGGCGAACGATTTGAAACGGTTTCTCGTAAAATTTCGCCTGCAGTGGTTTCTGTTGAAGCTCTGAAGCCAGGCAAAAAAGGCAAATCAGTTGATGAGTCAGGCTCGGGTGTGCTTATTCGTGTCCCTGGTCAGGCAGGCGTTTTTGTCATCACCAACAATCATGTTATTTCACAATCCCAGCCCCAGCAGATTACTATCACTCTTCATGACAACCGAATTCTTCATCCTGTTCAGGTTTGGTCTGATCCTGAATCTGATATCGGTTTGCTTAAGCTTGAAGATATTGAATCGCTTGTGACTGCGCCTTTGGGTGATAGCGAGCAGGTAAAAGTCGGGCAATGGGTGCTTGCTTTTGGTAGTCCATTTGGTTTGCACCAAACGGTAACCCATGGAATTATCAGCGCCCGCGAGCGTGGTCAGGTCAGTTTGGGAAATACCATCCGTATCAAAGATTTTCTGCAAACTGATGCAGCTATCAATCCCGGTTCCAGTGGTGGCCCTTTAGCAAATATTGATGGCGAAATCATCGGGTTAAATACTGCGATCGCATCGCACAGTGGCAACAATAGCGGGGTTGCATTTAGTATTCCCATCAACATGGTTAAAAAAGTGGTGCGGAATCTTTTGGATAAAGGTGTTGTATCGCGCGGTTATCTTGGTCTTCAAGTTGCGCCTTCTTTTGAATCTGCAGATGCTCAAAAGCTTGGGTTAGAAAGATTGCAGGGCGCTTTGGTAGAGTCCATTTATCCTGAAACCCCCGCTGCGCTTGCTGGTATCCGCAAAGGGGATGTGGTTTTGCAGATTGATAATGTAGTGATTCGCAATGAAAACCACTTCATTAATGTTGTTAGTTCCATGGATCCGGGTAAGACGATCAAGCTAAGAATTTGGCGTGAGAGAGTTTCAAGAGAAGTTAATGCTGTTGTCGGAGATTGGAATGCTGCCCAGGCAAAGCTTAAAGTAAGCCAATAATAAAGTGGGGCATCCTACCCCTTATTAGCTTCCTTGCCAAAGCACCTGCAATACTAAAAAAAGCACTCGTTGGTTTTATGGATGTTAAAACCAATACCTTAATTATCTCGATTGAACTTATGTAATACGCTTCGCCAGACAATGCAAGCAATCTATTTCAAAATTTTAAAGAAATACATTCTAAGATATTAAGCATTTTAGTAGTTCTTCATGCCTACAGCATCACGCACGAGGTCTATTGTGGCGCGGGCTTCTGCTCTTGCTTTTCTTGCCCCCTCCCTCAGGATTTCCTCTACAACACCGGGGTTTGCTGCTAATTCTTTGCGCTTGATGCGGGCTGATTCAAAATAGGTGTTGATCTTGGCAAGCAACGATTTCTTCGCTTCGCCATACCCCATCCCGCCCGCTTGATATTTTTCAGCAAGCTGTTTTTTTTCTTCTTCCGATGCAAAGAGCGAGTAAAGGGTGTAGACATTGCACTTCAGATGATCCTTGGAGTCTGCAACGGGTGTGCTATCGGTGACGATGCTCATCACTTTTTTTTCTAGGGCCTTTCCTTCAGCGAATATTTCAATGGTGTTGCCATACGATTTACTCATTTTCTGCCCATCAATGCCCGGAACTTTCGATTCTTTATCGAGCTTATATTCTGGGATCGGGAAAATATTGGCGTAGGTACGATTGAACTTTCCTGCGATGTCCTGAGTCATTTCCACATGCTGAATTTGATCTTTTCCTACGGGAACCAAGGTCGAACGATAAATTAGAATATCAGCTGCCATCAGGATGGGGTAATAGAACAATCCGACGCTTGCATCGATCCCTTTTTCGATTTTTTCTTTGAAGGAAACAGCTCGTTCTAAAAGGCCCATGTTGGTAACAGTTGAAAAAATCCAAGCCAGCTCTGTAACTTCGGGAACATCGGATTGCCTGAAAAAGATTGCTTTCTCAGGATTTAAGCCTAGTGCCAGGTAATCAAGTGCGACATCGGAAGTGTTTTCCCGCAAGGTTTTGGCATCATGGATGGTCGTAAGAGAGTGATAATCCGCAATAAAAAGGAAGCATTCTGCGCTATGATGGAGTTCGATATGCTGCCTAACTGCGCCAAAGTAATTTCCCAGATGAAGTTTGCCCGAGGGTTGAACGCCACTGAGTATGCGTTTTTTTGGCTGATTAATGCTCATGACGGGGCTCCTTATGGTGTATAAAGAATTAGTTTAATGTTCAGAGAC
>CAXNFS010000229.1:0-5082 GCA_964201235.1 Gemmataceae bacterium | reverse complement strand
TATCAAAAGTTATGCGGTTTTTTTGGCTTTGACGATATTGATGGCAGGCGGGGCAGGGCGGATATCAAGCTTCTTGCGGATGGAAAAGTAATAGCAAGTTGGGTTGATCGAAATTGGAAAGATGGCCTTGGAAGCTTAGATTTACCCCTCGCAGGCACTAAGGAGCTTACCTTGGTCATTGAGGCATCTGTTGGGTCAAAAATCAACTGGTGCGAATGCCTGTTCTTTCTGGCAGATTAAATCTTTTGCTTACACTAATTTAATTGAGTTCTGTTTTCGTTGCGAATTTGGCAAGCGACGGCGTTATTGCCCAGCCATGCATCCCAGGCGCCATGATCTCCTACATCAATCCCATCGGCTACCGCTTTTTTCTGCAGTAATGATTGCAAATCGCTTAAAAAATCTGCATCCATCAATTCGATGTGTGTTGCGAGATTCTTATGCAGAATCCGGTACACAAGTTTGAGTTCATTCACGGAATATTGATTCATGTTCGACCTTTCAACTAAAATTGCCTAACATCATTCTAAGGAACCCAAGGCAAAGAGTATTACTAATATGAAAATTTTACTGACGAACGATGATGGAGTGGATGCGCCAGGAATTCTGGCGTTTGAAAAAGCTATAGCAGGTTTTGGGTTAGTGACTGTAGTTGCACCTTCGGGGGCGTTATCGGGGTGCGGGCATCGCGTGACCACAGATGAAGCTTTACGGGTGAAGCAGGTAAGGCCCGGGATTATGTCGGTTGATGGCACGCCTGCGGATTGCGTGCGTGTTGCAATGCATTCGTTGCTGCCCAAGGTTGATTGGGTGGTTTCCGGAATAAATGCAGGCGGGAACCTCGGGGTGGATATCTTTATTTCTGGAACTGTGGCCGCGGTAAGGGAAGCCGCATTTCATGGGATTCCGGGTATTGCAATATCGCAATATCGCAGGCGGGCTGCGCCTATGGATTGGGCCCGGTCAGAAAAGTTTGCCCGTTCTATTGTTACGCATTTGATTGAAAAGCCGATCAAGCCTGGAACTTATTGGAATGTGAACCTTCCCCATCTGGAAGAATCAGACCCGGATCCAGAGTTTGTTTTTTGCAAGCCAAATACCTCCCCTTTGCCTTTGGCGTTTAGGGTCGAGGGTGATTCTTTTAAATATGCTGGAGATTACCATTCAAGGCATGCAGAGTTGGGCACTGATGTGGATGTATGCTTTTCGGGCAAGATTGCTATCAGCCTTTTGGGTATTTTTTAAGCAAGGAATATGCTTAGTTCGAAAGGCTTTGCATTACTAACGCTGCATTTTGCCCGCCAAACCCAAAGCTGGTACTAAGAGCAGTGCGCACTTTTTTATCCCGCGCACTATTGGGAACATAATCAAGATCGCATTTGGGATCGAAGTTGGTTTGATTGATGGTCGGTGGCAGTACACCCTGCTTTAGGGTTAATGCCATTGCGACAGCTTCGACTGCCCCAGCAGCGCCTATTAAATGACCAATCATGGATTTGATTGAGGAAAGTGGGAGCTTTTTCGCTCTTTCGCCAAATACTTGTTTGATGGCCATGGTTTCCATTTGATCATTCAAACGGGTGCTGGTGCCATGTGCATTGATATAGTCAACATCATCGGTGTCAAGTTTTGCTTCACGAAGAGCCCACTTGATTGCACGAGAAGCACCGCCCGCTTCGGGGTCAGGTTTGGTTACTGCATAAGCATCAAAGCTGCTGCCTAGTCCGGTGACTTCTGCGTAAATGGTTGCGCCTCGTTTTCGGGCATGTTCATATTCTTCAAGTAAAAGAACGCCAGCCCCTTCGCCTAGTACAAACCCATCGCGTTGCCCGTCAAAGGGTCGTGAAACTTCGGAAGCTTCGCGGTTTGCGGGGCTAAGAGCACCGATGGAGGAGTATGCGAGAAAAAGCAGTGGGTCGATTCTGCTATCTGCGCCACCTGCCAATACAAAATCTGCATCGTCTCTAGCAATAAGTCTGAAAGCTTCGCCAACGGCTTGAGTTCCTGCAGCGCATGCGGTGGTGATGGTATTGTTGGGGCCTTTTGCACCATGAATCAGCGAAATATGAGCAGCTACCATGTTAGGGAGATATTTTAAAATCCAAAGGGGGAACAATGCGCCTGCGCCTTGTTTGCCCAAGTTTTCGGGTCTGAAACCGCTTCCATTACAAGCTTCTGCAAGTAAGGGAGCGATATCGGGAAGATCCATGGGAACAAGGCCGGTGCCCATGATAACGCCAAGTCGCTCAGGATCAATTTTGCTAAGATCAAGCCCGCTGTCGGTAATTGCCATGCCTGAAGCAGCGACGCCAAACTTTGCGGCACGGCCCATGATTTTGATACTTTTACGGTGTTCGTGGGGGATATAGGAGTCGAGGTTAAAATCAGGAACTTCTGCAGCGATTTTTACAGGGTGGGAAGAGGCATCGAAAGTTTTAATAGGGCCAACGCCACTAACTCCTTCAACGCAATTCTTCCAGAATGCATCTTTGCCTATACCGTTTGGAGCAACAACTCCTAAACCTGTAACAACAACTCTTCGCATGATAGAAACGCCCAACGAAAAACGCTGGACGAGCCTCCCTGAAACAAAAGTGTCCAAATAAGACGCCTATTCTTGCCAAGCTTCCTAAGCTCAACAATACTGCGTGTCCTCATATTTCCTATATTACCCATATTGAAAAGTAATGTGCAATAGTTATGTGAAGCCTGTTTGCTTAACAAATGTTAAATTTTTTGAAGTTAGCCGCTTTGTCAGAATAATCGTTACAAGCCCTACCGTTTTAAAAAGCCTAGTGCATGCCTTAAGTGCAAATAGCCTTTGTTTTTCTTTTCACTTTAAAGTCGGAAAGTGATATTAATTTCATTATTAGCTTGGACCCATTGATTCGTGCCAACTTTTATTTTCTAGGATTCGAAATGAACATGAAATGGTTTTCACGCGGAGACTGGAACGCCTTTTTTGGTTTATCCATCGATAACCTCGCAGTCATGATTTCTTTGTTTAGCCTTTTGACCTTTGCTGGTATTCCCAATGGGTATACTCCTGAATTCGTACTGACCCGTATGCTGCCCGGCACCGCACTGGGCGTGCTTGCAGGCGATATTGCGTTTACATTGATGGCATGGGGGCTTGCAAAAAAACTTAAGAGTGACACCGTCACCGCAATGCCCTTGGGTTTGGATACACCCAGTACCTTCGGGATGGCATTTTTGGTGCTATTGCCCGCACTTGCAAAAGGCAACGAACTTTATCCCCAAGATCACCACCAAGCCATGACCTTTGGCTGGAATGTTGGTCTGGGCGTTTTAATTCTTACTGGATTAATAAAAGCTTTTTTTTCTCCCTTTGGAAATCTTGTAAGGCAATGGGTGCCTCGTGCAGGGTTACTAGGCTCTTTGGCAGCTATCGCTTTGACTCTGATTTCATTTATGCCTTTACGCGAAGATATTGCAGGTATGCCCGTGGTTGGTTTACCCTGCCTTTTGGTGATACTCATATGCCTTTTGGCCCACCGGGTGTTGCCATTTAGATTTCCCGGGGCATTATTTTCGGTGTTGTTGGGATTGGCCCTTTACATGAGCTCGATATTCGCAGGGAAAACTTTTGGCATTAGTATCGTTGCAGAGATCAAGCCTTTTGAATTCATGGGGCATTTTGGGTTTCAGGTGCCATGGGCATTTGCCGAGGGTGATTCGCAGTGGTGGAACACCATTTTTTACGAGGTGTTGGGCAGAATGCCTATGATTTTTCCCTTTGCCTTGGCAACCATAATTGGGGGCATTGATTGTACCGAAAGTGCTGCTTCTGCAGGGGATGAGTACGATACAAGATCGGTGCTTTTTGTGGAAGCAATATCTTCATTAGTAGCAGGTTTAGCCGGTGGAGTAATTCAAACCACGCCTTACATTGGCCAACCTGCCTACAAGAAAATGGGCGCACGGGCAGGGTATACTCTTCTTACTGCTTTGTTTATTGGGTTGGCAGGGTTCATGGGCGGTTTGACAGTTCTTTTCCATCTGCTTCCCAAAGTTGTGCTTTTCCCGATCCTTATTTTTGTTGGACTTGAGATCACTTCCCAGACTTTCCGGGTGGTTAATCCTAAGCATTATCCAGCCCTTGCACTTGCTATTCTTCCCTCGCTTGCCTACCTTGGATTGTTGTTGATTAAAAGCATTTACGGCCCCGTTTTGCCCGGAAACCCCGAAGCTATCAATGCTATTCAAACGCTTCGATGCCTTGCTAATGGGTTTCTTATTTCCGGTATGTTGTGGGCTGCAATGATGGTTTCGATTCTGGATGACAAGATGTCCAAAGCCAGTTGCTATTGTTTTGTGGCTGCACTCCTAGCGTTTATAGGGGTCATACATTCGCCATTGGCGGACGAAACCGTTGGATTTCCTTGGACTGTACTTGCTTCGATTGACAAGCCTTTTCTTGAAGCGGTTAAAGTGCAATCACCCTATCATTGGGCTAGTGGGTATTTGATCTGTGCCGGGTTATTATTGGTGTTATCGAAGTATGGCAAAGCTGCAGATGAAGAGTTGGCACTTGGAGAAGAATTTCAATCAAATGCTTCCGGTAAGATATAATAATAAATATGAAACAACCCATGGGTATTCGCATGAAGTTCAGCTTTGGATTAAAATGTCTTGGATTAACAATCTGTGATTTTTTTACTTCGTTGCTGTTTATTATTACATTTCTTTTCTATGGGTCGGATGCAATTGCAAACGCTCCTTTCCCTGCGATTGTCATACCGGTAACCACGCCTTTTGAAAGCGAAGGCTCAAAAAGGATTCGCAATCTTGCTCTCGAAGCTTTGGATAAATTTATTCTTGAGACCAAGGGTATTCCCGCTGCGGAACGGCCTGTTTTCAAATTGATCGTTGATTTTAATCCTGAGGGCAAAGCTTTCACTTCTGAGTTTGGTCCTGCTTACGATCTCGCACAATCCTTGCGCCTGTTGAAAAATAGGGGCAGCTTGAGCATTTTTGGTTGGGTGCATGGCGAGGTGCAAAGGCATGCAGTGCTTCCTTTGCTTGCCTGCGACAATATTTATTATTCTAAAGATGCGGTGG
>CAXNFS010000228.1:0-5089 GCA_964201235.1 Gemmataceae bacterium | reverse complement strand
ATTGAGAAAATCAAAAAACTTGCAGAAGCCAACAAGTTAAAATCTTCCGCTTCATTGAGTCGGCTTAATGAACTGGGAAAAGAAATCAAAAAAATCGAAGAAGGAGAGTTGGCGCAAGCAGAGTTGCAATTGTCGGAGGCTTCCAAACGATTGGAATCTGCAGATGCTGGAAAAGGGTTGGAAAAAGAAAAGCTTACTGCTGCGCTTGAGAAGTCGTTGAAGAATCAACAAGAGGTTGAAAAAAGCTTGGATGGGTTGCTTAAAAACCTTGAGCCTTGGGCTGGCCTTACCGAAATGCGTTCCGATGCGAGGGAGACACTTCTTGAACTGGAAGATTTGAAACGGAAGTTGGTGGATACGCAAAAGCAAGATCCCTCTGCATTGGGGAAGAAGACTGACGAGCTTACTCCGATGCAAAAAGAAAAGATCGATAATCTTTCGGCGCAGCAAAACAAGGTGGCTCAGAAAGCAATGAACCTCGTTGATAAAATGAATAAATCAACGCAGGAGAAAAAAGGACTGGAGGAGTCGGTTGCTAAAAATATCAAGGATGCCCTCGAGTTGCCTGATGTTAAGGAATTGAAAAACAACCTTCGTTCAGCAAAAGAAGAAATTGATTCCAACCGATTAACGGACGCAGCAAAATCGCAAGCTAAGGCCGTGGAAGGGGTACAAGAGATATTGGAAAAGCTTGAAGAAAACCCGCGGGAGATGAATCAAAAGCTGGCGAAAAAATTGCGTGAGGTGCAAAAGCAACTCGAGGAGATGAAGCAAGAGATGCAAACCCTTCGTAAAAAACGCGACGAAGCGCAAAAGATCAAAAATGATGATCAGAAAAAAGATGCTCTGCGGAAGAATAATGAGGAGATGGAAAAACTAGCCTCCAAAATGGAAGAGATGGCTAAAACTCTGAGCAGATTAAAGAACGAAAATGAAGGCAGTAATCTCGAAGATTCAGCTAAAGAATTAAGGCGTATAGCTCAAGATCCACAAGAGAACCCAGGTGTTAACCCTGAGGTAAATCCTCTTGATAAAGCTCAGGAAAAATTGCAGAGGGAAATACAGGATGTGCAACAGTTGGCAAAAGAAACCGAAGAGAAATTACAAAGAGAGCGCCTAGAGAAGATTGCTGAAAGTATAAAGCTGCTTTCTGAAAGGCAGGAATCTTTGGTAAAGGAATCCGAGAGATTTGATATTTTGCTGAATGAAAAAGGAGCATGGACCCGTGCCCAGATTCTTTCACTTACTGGCTTTGCACGATCCCAAAATGGTCTTGCTGAGGAAACTGAACTCGTCGCTTCACGCGATCTTGATGGATTGCCTGTATTTATGAAAACCATCGGCATGGCAGGTAGATCGATGCGCAACGCTGCAAAATTATCGGAACGAAATTCTCGAACTCAAACCAAAGGGCCGCCACTTTCAGAAAAAGTCGTTCCTGCGCAAAAAGAAGCTTTGCAACGATTGATTCAATTTCAAAATGCACTCAAGGAAGAAATTGGGCAGCTCGCCTCTGCAGCAAAGGATAATGAAGCAGAAGAAAAACAGGAGAAAAAAACCGAAGAAGGTAAACCAAATCAATCAGGTGGAGGAGCTCAAGATCGTAAGCCACCATCGATTGCCCAGCTTAAATTGTTGCGCAATTTACAGGCGGAGTTGTATGATCGAACCGAGCAACTTTCTACCAAGTTTCCCGATTCTAAAAAGATGCCTGAAGATAGCAGACGGGAAATGCTCAATCTTCAAAAAGATCAACGGGAAGTAGGCGAATTGTTGGAAATCCTTCTCGAGTTCAATCGCAAAAATGCACCCCTGGGAGATTTGCAATGATGATTAGGGTTATCATGCTGTGCTCTCTTTTACTTATTTCGGGGGCAATGATTGCTCAGGAAAAAGAGTCTGTTCCCACTCAGGAAAAATCAGGAGATGAAGGCCCTGTTAAGTTGAAAAAGAAGAAACCTTCGCCTGCGGAGCCTCAGGAAAAACCAAAAGATTCTGCGATTGTTCCAAGTGATAAAAACAAACCCGATTCTAACCCTGAAAAGAAAAAAGATAAGGATAAGGATCAGGGAACCCCACCACCAAAAGAAATGGATCAACCGAAAGACAATCTTGAAGAAGAAGAGATTTTTGGCCGAATCGGAAAAAATCTCAAGGATGTTGACGACAGATTAGGAAACCTTGAGTTAGGGGAAGCGACTCTGCAAAAGCAGCGCGATATTCTTGAAGATATTGATAAGCTGCTCAAAAAGAATCAAAACAATCAATCCCAGTCGAATCAGTCGCAATCGAAATCTTCATCGAAAAGCGAAAGCTCAAATAAACAACCAAAAGGCTCGCCTGATAACCAAGATTCCAACTCTAATGATTCAGATAAAGGGCAAGGGCAGGACAAACAGAAACAGGGTGGGCCGAAGCAAGGGCAGCAAGGCGAAGATTCTGGGAAACAACAAAAACAGGGTGGCCAAGGCAAAGCTGATCCCGATGGAAAACGCAATGCAGGGAAAGGGCAGCCTAATGATATGCAGGGTAAAGGCGATAAAGGGTCATCTGAAAAATCAGAGGTTGCGAATCAGGGTAAAGGTGATGACAAAAATTCTAAGTCTGGGGATGGAGGCAAAAGCGATCCTTCCAAAGATAAAGTGAATCCCTCTGCGGATGTTTTTAAAGAGGCTTGGGGGCATTTGCCTGAAACTTTGCGGGCAGAGCTTAATGCTTATGGTGTGCCCAACCAATTCATGGATCGTTATGATGAGATGATTCGTAAATATTATTCAAAAGTGGCTGAAAAAGGTGCCAGGAAAAAGTGATGATATTTAATTTGCAGCGCAGAGAATGTTTGTTTGCAGGGCTTGGTTTGCTAACCATTCCCCATTCTTCTTTTGGCTTCCAAGAACCAATCATTAAAAAAGGCCCAAATCTGCCTGATGGTTCTCAGGCCAAGGGTATGATGACTCCCCAGTTGGATAAAGCTGTGGAAAAAGGACTCGAATTTCTTGCTACCCGTAGAAGGCCTGATGGTTCTTTTGGTACTGGCGCCTACACTGGCAATGTTGCAATCACTAGTCTTGCAGCACTGGCATTCATGGCTGGGGGCAATCAGCCCCAACGAGGTAGGTTCGGGAAAATAGTTACCGATGCCCTGAAGTATATTCTTACTCAGGAAAACAGGGAAGGCGGTTACCCAGGCTTTTTTCATAACCCAAGGTCTTCCCCTCATGGCCCCATGTATGGACATGGTTTTGCCACTTTGTTTCTTGCGGAAGTTCATGGAATGGTTCCCGATAAGGAACTTAGAACACAGACACACGATGCACTTGAACGAGCTATTAAATGCATCTTAGATAGCCAGACTCAGGAAGGCGGATGGCGCTATAACCCAACGCCAAAGGATGCGGATATTAGCGTGACTATTTGCCAAATCATGGCTTTAAGGTCTGCGCGAAATTCAGGTATTCTTGTTCCTAAATCCCGTGTTGATCGCTGTGTTGAATATGTCAAACGCTGTCAGGATAAACGCGAAGGTTGGTTCAGGTATATGGCGCAATCGGGTGGTGGCGGGCAGATGGGATTTGCACGCACTGCTGCAGGTGTTGTGGCTTTATACAGTGCAGGTGTTTACGATGGACCAGAGATAGAAGCTGGGTTGCAGTTTTTAGTTCAATCCAAACCTCTGGGATTGAATCTTCAACGCACGGAAATGCATTATTTTTACGGCCATTATTATGCTGTTCAGGCAATGTATACTGCGGGCGGCAAATATTGGGCTGAATGGTTTCCTTATATTCGCGATGAATTAATTGCTAGGCAGCGCCCTGATGGTTCTTGGTTTGATCAGGTGTGTGGTCATTACGCAACCGCAATGGCGTGCTTGGTTCTTCAAACTCCCAACAACTATCTTCCCATTTTTCAAAAATGAAATTACACTTTCTGATAGCAGTGGTTTTTTCTTGTTGGGCGACTTTTTTAAGCGCTCAAGATCCAATATTTGTAGTGCGTGACAGAATCGGAACCGTCAAAGAAGGCAGCATTAAGCGAATACCTTCAAACAACAATTTGGAAATGCTCTCCGCTGAGGGGAAAAGTTTTACGATTACTAATCCTGTTTATCTCACCCGAAAAAACACGGTTAGCCCGCGGTTTCCTCAAACTAGGGCGTTATGGCTTTTGAATGATGATTGCATTAAGTTTGAAGATTTGATGATGAAGGACGATAGCTTTGAATTTGAAAGTTCAGATTTTGTTTCTGATAGTAAAACGCAAGTTCCGCTTTTGGATACCAAGATGATATGGCTGAAAAATCCTCTAGGTATTCTTGACCCTGTTTTCTATCGCAACAAAATACTTGATGAAATTCGGGCCAAAGATTTTGTTGTTTTGAATAATGCAGAGCGTGTTGAGGGGGTTCTTGAGAGTTTAGGTGCAAAAAATGCTGTCCTCGATTCCGGAACCGCCAAGTCTGAATATAAAAGTGATTCCATCGCACTTATCGGCTTAAGCTCTGATGATAATTCTAAAAAAGAGAAAGCGATAGAAGCGGTAAGTTTGGTTTTGGTTTCTGGTACAAGGATAACGCTTGCGGAGTTCAATCTTTCGATGGGAATTCTTGAAGGCAAAACGATGCAGGGTACTAAGGTTCGCATTCCTATTACCAAAATTCAGCAAGCGGTATTTTTGGGAAAAAGTGTTGTTAGAATTCAAGAACTTAAGAACATTAGTCAGAGACAAGTACAGTTTTTTGAAACTCCGATGGAAGCCAAAGGTGTTAAAGCCACCAAGAATTCTGACTTTTTCATTTCCGGTTCATCCTATTCCAATGGTTTTTCAACCATGGGAGGCACCTCGATCACTTTTTCACTAGAGGGTAAGTACCAAAAGTTATGCGGTTTTTTTGGCTTTGACGATATTGATGGCAGGCGGGGCAGGGCGGATATCAAGCTTCTTGCGGATGGAAAAGTAATAGCAAGTTGGGTTGATCGAACTTGGAAAGATGGCCTTGGAAGCTTGGATTTACCCTTAGCAGGCACAAAAGAGCTATCCTTGGTTATTGAGGCATCTGTTGGTTCAAAAATCAACTGGTGCGAATGCC
>CAXNFS010000227.1:0-5158 GCA_964201235.1 Gemmataceae bacterium | reverse complement strand
AGAGTAAAATCATGCCACGCCTTGAAGGCGGTAATCCGTTGCGCACCGATGGCTTTAATTCCTTTAATCGTTTCTTACGAGATAAATTTGGGGAGAAGGTTTATCGTGTGACCATTGATGGTGGGTTCTCATGCCCGAATGTTGATGGAACAGTAACCACAGGGGGTTGCGTTTATTGTGATAATCGGAGTTTTAGCCCTAACAGAAGGTTGCCTCGTGTACCCATTGCTGAGCAAGTTCAAAGAGGCATTACTTTTCTTTCCAAGTATTTTGAATGTTCTAAATTTATCGCGTATTTTCAAGCTGCAACAAATACGCACGGGAAAATCGAAAAGCTTGAGAGGCTTTATAAAGAAGCTTTAAATCATCCACAAGTGGTTGGTTTGGCAATTGGCACTCGGCCTGATTCCGTTCCTGAACCAGTTCTTGAATTATTGCAGGACATTGCCAAGGACCGATTTGTCTGCCTTGAACTTGGATTACAATCCGCACATGATCGATCGTTGGTTTGGATGAACCGGGGCCATGATGTGGATAGCTTTACCGATGCTGTAAGGCGATGTAAAAATCGGAATTTGGATTTGTGTGCGCATGTGATTTTGGGTCTTCCCGGTGAATCCCATGAAGATATGCTTTATACTGCAGATTATCTTGCGGCTATGGATATTGATGGTGTGAAAATTCATAACCTTCATGTCGTTCGCGATACTCCCATGGAAGCGATGTATCTCCGGGGCGAAGTCCCAATGATGACCCAACCTGAATATGTAAACTTGGTATGCGACTTTTTGGAAAGGTTGCCTGCAAGTTATACCATTCATCGTTTGACGGGTGATGCGCCTGGTGAGTATTTAATAGCGCCTGAATGGTGTGTTCGTAAGCATGAGATTCTTGCACAAATAAAACAGGAATTTAAGAGGCGTGGTACATGTCAGGGCAGCAACTGTGATCCATCTCGATTGGCCTCAATTGTTTCGTTAAAAAGAAAAACCTTGCCTATGCTAGGGTAGCATTGGCAAGGTCTTAATTAAAGCAAAGTGATTAATTAACGAGCAGGATATACATAAGAGTTTGAACCATAATAGTAGAAATAATTTGGATGGTTTTGGGCGCCTAATTGGCCATTGCCTTGTTGGTTTGCAGGAGGCGCTTGATAGTTTGCGCCCGGCCAATAAGGATAAGCCATTGGTGCGATTGGTTGATTGATAGCCTCAGATGGCCAATAGGTATACCATGGTGCCAGCGGGGGTATTGGTGGATGCCTTTTGTTATAGTGTGCAGTGTGGTGAGGGCTTTGGTACCAGTGGCTTAGTAAAACCCCCATTTGGCCTTGGGCGGTGTAAAGCATTTCCGCTTTAACGCTGGGCACAGTGATAAGAGCCATCAAAATTCCTAAAACAATTTTCTTCATGTTGCACCTTTTAATTAAAACACTTTGAGTTTAAACGATTGAGTTAGTAATGCTTGGTTATCTGCCATACCAATAACTGGGCATCATGGTGTTTGGCATAGCGGGATAATAATGATAACCTGCGGTTGGTTGTTCAGAAGAAGTGCCGCCCTGCCCTGGGTTTTGTTGTTGCCAGAAATTAGGGTAGCCATAGCTTTGATTGGCGGGTGTGAAGTAGGGTGCAGGCGTATTGAATTGGCTCATGAGTGGGGAATATCGAGCAACATAGCCATAGTGCCTACCGAAAATATTCGGATACTGTTTTTCCATCCCACCTGAATAATGATATCTGCCATCTGCAGAAGCAGTCTGAGCAATGCCCAGTGTTAATAATCCTAATGCGAAAGCGAAAAAAATCTTTTTCATGATGATACCTGATGCAAGGTTGAAAGTAGTTTTAGCCTATACATCTAGTGTTCAACATGAATCATTAATCAAAATTTAAAAAAGGCCAAAGACATGTAAAAATCTGTTGATTCAATTCCTACAATCAACAGGTGTGATAAAGTCGTAACTGAATTTTTTAATGTAGAATTAAAAATCGATCTTCAGGAGCATAAGGCCGTTAGATTCGGGATAAATGGTAACGCTGTCATCACGAATAGAGAGATCACCTTGGTCATTGTTCTGCAAATCAAGGAAGCAGGCCCGCTTGGGAGTTTTAACGCAACGGATATCACAGGGCGTTGCAAACCCTTCTGTTTCTTCCAAAAGAAGATATGCAGATGATTCATCGGCCTTGAATGAAATCTGGTGTAATACCAGGTTTGGTGCATCAATGTGAAAAAACCATCCAGTCGGCCCTGCTGCCGGGGCGCCTTTGCTAACCTTTTGTATGTAAATCGGAGAATCCAAGGCCATCGCCATTTGGAATGGATGATCGCGATCCATGCTCAGTCCCATGCTGAAGTGTGTTTGATTTTCTCCCTCTGTAATTAAAAGGGTGTCTATCTTACTGTCGCCTTGTTTTTCGAAGTAGGAAAGCCCCTTGGTCAAGAGGAAAGTTTTTCTGGGCCCCCACTTCCATTCAATAAAGTCGCAACTTTCAGTGCGTAGATTTTGGGTAGATGCAACCCTTCCTTCGTGTCCGCGATGCATGGTTACTTGGTCATGGGGCCAAGCAAACCTAGATGCGATGTAATTAGACCAACGATCACCTCGTAAAGGTTCGGTTGGATTTATCTCGATGTTGAGTTCCAGCATTGGTCTGCCTAGCCATGCTCGGATGGTCTGTTTGAATTTTGCGATAACTTCTTGGTTAGTGCCGGTGATGGTCCCTTCGGATTGTATTTCGCCAAAGAGTGGGCCAGTGGAACTGACACGGATGGTATCGGCTTTCATGGTGCTGCCTATATTGGCAACAAGTTGTTGGCTAAGTCGGTTTGCTCTGGTTTTTAAATCACGAAAGGCCTTTAATCCACCAGAATTCCGATCGATCTCGGCTTCAAAAAATTCGTTTCTGACAGAGTTTTCGTCTGCAAGTTTAAACTTGTTAGAGAATTTTGGAGGGTTTGTTGTATCTGCAAGCGGGACCCACGTGTAACCCAAGCCCGGAACTTCAATAATGGATTCCGATTTGTCCATTGATTGGTTAGCTGCAAGCACACCCTTGGCAGCTTGTGGCCCGGATGTGCTATCAGTTTCCATTCCAATTCTTCGGGTGAAGCTGCAAGGGTTTAAAAGAAGTATTCCATTTTTCCCATCTTCGCCTCGTTGGAGGATACGCTCTGCAAGTAACGCCCCTGCCCTTTGGAATAGTTCAGAAGGCGCTTGGTTAATTGTTAATGGATTTTGTTCTGTTTGGGCTTCCGTTTCTGTCCAATCATTTGCAAATTGGCGTAGGGCTTCTGGTTGGTTTGAACCTAAAACATTCAGGATTGAAGCAATGTTGCTGGCGCAATCTAGTGTTCTGCGGTTTTTTAAATGATTGATTTGCCCTGAAATTGGTGCATTGGGATGCTGTTGTAGGGTCTCAGTTTTGAAATCATCTTGAGAAATCGGGCCTGGATATTCTGAAGGGTATACTTCATGAAGATAATTTGACATGGTTAGCCAGTTACCAAATATTGGTGCGAGGCTGTTGGCTTTTAATAAGTAATTGTAAAAAATCGAACTATTTAAGGTCGTTTTAAAGAATGCCAAAGTGGGTGAACTATCTTGCTGCAATAGTTTTCCCAGATGGAAGGCTAAATGAAAAAAGGTGTGATTTGTTGAAGAGCTAAAAGGTTCTCTACAAAAAGTTTCAATCTGCCTTCCAATACTTGATGACCAGCTAAACACTGGCCCGCGGAAAGTGGGAATATTGTTTTCCCCATGAGGCATTAGTAATGCCTTGCTGAAACCTGCAAGATGTAAAACTCTTGGGGTGTCAGCAGAAAGGCCTTGGGTCGTTTTGGCGAATACTTTGACTTCCTTACCCACAAGATTAAGAAGTGTTTCTCTTCCTTTTTTTAAATTCCATACTCGTGAAGTAAGAGGGCCAACCATTTCAGGATTGTCATTGAATAATCCACCACAAATTTCAACCTGATCCGAATTAAACCAGTCTTTGATTTTCTCTAATTCACTGGGAGTCAATTCTGATAATTCTTTGCCACTGGCAATAATATTTATCGGATTACCTGTTTCGATATTTGGAATTAGCAGCCCTGTTAGATTTTTAATTGGTGCGAAATCTAATAGGTGGATACTTGATGAGTGTAATACTTCTCTGCCACTTTGAATCAGTGCACAAGCGCTTCGTAGATTTTCTTTTGCACCTTCCCAATCGCTTTGAAGATATTTGTTGGCAGCTTGGACGCATTCTTCCCAGATTGATTCATGCGAAAGAAGATTTTCGTGCTGCATGGCTTCGAAAAGGCTATTTACCATCTGGTATGCAAAGCCTACTGCAAAAAAATAATCCAATTCTGGTGCTTGAGTTTCTATTGTTTCATTATGAATGGCTTTTAATAGATCGCCAAGATTTTGGACTGTTCCCATTTTTTCTGAACAAGCAGAAAAAGTTTGCTTGTTCGTTATCCCATGCGATTCGTTATTTGATAAGTCCACCAAGCATACTAGCGATTGGTCATCGATTTCGTGGGTGTCTTGGTAGCTGATTACTTTGGGGGGCTTAATTGATTTTGCAATGGCATTAGGATGCCAAAGGGAAAGATAGCCATTTAAAATTTGGGCTACTAATTCTTCATCAAGATAAAGGTTATTGTTGGTTGGAATCGCATACTGGGAAACAAGGTAGCATGAACTCATGGAATCAATATCCCGAAAAAAGCAAATACCCGGGGCGAAAACTCGCTCCAGGTTAAAGAGAATATTCTATTAAGATTTTAAAAGGAAAAGAGCTTAACTTGTAATGAATAGTTTCAATAAACCGAAATATTACGAATTAATTACTGCCCGGACCGCCCATACCTGCACCTTTTAAGCCCGTTTTATTTACATCTTTGTTCAAGGCCTTTTTTATAGGCTCGTTGTTCAAAGTACCCTTAGGATACTGGATTGGTTGGCTAAATCTTTTATCTTCTACGGGTGGAACCTTGAACTCCTCAGGCTTTTTTGGCGGCTTGAGATTATCTGTGGTTGTGCACCCCAGAAAAAGGTATACCAGTAAGGGAGCAGCACGCATTCCCGTGCTTATTATTTCCCTCATGAATTCAGGCTCCTAATTTGAAATTTCCATTCAACTCTGGAAGCCATTTACCTTCA
>CAXNFS010000226.1:0-5199 GCA_964201235.1 Gemmataceae bacterium | reverse complement strand
CACAAGCTATTGAACTGGGCCCAAGACTTCCCGCAATTAAAGATTTAACCGCACCATGACTAGATATCTAAAGTTGTTTGGCTTCGTGTTCGAATTTGTGTGAGCATCTTAATCCTAAACCTTCTGCTAAATTATCTATTTGTGCACTTATAAATGCTTGAGGATGGCATTCACCAGCAAAAGGTGTATCCGATGTGCTATTTTCGATTTCAGAAATGATAAAGATTTGATGAATTATAGAAGATGCCATGCATAGTGCTTGAAAACGCCTTAAAATTAGTTTGAGTTATATTTTAGTAATAATCTTTGTCAAAAAATCACTCTAAATGTCAATTATCAATAAAGCCATTGGTTTTTTAAATAATCCTTCCTCAGAATGTCGTCCATTGACATCAATCTCTTTCGTTCAATGCATGGTCATTGTTTTGGGCATAAAGAGTATAAATAATGCAATCTAAAATTATTTCTCCTTTTAAGTCAGTCCTTCCCACTTTTGCTCAATGTGGATTACTGCTTTCATCTTATAATTTAAACTTGCACAAGATTGCGCTGACTAGATACGCCGAAGCATGGCATGGCATCGCATTGATATGCACGCAGCAAGCATACTTTCTCTTCCTTGCAAGTATAGATATTAAAACATTGGCCTTTTCCCGCAACCGCCACTGCCAATTTAAATCATCCGATCGTCTGGGTCTGCTGACAGAGATTTTGCCATGACAGATCAACCAAATCGATCAACTGGCTGGCTGGTATCCTTCGAATATGACTTATGTTTTATTATAAACTTATGGTGGATACCGCTCGCTTTCATCTGTGTGATATTGGATAGCACTGAAACTGTGGGTTTTTGGCAAATCTATTTGCTTACAACACCCCACCGCTGGATCACCCCTTTTTTAGTGGCTGCCGATCCTGACAGACGAACTTTTGGAATCGTTCCGTTAGCTCTGGTCGCCTCAGCGATTGTGATGCTTGTTCTTGGTTTGAAGTTTACTTTGGGTCAGATGGCCCCTCTCATTCTTATTGATGCGATCTGGAACGGATGGCATTTCGGGAGTCAGCACGCAGGAATAGCGGCGGTTTATTGCAATGGCCGATCATGGATGATGCGAAATGTCGGCAAACATATCCTGAGGTTTGCAATTTTTACTGTGGCCATGAGGGCCCTGGGCTGGAATTCAGATATTGGCAGCTCCTTGGGATTACCGTCATGGATTATCCCAATTGCTGATATCGGAACCCTTATAGGGTTGGCCAGCGTTGCCCTATTGGCTTGGATGGACCGGGTGAATTTTTCGTTGGCAGGCGCAGGTTATGTCTTCAGCGTTTCTCTGGCGTATTCGATGTTGGTATTGGCCATCCGCTCGGGAGAGAAACGACTGATCCTAGCGATGGCAATGGCAACCGCATGCATGCATGCTGGGGAATATCTTGCATTTATCGGGTACTATTCATCGAGACGCCAAACTCGTGGCAGCGAAGGAATATTTCGGGCCATGGCAACCCGTTGGACGATTGTGTTGACGACCTTCCTTCTGTTTTCCTGCTTTTTGGCAACCCTTATGGAATGGATTTCGCCCGAGTGGTTCGCAGTTCTCAATATATCTTCCGCACTAATTCATTATGCTTTCGACGGATTGATTTGGCGCTTAAGACGCCCAGATACTGCTGCAGTTTTTCACACCGCTGGATCACTGTCATGAAATCTTACTTTATGGTGCGTATATTCTTAGCACTGATTTGCTGTGTAATTCCTATGATTGTATCGACAAAGTCGGCACCTTCTTCCTCACTTTTCCAATCGCCTGGGGTGGTTATCTCTCATCTGCTTGGTGCACTTCCACTTGCGATGGCCCTCTGTGGAATTCTTTGCCTTTCCCCAAACATTGTAGTTCGCATGATTTGTTTGTCGGCGTCGATAACTGCAGCATTTTTGGTCCCCTTGGTGTTGTTATGGGAATGGGGGCCAATGGCGGTAATTGTACGCTTGACGATTTGCTTGGTAGTCTTAGTACCTGCCATCGCAGCGTGGCGGGCAGGATGGATTGGTACGACCCGCTGGGCTTGGTTGCTTTGCATCGCATGGGCCCTTTTGTCGGGAGTGATGGAAGTCAAGTTTGAAGGTGCCAGGGTGGAGAGGGAATTGATTGATTGTCTCAAAAAGGAAAGTATCTCGGATGCTTTACGCAATGCTGATATACTTTCCGGACTTGGCATTACTTCAATTATTTTGCCCGGAAAAACTGATCGGGTTGAAGTACTTAGCATTCGGGAAAGATTAAAACGACAGAAACTCGCCTTGGAACATCTGACTCAATCGGTCCAAGCAAAATCCATGGATACCTCAGCGAAAATTTCAGTTGCAGTCGTTTTTGCCCGTCTTGGCAGGCTTGCGGAAGCCATTTCGCAATTGCAGGATTGCCCACCACAGGACGAACACGTCGAGTTGCTTCGTGGCGCCTTTCTCCAAGGTTTAAAAGATTTTCAGGCTAGCTCACATTATTACTTGTTGGCTCATGACATTGCATTAGCCAAGCGCAAAGGGTTGTATCAATCAGAAGCGGAGACGACTATGGCGCGTGCCTTACGGGGATTAGCGTACAACGCAAGGCGCAAAGGAAGTTTTTACGAGAGCGAGGCTTGGTATCGACTTTGGATGAAAGAAATTCCCTCGGGACAAACCGAGGCGCTGTTTCAGTTGGGCCTTCACTATATTGAATCAGGCCAACCACATGCGGCCTCTGTAATTCTTCACAACCTTGCCCATGATGTCACGAGCCCAACGGCTTATGCTGCTAACGAAAAACTGGCAGTCTTGCTGGCAGAATACCCGATATTATTCTTCGGCAACGTCAAACCTTGAAACCGATAAAGGAATCATTAAAAGTCAAAATGGTGAGCTGGGACAATAAAAAGAGTTGTTGCATTTTTCTCAAAAATTGTGCTTAGTTATTTAAAATAGTGTCTTGTTGGAACAAAGGGTTGCCTAGTGCGGATCGGCCAAGCCTCTTTTTAAAAATCATCTTACTTTCATTAATTCTAAATAATTCTTAAATATTTGTTCATTATAAATTTAATTAATTAGATATCCAATAACTAATGAGGTCGTATTCATGATCAGAAAATATGGCAAATTTGGGTTCACTTTAATCGAGCTTTTGGTGGTCATTGCTATCATCGCCATTCTCATAGGCCTTCTACTTCCTGCGGTGCAAAAGGTGCGCGAAGCTTCTAACCGGTTATCGTGCACAAATAATCTTAAACAGATAGGTACTGCCTGCCACAATCATGCCAGCACTCATGGCGGGCTTCCCCCAGGACTTCCCCAAGGTTCTGATGTCGCAACAGTTGCCCCTTGGGTAACCGGTGGAATTCAATGCTTAGGAGGCAGTTATCTTAGCGACCAGAAAATCTTCGGTTACACCAGTAGCCAAGGAGCACCATGGAACACCCTTCTTTATGCCGAAATGGAGCAAACCACACTTGCAGGCATGATTGCAAGCAAATCCCAAGATTTTATGACACAAGGCGGAGCAGCTTGGGCAAGTTTTCCTGCAACCGGAGAACTATCCTCTAACCCGCCAGATTGGTGGGAGTGGGTAGAATGTGGTGGTATCGGATCCAATAATAAAAATGCTAACTGGACTCTTTCAAAATCTTGGTTTTGTCCTAGTGCTACTCCTGTTCCTCAGGGAATGAGTAATTACAATCATGAAAATCTTATCAAGGCCAATTATGCAGCATGCTTTGGCGGAGATTTTTATGGAGTTTCTGCCTCACCAACTTCTGCATCAGGTGGTTCATTTGGCACAACACAATTTGTCAAGGATGCAAAAACTTCAATTGCTGAAACTATTCGACCTGGTACTGGCGTTAAGTTGGGAGGATTCTTAGACGGAACTAGCAACACCATTCTTACCAGTGAATTGATTGGTGTCGAATCCACTGGTGACGGGAGGGGCACTTGGTTATGGGCAGGCTGTGGCGGAAGTTCTTTCGTTACCTACACCACACCCAACTCTACTACTCCTGACACCATGCAAGCGTGTCGCAACGGCATTAACCCTAAGGCACCTTGCGTTGAAAATAAGCACCCCGCAAGTGTTGCAGGCTTGCAACCCGCATGGGGCCAAATCTGGGCTGCAGCTCGCAGTTATCACACCGGTGGCGTCAATGCAGGTATGGCTGATGGAAGCGTTCGATTCGTTCGGGATTCCATCGACCCCGCTATTTGGAAGGCTGCGGGAACCCGGTCGAACGGCGAGTTCAACTCAAACCTTGATTAATCTTTTTCCTCCACAGCAACAAACTTTTAATTGAGATTTCCAATATGCTTGATTTGAAATTATGTTCAATATTTGTCTTTTTTATGTTTGCTCTAGGCTGCGGTTCATCTAATGACGATTCCAATCAATCCGAACTTCAAGCCCTTGCTGGGGTTATTTCGAGCGTTCAGGAAAAGTCCAGCCATCCTTCACCGGCCAAAACCTTATTTGAAAAAGTACCTTCTATGCCTGAGCTTAAGCGATACGCTGCATTACAATTTGAAATAATTGGTAGCCCTTCAGTTTCAGGCGACACTGCAAAGGTAAACGTCAAAGCCACGGATCAATCGGGCAAGGACCTTGGAACAGCCATTTGGTCACTTAAGAAGTCAGCTAATGGCTGGATGTTGTCTGATTCACCAATTCCGACTCTTTAAAGTATTGCTATTTGTAAAAACATCTTTGATAGAAGTATCAAAATGTTATTTTGAAAGTGGCACATAACATTTAGGCAGACCAATTCCAACAACCATTAATTTGCCAAGATAGGCTTGCGCTTCGGGGTTTTGAAACCCCGCCTTAGGTGTAACCATGGTAGCAGTGATTGTCGCCTTGATTGTCGGATCCGAGGCGGTGCCTGTATCCGCATCCAACCCTGAGGGCAAATCCACCGCAAGAACTTTTACCCCCGATTCATAAATCTGCCTTACAACAATATCAAAAGGGCTTCTTAAAACCCCCTTCTGCCCCGTACCAACCAAAGCATCCACAACCCAAACTGTATCTTTAAAAATGCTTTTCAGATCTTCTACACTGGGGGAAGTTAAAACCTTCATCGGAATATCTGAGTGAGCAATAATTGCATGATTCATGCAGGCATCACCCATCAGTTCTTTGGGATCTGCAAAAAGCAAAACCTGAACATCAATCC
>CAXNFS010000225.1:0-5208 GCA_964201235.1 Gemmataceae bacterium | reverse complement strand
GGCGCCATATATATAGGGCTGCCCAAAATAAAACTAGCAGATGTAGAATAATTAGTTGGGTCAAAAACCAAGTGTTTAGAAATTCCGAAATCAGTCAAATAACAATTGTGATTAGTATCAAAAAGAATGTTATCGGGTTTTATATCGCGATGTATCCAATCATTAGCATGCATATAAGTTAGGGCATCACTAATTTTAGGAACCCAAGCGTACAAGGATTCTAAAGTATGGGTCTCGTGGTCAACGATTGAATGATTGATTTTATCGCGGAGATCGCCACCATTGATATATCTGGAAACCGCAAAAGGATGATCATCATGGACGCCGGTATAAATGAAGGGCACAATAAAAGGATGTTCAAGAGTAGTTAAAGCGTAAACTTCCCGAATAAACCTTTCAGTAATTTCTGCCTTCACGGAAGAATCTCTGATTAACGGTGTTTTTAAAATAACATTCTTTAGCAAGTTATTATCAAATGCTAAAAACACAACTCCCATTCCGTTATTGCTGATAGGTTTTATGACATCAAACCTATCAGCAATTTTTTTACCTATCCAAGTGTTTGCTAAGTTATTAATCATTGGGCGATTCCTTATGGGGCTAAAATGGTTTAACTTGTAAAGTTCTAAACTTCATTGTGTTCATTTGACCACTCTGACTAATAATATAAGCATTCATCAAATAAAAACAAGACAAATATATCTTTTATTCTTTTTACAAGAAATCGAATCTATCAAAGGTGCTAATTCTTCAAGCTTATCTACGGAATTTCCCTTATTTAATCAGTTAACGCTGGCATGGTGGATGGTTCTATTCGCTTTGTAACAAATAACATCGCGATTGCAACTTGGCGTGCGTTAGTAGGTACAGCCAGAGGTGGCGAAGTGCCTGATGTGTACTAAAAGCTTAACGAGATTTAGAAGCAGATATCTTTCTTGATTGCGCTTTTGGCTCTCGCCAGATAATCGTCTCGTGGAATCTCGGTGGCTCCCATCATGGAGGTGTGTTCATTGATGATTTGAAGATCGAAGAGTTGATATCCCTTCTCCTTAAGCCTGCTTACCAAAGCAGCCAGTGCAATTTTCGAGGCATCTGAAACAGTGGAGAACATGGATTCGCCTGCAAACAAACCGCCTATTGCAACTCCGTATAAGCCACCAACTAAAACCCCTTGCTGCCAAACCTCAACACTGTGGGCATGCCCCCTGCGATGAAATTCGCCATAGGCGTTTGCAACCTCAGGGGTGATCCAGGTCCCTTCTTCTGGTCGGTAAGTGCAGCCTTTAACCACTGCGTCAAAATCTTGGTTGAAGGTGACATGGAATTTATTGGTTCGGATAGTGCGGGCTAATCTTTTGCTTATATAGAGGTCATCGAATTCAAGAATGGCTCTGGGGTCGGGGCACCACCATAGGATTGGGGTATCTTCATCGAACCAAGGGAAGATGCCTTGTTGATAGGCGGAAAGAAGTGTTTCTGGTTCAAGGTTGCCACCGACAGCGAGAAGTCCATCGGGGTCTGCAAGAGAGGGGTTTGGGAAGTTAAAAGAGGGCATAAAAAAATCCCGGCAAGTTTAAGTTACCGGGATCTTTCGTTGAACAATATTACTTTTTGTTTATCAAGTTACCAAACTCGGTGCCGACCCGAATGTAGACAGAGCCGTCGTAGGCATCTTTTTCGTTGGAGGTGATTCCGTAGCAAAGGCCTTCTTTCTTGAGGAGCCCTTCGAGGACTTCTTTCACAGTTACATCTTTACCTGTGAAGGTGAGCTTTCGGTTGCCTGAAACGCCACCTTTACTATCCATGCGAATTTGAACACCTTTAACAAGATCTTTGAGTTCTTCAATAATATCTGTAAGTTTGGTGTCCTTGAATTCAACGGTAATTTTCTTATCAAGGGATTTAATGGTGGATTGGGCTTTGGGAGTTGCCTTGGTAGCTTGGGCTTGGGCAAAAGAAGCCACGAAGAAAACTGTAACTGCAAAAAACAAACCTAGTAAGCGATGCACGGAACACCTCCAGAAGAAAATAAAAGCTCTCTATAGAACAACATTTCTAGCATTAAAACTAGAACAATAATTATGGTACCACAGGTGAGGGTTGGGGGCAAAAAAAATCGCACAAAAAGATGTAAAAATAACCCCATGAAAATAGTGGTAAAACCTACAATTTTCCGTAAAATAATTGCCATGGGACCTGACTTAAAAGCGATGGCTTTAAGCTTGTCTTTTTTAGTAAGATTTGATTGGAAAAAGGTGCAATTTTGCCGGACAACACGCTTCCTCCCGACGATGATGCTTTGGTTCCAGAAGTGCCCTCTGCAATGCCTTTAAATATTGCAGATGAGATGAAGGATAGCTATCTGACTTACGCCATGAGCGTTATTGTCAGTAGAGCTTTGCCCGATGCTCGTGATGGTTTAAAACCTTCGCAAAGGCGTATTCTTGTTGCAATGCATGATCTCGGCCTTGGGCCCAATTCTTCTACAAGTAAGTGCGCTGGTATCGTGGGCGAAACTATGAAGCGCTACCATCCCCACGGTGAAGCGGTTATCTACCCTACCTTGGTTCGCATGGCGCAAGATTGGAATATGCGCCATCGGTTGGTTCATTCGCAGGGTAACTTTGGCTCGCTTGCAGGGCTTCCCCCCGCTGCGATGCGTTATACCGAAGCCAGATTGACTCCTATCGCTGCCGAGTTGATGGACGATCTCGATCGTGATACAGTTGATTTTACAGATAACTACGATGGTAAATATCGTGAGCCCCTTGTTCTCCCCAGTAGATTTCCCAACCTTTTGGTGAATGGTTCGGATGGTATTGCTGTGGGTATGGCAACCGATATACCTCCCCAAAACTTGGGTGAGATTTGTGATGCTGGGATAATGATTCTGGATAACCCTGATGTTTCAATTCCCGAGATTATGGAAGTTCTTCCCGGGCCCGATTTTCCTACAGGCGGGATAATCTGTGGCAGGCAGGGTATTGTTGAAGGCTACATGACAGGCAGGGGTAAAGTTACCCTTCGTGCTAGGGCAGTCATCGTTGAAGAAGGCAATAAATCTCAGATCATCATCAAGGAGATTCCTTACCAGCAAACCAGAAATCGCTTGGCAGAGGCGATTGCTGATCTAGTTCGCAACGAAAAGATTACGGGTATTTCTGGTATTCGCGATGAAAGCAGCGTGCGCATGGGCGAGCCTGTTCGCTTGGTTATAGAAATCAAGCGTGGCGCAGATCCAAACCTTATTCTGGCTCAGCTTTACCAGTTTTCGCCACTCGAAAAAACCGTCAGTATTATTCTTCTGGCGCTTGTTGAGGGCAGGCCACGCACCCTTAGCATCAAGGCGATGATCGAGTGCTTCCTTAGGCACCGTGCTCAGGTTATCCGTAGAAAAACCCTGTTTTTATTGCGCGAAGCCAAACGCAGGACCCATGTGCTTGAAGGTCAGCTGATTGCGATTTCATCACTTGATGAGATTATCCGCATCTGCAGAACTTCCCCCAGCAGGAACGAAGCGAAGATTGGGTTGCAGAATCATTCCGTTGCATCAGCGGTGCTTGCTCGGGCGTTGGGTAGTGCCAACTTTGCTGATTTGCAAAAAGAGTTGGGCGCACTTGCTGAATATCGCATGACCGAAGCGCAAGCCGAGGCTGTGGTGCGTATGCAATTGGGTCAGCTTGCTGCTCTTGAAAGCGATGAAATTCTGCGCGAATACAATGATCTTCGTGGCAAGATCATCACTTACGAGGTCTTGATTTCTGATGAGAAGAACATCAGCCTTGAAGTTCGCAGAGAACTTATCGAGCTTAAAACCAAGTATGCGAACCCACGCAGAACCGAGATCACTGGCGAAATTGGTGATGTAAATTACCTCGATCTTATTGTTAACGAGGCATGTGCCATTACTCTTAGCCATCAGGGCTATATTAAAAGGCTGCCTGTTTCCACTTACCGCACCCAGCATCGTGGTGGCCGTGGTGTTAGTGGTAGTACGACCAAGGATGATGATTTTATCGATCAATTCTTCGTCGCAGATACGAAGGATCATTTGCTTTGCTTTACTAGTTTTGGTCAGCTGCACTGGTTGATGGTTTATCAATTGCCTCAGGCAAACCGTACTTCCCAAGGTCGTTCGGTGGCTAATGTTCTTTCCCTTAAGCCCGAGGAAAAGATCAGTAGCATTATTCCTGTGAAATCTTTTGATGGATCGGAAGAGTTTAGTTTGATCATGGCAACCCGAAATGGTTTGGTCAAGAAGACTCCCCTTAGCTTGTATTCCCATCCTCGAAAGGGTGGCATCATTGGTATCAACCTCGAAGAGGGCGACTCCCTTATCCAGGTTGCTCTTGTTCGTAACACCGATGAAATTATTCTTGTTACCCGCAACGGCATGGCTATTCGCTTTGATCAAGCCGATGCCCGTGATACGGGGCGTAATTCCAAGGGTGTTCGGGGTATTCGAATCGGCACAGACGATGCGGTTGTAGGCATGGTTGTTGCAGATCCCGAAGGTTTCCTGCTTACTCTTTGCGAAAAAGGTTATGGTAAACGCACGCCGTTTGGCCCTAATTCTGTGGGCGATGCCGATGAGTTGACCGATGATGTTGCTGAAGAACCAATTGAAGAGCAGGAAGTTGTCGCAGATGAAAATGGCGAAGTTCCACCTACTGCTTCGAGTATGCGTTATCGCAAGCAACGCAGAGGCGGCAAGGGTGTGCGAGATATCCGCACCGGCGAACGCAATGGTAAAGTCGTGGGTATCATGAGTGTGCGTAACACCGATGATATTATGATTATTACCGGCCAAGGTATGGTTAACCGAACCCATGTCGCAGAAATTCGAACTGTGGGCCGAAATACCATGGGCGTTCGAGTGATGAATCTTAAGGATGATGATAAAGTTGCATCACTCGCCAAGATTCCACACGAAGAAGTGCCTCCTGAAACCGAAGAGTCTACAGTACCAGTAGTACCAACCGAGCCAACCACACCCACCACTTGATTTCTATTCGAGGTTTGTAGCACTATGCGAGTTCTTATCACTGGCGGTTATGGTTTTCTTGGCTCTTGGATTGTCAAGGATTTGTTCGCAGGCGGGCATTCCATCTTTCTGTATGACATCAAGCAAGATGCAGAGCGGTTGGAGGTTGTTCTTAACAAAGATATCATCTCTCAGACCACTTTTTGCGAAGGGAATGTTACGGA
>CAXNFS010000224.1:0-5241 GCA_964201235.1 Gemmataceae bacterium | reverse complement strand
GAAGCAGTGGCTTATTCCTTTGCCTTGCTTGTCCTACAAGCCTGAAGCGCAAGCGAAGGAAGCATAAGCAAATGTAAAAGGATAATTGACAAACCGTCGCTAACGCTTCCGGCTCTGAAAGAAATCTTCCTTAGCGTCTTAGCCCCGCGTCTTAGCGGTGAGAATGCTTTATGCCTAAGAACTTTGATAAAGCACGGCAAGGTGATGCCAGCCTGAAGAGCTAGGAATGAGTTCAGAAGCTTTTTGCAATTGTTCGAATGCGATCTTTTCCTGGCCTAATCTTAAATGTGCCAGCCCTCGATTAAAAAATGCAAACGGCTCTGCGCCTAGTTTATCCCAAGCTTGTAGCGCTTTCGCATGATCCCCCATGGCCCAATAGTTCGCACCTAATTCATTCTGAACTGTATCAACGCTTAATTGATCTTTAATATTTGTTAATAAAGTTGTAGCGAGGTCAGGCCTTCCTGCAAGCCTGCAGATGCCTACGCTGATGAGTTGTTTTTGAAGGTTCCCTTTAGACCATCCTTCGAGTTCGGGTAAAGCAAGCAGATTTGGCCAGCCTGCTTCTTCACGAATGAAATTGGAAAGTTCGATGGGGTTTCTTACTGCTTGAGGGAAGTGCCCGCTTGCAAAAGGAATTCCGAAAAGCGCAGGCAGGCTAAAGAGCAGCGATTGCCAACCGGGGGGTGCGGATATATTCGCAAGTGCTCCCTTGGTATTAGTAAGGGTAAGGAAAATACTATCTTTCCATGCGGGTATTGGATCTATTCCAACATCGGATAGGGTGCCATGTGGGATGGCTGTTTCCAAGTTTGAAGGCGCGCCCAACCCTTGTTCAAAAAGATTGATTTGTTGCTTCAAATGTGAAGCAAATAATTCTCCTAAAGCTTTGTTTGCCAATGGTTTGCTGTTGTTGTTCATGTTTCTAAAGTACTCAAAAGTTCCTAATGGTTACATTTTAAGAACGGCAATAACCATATTACTTGCGATTTAACCTCGAAGCCCGGCTTGTTTTAACAATTTACTTGTGCTTTGGTAGGCATCTAACACCCACTCATAAATCTTTTTAGGTTCGGGGGAATATTCCAATTCGATGCTGATTGCACCCGGAACATTCAACTTCTTGATTTCTTCCAGATACGGGGGAAAATCTACAACGCCTTTGCCGGGGGGTAGGTCGCCATGCACTTTACCATCGCAATCGCTGATATGAACATGGATGGCTTTGTCTGTAAGTTTTTTTAATTCAGAAGCGGGGGTATTGGATAGGAGTAGGTGAGAAATATCGATGTTGGCTTTTACAGCGGGGTGGTTGACTTCATCAAGAAAGCGAACCATGCTTTCTACATTATTAACGAGTGAAAGTTTGAAGGGTTCGAGTTCGATAGCAATTTGCAGGCCTAGGTCTTGGGCGTATTTGCCTAGTTCGCGGGTGTTATGAACTGCGGTGTTCCATTGTTCTTGGGGCGGGATGACTTGTTTTTCCCAGATGTACTCTCCGAGGACGAGCAAAAGGTTTTTGGCTTCGAATTCGTAACACATATCTAGGTATTTATTGCAGCGATCCATGTGGAAGCGTTGCACACTTGGGTTAAAATCGATCAAACCTGTAGCAACGCAAGCTACGCTGATGATGGGAAGGCCGGCTTTTTCGCATTCGGTGCGAATGAGTTTGCGTTCTTTGGCATCGGTATCAAGTGGGTCTGCAAAAATATCGATGCAATCGAACCCGATTTCCTTGGTTTTTTGTATGCCATAAGAGGTAGCTTTTCCTGCCTGCGCCCATGCTGAGTTGATTAATCCAAGTTGCATGTAGATACTCTCTTAGGTAAGGAATGCGAAATAAAGTTAAGAGTTAAACATAACATGAAGGGTTAAAAGAGGCTATGAGTTAAAAATGATAATGGCTTTGCAAAAGCAGTGTCCTTATGGTTATAAAAGAACATGGTAGAAGTTGAGTTATTCATGGAGAAGTTGATTGTTTGAGATTGATCCACAGGCACTGCAGGCGTTTGCCTTTTTTTTCGGGATGTTTATTGCATCTGGGTTGGGCGCGCCCATACCTGAAGAGGTTGCAATTGTTTGCGCAGGATTATGGACAGCGCATCACCCCGAATTTGGGTTGGCACGCTGGTTGATGCTTCCCACCTGCATTTTTGCGGTAGTTTTAAGTGATAGCATTTTATACACCGCGGGTCGGTTCTATGGGAAAAGATTGTTTAACCGGCCTTGGATGTTGCGCTTGGTACCCAAGGAAACACAAGGGCGCATTCTCGATAACTTTGAAAAGTATGGTGTGAATATTCTTTTGTTTGGGAGGTTGGTGCCCGGGGTGAGAATGCCTTTGTTTCTTACAGCGGGGTTGCTTAGGTTGAGTGTTCCCAGATTTGTGATAGCAGATGGTTTGGGAGCTGGGGTTGGAAATACTTTCTTTTTTCTTTTGGCGTTCTGGTTTGGAGAGAAGTTTCAGGAAGTGTTGGAAAATGCAGAAGGGGCTTTAATGAAGTTGGGCCCCATCATTATTTTGGTTGGGCTGATTGCACTTGCAGTTTATTTGCTTTATAGGTTCTTGCGCCATCCTGTTTCCGAGGGCGACCCAGAAGAAGTGCCCATTATCGGTCATCAGGTAGCAAGCCATATCCCACACGCCGACAAAAAAACTTTAGTTGAAAATGTGTTGGTTCCACCTGAACAAGTGATTCCTCCGGGCAAAATCGATAACCTTTCTTAGAACAAATCACTTTCCATTTGAAATACCGCTATTAGAAATACCATCGAGTCGAAGCCCTTTCAAATAGGCTTGATGTTCTTTTTCGAAATCTTGTAAGGGTTTGCCTGTGAGTTTTTCAAAACAGGCGATGGGGTTTCCTCCATTTTTAAGCGCCTTGGCGTAATCATCGAGAACTTGCTTACCCAAAACTTTTTGTTTGAATGCCAGGTTGAATGCCAAGGCCCAACTGGCAAAATACATGCGTTGAGAGGTTTCTTTTTCGGAGGGGTGATAAACAAGAAAAAGTGCGGGTTGCGAGGTGAGTAGATCTTTGATTGTGGGGAGGGTGTTTTGATTCAGTGCTAATTTAACAAAGTCTAATCTGGTTTTGTCGGCATGGCCGATTCGAAGCTCGCCTATTTCGAAAACTGCAGCTTCAAATATTTGTGCCAACCCTTCATTTAGCCAAAGGGGGATTTCGCCTTCTCTGGGGTCGACAACAGCGCAGGAAAGATATGCATGAAAAGCTTCATGGTAAAGCCTTTTAAAAAGTCTTTTGCGTTCCTTCTGGATCATTTCCAGATTTCCATCATCTGCCTGTTTGATTTTCTTACGGCAATCGAGAAGAGAGGCGGTATGATCTGGCGGGATTTTGTTTTTATAAAACAGTTTCAATTCATTTTCTCGTTTTAGAAGATCCTGTAGCTCTTTAGAATGAGACAAACTTATTTCTTCCTGAGATGTGCTGAGCCTATCGAGGTCGCTGCCACAAATAATCTGGTTTTTGCTGAGGTCGAAGTAGGCTGGGTTTTTGATATTGATCGCACTAGTTTTTAAAATGTCTTGGTATTCTTCGACAGAATTGGTGAGCAGAATGGTGGTGGGTTTGATATTAATTCTGCGTGGGGGCAGAGTTCTGGCATAGGCGGAATAAACCTGTTCGAGTTGGATTGCAGCAAGCTGTGCCATTTCTGGGCGGGAGTTGGTCACTAGGGTGAAATATTGGGAACTGTAGGAAAAGGCGTTGTCTTTTTTAGAAGCGGGCCAGATTGCTTTTTCTAGTTTCACATATTCGATCGGGTTTTTACCCGCGATGGATTTCGGATCGAGAGATCGCAGGGTGTTGGCGAGGCGTTCGCGTTCTTTGGCAAGGGAATCTAGCTTAGCTGCAAGCAGGATGCGTTCTGGTTCGGGTAGGCGGTCTATTTTTTGGATGGTTGATTTTTCGAAGTTTTCAGTGAAAACAAGGGTTGGCGAGCCAGGCTTTCTTACAATGCACTTGAAAACTGCCTGATTTGGAGATTCTGAGATTAATAACCCATAAAAGGGTTGGCCGGTTTTTCGATGCAATACTTCAAATTTCCACTCGTCTTCGCCTGCACCAGGTAAATAGGCAGAAAAACCCGTCAGAATTAGCAATAAAATCAAATTCCGGCATAAGGCGTGATTCATAATGTCCAAAGCCGCTAGGGTGCTTAAAGTCGCTTAATCATGATAGTAACAACAATAATCTGCCTTGGGGTGCGGATAAATCAAAATCCGGGTGGACAAACATCAATTTCCTCCCTATTTTAGTAGTTCATGAACAAGAGCCCTTAAAAAGGCTCGGCAATGATGCTCACCGGACTCCCGTTCGGGTAAGACAGTTGCTTATTTAGATGGAGAATTAGCAATGCCAATAGGATTACTTGGAACCAAAATCGGTATGACACAGGTCTATAACGATGAAGGTAAAGTTTACCCAGTAACGGTTATTAAACTTGGGCCTTGCCCCGTGTTACAAGTGCGAGACTTGGCACGCGATGGCTATGATGCAGTACAAATCGGATTTGAAGAAAAGCCCCGCAGGAAGGCTACCAAAGCCGAGCGTGGCCATATCTCAAGCGACATGGAATCAAACCGCAGGAAGAAAGCCCCCGCTGGAACTCAGTATCCACCCAAGGCAAACTGCGAGCCACAAAAGTATATTCGCGAATTCCGCCTTGAAAAGGCCAGTGAAGAACTCATCGTAGGCAAAGTGCTTACTGTTGATGAGATTTTCAAAGATATCAAGTATGTCGATGTGATTGGCACAACCAAAGGTCGTGGTTTTGCTGGTACCATGAAAAAAGACAACTACGCAGGTATGCCTGCAAGTCACGGTGCCAAGAAGGTGCATCGATCTATCGGTGGTACCGGTTCGATGGCAAGTAACCGAGGTAGCGGTCGTCCTAAAAAGGGTCGTCCTATGCCAGGTCGTTACGGTGCCGAGCGAGTAACGGTCCGCAATCTGACGGTAGTGAAGATTGATGTAGAAAATCATCTATTGTTGGTAGAGGGTGGAATCCCCGGTGCCAATGGTGGTTTGGTGATGGTGCGTGCGACCAATAAGATCAAGTAATCGGCTTACCAGTTGACGCTGGAGGTTTATTACGATAGTTTTAAATTGCCTATTTAAGTGGCATGGAAGCGTGGCTTAGGGGAAACCTGAACCCGCTCCTGGATGGTCAGATAGCTCAGCCGGTAGAGCACAGCCCTGAAAAGGCTGGGGT
>CAXNFS010000223.1:0-5268 GCA_964201235.1 Gemmataceae bacterium | reverse complement strand
AGTTCAATCAAAGCCGCAAGCCGGTCTTCTCGCTGCTTCAAGGCGGGCAACAGCATATTCATCGCTTCCACATCGGTCAAAGTCAAAGATCGACCCAGAGCATAACTAGCCACTTTTCGCAGCATTGCTTTGCGAAGGTCATCTGTACGCAGGCGGAATAATTCCCTTTTCAACTCTACCATACCATTTACCGTTGTTCCAGTCGGAAGTTCAGCTTTCGCCTCAACTACCTTCGCTGACTTTTGCATCCGCCAGTTGCCAATGGCATCGTACTCTTCGAAAGCAATGCCCCAGGGATCGATCTTGCTATGGCATCCGGCACAAGCGTTATTATTACGATGAAGAGCCAGTGCTTCGGTAATGGAAAGCCCCTTGAGTTTAGGATTACTTGCACGGTCGAGTTCAGGCACATTTGGCGGAGGGGGAGGCGGTGGGTCGTCGAGAAGGTTTTTGAGCAACCACACTCCGCGTTTGATCGGATGCCCATCGAGGCCATCGGAGTTTCCGGTGAGTACACTGGCTTGAGTTAGCAGGCCGCCGCGATGGAGTTGCGGATCGAGCTTAACCTTACGAAGCCCAGAACCTTTGACATCGGGTATGCCATAATGTTTGGCAAGCCCTTCGTTAACAAAGGTAAAATCTGCATCAAGGAAGTTCAGAATGCTCAGGTCTTCTCGGAGCAGGTGAGCAAAGAAATGGAGAGTCTCGGCCTTCATATCGGAGCTGAGTTGGTCGTTGAACTCCGGGTAACGCCCCTTATTAATGGTGATGCGCTGAAGCCGATCGAGTTCCAGCCACTGCTCTGCAAACTGCTCAATAAACTGCCAAGCCTTTGGATCCTTTATCATTCGGCGGGTTTGTTCTGCGAGAACTTTTGGATCGCGAAGTTTGCCTTGTTCTGCAAGTTTAAGCAGTGTTTCGTCTGGCATAGTGCTCCAGAGAAAGTAAGAGAGTCGCGATGCAAGTTCGTGATCAGTAAGTCGCTCTTTGCTGCTGCCTTCTGTGTGCTTCGTGGGGAGGGCGAGAAAGCGCGACGATGTTAGCACGAGACTAAGTGTCTCACGGATGCTAGCCTCCAGCGAATCGGCTTCCTTGCGAGAGGTAGTCCAAAACGACATAAGGCGATCCATTTCTTTCTTTTCAACTGGCCCACGATAGGCTCGCGTGGCAAAGCGTTTGATCACTTCACTTGCATAATCCGGTTCGGCAAGTTTGTCGTTATTAGGAAACAATATGCGGGTATGCGAGGGAGGCAGCCATTGTTCGAAGAACGGGCTCTCAAATTCGATCCACTCTATTTTGAGTTTCGGCGGATTCGGATCTTTGACAATTGAGGGGGGATTCCATGCGTAGAGAATGCTGCAATTCTGATCTCGAAACGGGCCTGGGTTGGGCAGTGGAAAATTCTCAAGACGAGCGCGAAACTCATAGGTCCGAAATTCAGTATGTTCGATGACAATCGGTTCGCCTATTCTCTTGATTTCGATCCCGTGCAAGTTGGTGCAACCCAAGCCTACGGCAAGTTGAGGCGGTCTCGTAATGTCTTTACCGGGCTCATCCTCAACACGAGCTGCTCGCACTCGGATCAGCATCTCGCCCCGGCGGAATGGATGGTGCAGCCTAAACCCATATCGGAAATCGGGCTTTTTCAACGCTGCTTCGCCGAAGGATTGTGGCGCATCAGGCAACAACACGCCAAGGGGCTGTTGTTTTTTGACATCCTTCCCAAATAGGCAGTCATCCCCGATGGTAAAGGTCTTATCTTTGGCTTTATAGTTATAGCTCTCGCCTGGTCGGTTGTCGGGTTTGGGTAACACTACCGGGGGCTTTTTCGCTTCGAGTCGATACCGATGCACTTCGGGCGCGAGGCCAGTGACAATCGCCCCAGCAAGAGCTTCGTCTGCGATTTGAAGGTACATCTCGTACTGAAGAGGCGATATTCTCAGCGCATCCCCGTCATTGCGGAATCCCTCCTTGGATCGGCCATCCTCGGGTAGCCTTCTCCCAAATTCGATCCCGACACCAAGCAAGTCTTGCATGGTACGTTCATACTCGCGGCGAGTGAGCCTGCGAAATTGCGTGATGGTATTCTTGGTGAGGGCAGCCCGCCGCATTTCCTGCACGATCCAACCAGTGATCATTTCTCGATCCGCGTTTCCAATCTGCGGTTCTTCTTTAGGGGGCATGTCGCCGAAGTTAAGCCGATTAAGAACTTCCTGCCATTGATCACCGTCTTTGCCTTGAACAAGATCTATGTTCAGCTTGTCGATCTTCAAATTCCCCTTAAGCTTCACAACGCTCGAGTCATGGCATTTGGAACAATGCTGTTTAATGAGCGGGGCAACCTTAGTAAATGGGATCGGCTCCGCAGCATTCAAAGAACTACTGCCCATGACGCAAAGGATCAACATCGTACAGATTTTGAAATGCAAACTCTGCATAACGACCTCCACAAAAACGGATCTAGGCAAAAACATATCTACGGCATCTTCAAGGGTTGTTCAAAGAGAACAAAAGGAATCATTCTTGAGGCTTAACACGAATGCGGCGGAAGTAGACAACGCTGCCCGGGTCGTGACTCTGGATCGCAAATGTGCCGCTCGAAAGCGATAAGCCGCTCTTCGCATTGACGGGCAACTCCACATCGTGCGTGGTCTCTCCATTAACCTTCAACACAACTTTGTTCCCGCGAACCGAGAGATGGCACTCGAACCACTCATCATCTTTTAGTAGAACCTTGTCAAGCGGTTTGGTGGGGTAGATAGCGCCCGTCCGGTATCTCTGATCGCTTCCGGTGTTATTGATCTGAAACTCGAACCCTTTGGCCGGGATCCCTTTCGCCTGATAGGTCGTGTGAAAGAAAATGCCTGAGTTCCCCTTGGGACGAGTCTTAACCTCGGCCTTCAGTTCAAAGTTTTTGAAGTTTGCCTTTTGAATAGGACCATTGTAGTAAAGGTGGGTCAGCTTTGATGGGCCCGCAACGATCAGTCCATCTTCCACCTTAAAGGCTTTAAAATCTTCAGAAGTTTTCCACTCATCAAGGCTTTTACCATCAAATAGGTCGAACCAGCCGTCTTTGTCGGGTGTCGGTTCCGCCGCGCGAACCGTCGGGATATATGATGCAATAAATAGCACCGTCGCCAACAGAACCAAGTTTATAACCCGTAACATTGTAAGGCTCCATCGCTTTAAAGAGAGAGAACAAAGGGGTCAGGTCTCTTTTTCATGGCTTACCACAAGCATAAAGAAGGTAAACTTCCGAAAAAGAGACCTGACCCCTTTTCTAGAGAGAGAAAGAACGCCCGAGGAAGATGAATTCCACGAGCGTTCAAATTTAACATCGCTGAAGTTTACTTCCAGTCATCGGTTCGGAATGGTGAAGCAGGCAAACCTTCTTTATTCGAAAGATTGGGTTCGGCTTCTTCATGCCAGCCAAAGCGTACAGAAACAGGCTTGGTAACCCCTTCTGCACTAACGATGATGGATTTGCCAACGACAACAGCCTTAGCATCAACAAACTTTTTGTCTTCGCCTGCAATGGTGAAGAATGAAAGGGGTTTACCATCGCGGGAAACAAGTCCCCCGCCAACATGGTTGAACTCTAACTCGATCTTATCGCCCGAAACCTTCATGGATTTATACAGTGGGCCTGAATAAACCAAATCTGTTTTCCCGTAAGTATTGGCAAGTGCCCATAGAGCAAGCCTTTTACCCACATCTTGTTTGTTTTTCGGGTGGATATCCTTCAAATTGCTGATATCCGTGGTAACTGCCATCCCTGTATAAGGGATTTTAAGCGTAGCAGTTTGTGCTTCCCAGATTCCAGGCAAGCCCGAAGTAGCTGGTTTGCCATCTACCATGGCTTTGTTGTAATCAAATGGTGCAAGCTGAACAAAATAGAAAGGCATGACTTCATCGTTCCAAACTTTTCTCCAACCATTGATCAAAGCTTTTTTCTTTTCGTAGTAAAGCATGCCTTCGCCATTGTTGGATTCACCCTGATACCAAAGGGTGCCACGAATTGCGTAAGGAACAAGTGGAGCAATCATGCCGTTGTACAAAGCCAATGGCGTTTGGTGATTAATCGCCCCTTTATCATTCTTTGTAGGGAAGGTGGCAAGCTTGCTGGAAATATCGCTTAGAGCAGGAACGCTATTAAAGCCTTCTGGATTCGTCCAAGGTTCTATGCGGGTACCGCCCCAATTGGAACCAATCAAACCCACGGGAACATTCAATTCCTTTTGAAGATTCACTGCAAAGAAATAACCTACTGCAGTAAAGTTACCAGCAGTTGCAGGGGAACAAACCTGCCAGCTATCGCTTTTAACATCTGTTTGCGGTTTATCAGCAGGAACATGGGGGATTTTGATATGACGAATGTTGGGATATTTTGCAGCAGCGGTTTCTTCTATGGGGTTCAAGGATGATTTAACACTCCATTCCATGTTGGATTGGCCGGAGCAAAGCCATACTTCGCCAAAAAGAACATCACTAAACTCAACCTTGGAAGAACCTTGAACTTTAACGATATAAGGCCCACCTGCTTTCATTGCAGGAAGTTGAACGGTCCATTTGCCAGCAGCATCTGCTTTAGCCTTTGCGGAAGCTTCACCGATAGAAACGGTAACTTCGGTACCGGGGTTATCCCAGCCCCAAACAGGAACAGCCCTGTCGCGTTGTAAAACCATGCTGTTGCTAAAAATATTAGGCAGTTTAACTTCAGCGTTGGCAAAGGAAACAAATCCCATCCAACAAATTGAAACTGCGCCCAGAAACCATTGAGCTCTCATAATAAAACATCTCCAAAAAGTTAAGGAAAACACTTAAGGCGGGAACAACTTTACCAGATAGAATGCAAATCCTATCATGGGCCAGAATCAATATTCTACCGCTTGGAATTCCAATTGCCATAATTTAATAAAGGGCTGAAATTAAATTTCGCCCCTGCACGCCATCCAGAAATAGCAAGACCAAATCTACAGATAGACGACTATGAAAATAGGCAATATTACAGGGCAAAAACAAGGGTTTCGCCTTCCCACCTTACCTTGATTACCACAAAAAATGCTCTGCAAGATTGGGCTTTTTTTTTCTCTGCCGTGTGAAGTAATATCTAAACTGTCGGGAGTCAAAGTGTGAAAGCAATGACTTCGGTAGGCAGCGGCCGGGATGGATCAAGCATGATGCTTGTGACTTGGCCGTGGATTTAAGAAGAGCATGGAAGCAGCTTCTAGCCGCAACTACAATTCTTCCGTTCCTACCCAACTT
>CAXNFS010000222.1:0-5279 GCA_964201235.1 Gemmataceae bacterium | reverse complement strand
TGGATGTTGGTAGGCTCGAAGAAGCTTTCAACCAGTTTAAATATGCTCTAAGCTTAAATCAGGATTACCCCGAAGCTCATAACTCTATGAGCATTGTTTTACAAATGCTGAAGCAGGATGATAACGCCCTTGCGCATAATCTCGAAGCTGTAAGGCTTAATCCCAACTTCACTGAAGCTTGGAATAATCTTGGCAACCTTTATGGCTTGGGTGGTAAACCCAAGGAAGCCATCGATGCGTTTAGGAAGTCGATCGCATTGCAACCGCGGGCCATTCCGTTTCATAGCAATTTGCTGTTGAACCTGCATTATTCGCCAGACATGACCGGAGCAGAAATATACAAGGAACATTCTGCATGGTCCGAAGCGCATCTGAAAAATTATCCACCTGCACAACCCTTTGACAATAACAAAGAAGGTGACCGTAAGCTAAGGCTGGGGATTGTCTCGCCCGATTTTCGTAAGCACACTGTTAATGCATTCATGGAACCTTTTTTAGATTCCATCGACCGAAACAAGTTTGAAGTATTTGCCTACAGTTCAGTTATCAGGCCCGATGAAAAAACCGAACAGTTCAAGCTTAAAGTTGATCATTTTAAGGATGTCAGGCCGATTCCTGATATGGGTGCGTCAAGCATGATAAGGAAAGATCAAATCGATGTGCTGTTAGATCTTGCAGGCCATACCGCTGGAAGTCGGCTGCCTATTTTTGCGTTGAAATCCGCACCCATTCAGATGACCCAGTTCGGGTATCCCAATACCACGGGTATCCCAGGGTTTGGTTTCCGCATCACCGATACTTTTGCAGATCCCAAAGGTTTAACCGAAGCCAATCATTCCGAGGAACTGGTCCGCCTTCCCGGCTTGGCGTGGTGTTATCAACCCCCTGCAGATGCTCCTGAAGTGCCCAAGCGTTCGCCTAAGGCTGGTGCAATTATTTTTGGTTCGCTCAACAACATGGCAAAGCATAATGGAAAAGTGCTTTCGCTATGGGCCAAATTGCTTAGCGCAGTTCCCGGTTCGAAATTACGATTGTTATCGGGCCCTGGTCAAGAATCTATCAAGATGGTTAGGCATGCTTTGCAGACCGCTGGGGTAAACCCAGACCGAGTTGAGTTTCTTCCACGCATGGAGAAAAAAGAATACTTCGCAGCACTTGGCGAAATTGATATCGCCTTGGATCCATTCCCTTACAACGGGGGGATCACTTCTTGTGATACTTTATGGATGGGGACACCACTGCTCACGATTGCAGGTACCACTTATGTATCCAGGCAGGGAGTTGCGATTTTAAGCAATGTTGGGATGGAAGAATGGATTGCAAAAACACCTGAAGAATTCATTGAGAAGGCGAAGAAGTCTGCAAGTGAAGCTGCAAGGCTCAGTTTGCTACGGGGCAAATTAAGAGACATGGTTAAGAAATCTTCAATTTGCGATTGGAAAGCCTATGGCAACAAATGGGAAGAAGCGGTTCGCAAGTTGTGGAAAACTTGGTGCGCCAGTAAATAATTCGCCATGGAAATGAAGGAAGCAGAAGAGAAAACATTTTGCCACGCAATAACACGGAATAAGACACGGAAAAAATACAGAATAAAAAACGCTCATAGCTTGCTGGTAAACTCGTTCTAAAAACCTGCAAACAAGCTCTCGAAAAACTTCAATAGAAGATCCGATGTTCTTGCCCCATTAACTTATTCCGTGAAATTCCGTGGCTAGTCTTATTCTTCTCTTTTCGGTGTGTTTTTCATTGTCCTATGGGGCATCTGCAGTAAGTTTGGGGAGGGGTGGGAATTCGTATTGGAAATCCCTCAGCACCTTGTGCATAAGAAATTCGTATTGTTTTTTAGGGTCAGAGCCTTTGGGTGGTATTATTACTGACCCCGCCAATGGAACCAAGACGGTTCCAGAGCCTTCACCTTTGTCCTGCAATTTAAATGCAGGATGATATTCTGCGAATTCTCGAAGCTCTATGGGAGTTGCTTTTTCAGGTGCTTCTTGAAGGCGCTGCACTATCATTTGCCCATACGAACCTGCAAATATAACGGTCGGGTCATTGCCTGAATTTGGTAAAAACCCAAAACCAACAATTTGATATCCTAGTGGTGTTATTGGTGGCGAAAGTAATTGGAATTTTTCCAGATCCCACAAATAAACAGCACCTTCAGTACAACTGGTAATGCCAACATTTTTGCTCTTTGACTTGCCCTCACCCTGCCAAACTTCAACACCATTCACCGTGCTGTCATGCAGCATTGCTTCCTTTAGCGGAGCGCCATCTTTTAGCTTCCATGCCCTTAGGGTGCTATCTTCACCACAGCTTAAAATTCTTTCATTAGTATCATCGATAAAAATGCTTTTTATGTTGGCGGCATGTTGCGGGTCGTGCGGGTCTTTACCCCATTGCATTTTCTTGGTTTTTATATTCCACAGTCTTACGAACATATCTTCGCCACCAGATGCTATAAGCAGTCCACTTTTTGAAAAAGTCAGGCAGGAAATTGTTCCATCATGGGTTTTTTCGAGTACATCCAGTTCGCCCGAATAACCGTTTGAAATGTCAAGGGTATGAATATTTCCTTCGTAATCACCCCAGGCAAACTTGGTTTCATCCATTGAAAAAGCCATGCTGCTTGCTTCATCCATTTTCTTTAAGTCAATAAGTTCACCTTCCCGATTGTAAAGTTCGCAAGTTTTTCGGCCATCGGCTTTTAAGATTTCGAGGGCGAAAAATTTGCCCCCACTAGAACTAATAAGAGAAACAATCTGTGTGTCAGTCTTTGGTGATTTTAAGTTCATCTGCCTCAATTTACTTGTTCCCTGCCAAATTTCCAACGCGCCTTTCTGATCAAGAATTGCAATGGTATCGTTGCCTAGCATTCCGATGATGGATGCGTTTTCATGAATGAGCACAGTCGATTTTTGAAACGATTCTATATCAAAACTTAGGTGTCTACCTTTGGTGGTTTCGATTGTTTCAGCAATACTTTTGGTGGATGCAACTTTTACCTTTGGGCCAGTGCGGTAAAATATCGATCCTGCATTATCAATGATAAATTGGTCGAGCTTTTCCTCGAGGGGAATTGAAATCCGATTCTTTGGTAGGGTATCCCAAAGCACACAGGTGTTGTCATCACCTCCTGCAACCAGCAATGGTACACGGGGATGCGGAACCATGAAACGAAGGGTGCTGTTGTAAACCAGAGTACTGCTGGCAGGCCCTCCGGTTTTGGGATTGGAAATACGAATGGTGTTGTCATCCGAACCCGTTAGCAGCCATTTTGGGCTTTGGCTGAATGCCAGGCAGGTGACATCGCTATCGTGTTGCACCTGGAACTTGTATTTTTTATCCTCGACATTCCAGACCATTGCACGGTTATCATCAGCGCCACTCGCAATCAAAGTCGAATCTTGGTTGAAATCTAGACAAAGAACTGACTCAAAATGGGAATAACCAAATTTGGGTTCTAGTTGTAAATTCGTAAGATCCCAAATTTGCACATCGCCAAGTTCAGTCCCTGCTGCAACTTTTTTACTATCGGGACTTATTGCAATACATTTAAGTTTGCTCTTAACGCCTTTGAATTTCTCGACTTTGCCTTCAAGAGAAATTTTTGCGATTTCATTATTTGAAATAGCAATCAATCCTGAAGCATCCTGCATGAATTTAATTTGCTTGATTGGGCCAATTCCGGTTTCGATTGCGAGTTTGTTTTCAAGTTTGTCATCTTTCATGCCTTTTAGGTCGATAAAAATTTTCCCGCCCATATCATAAGCAAGCAATAAACCCTTCGGATCAACAGCGATTGATTTAACCCTCTCGGTGATGATATTTAATTTTTTATCCTTAAGCCAATGCCATGTAAACAGCTTGTTTTCATTGTTTAATACCAGCACCCTGTCGTCACCAAAGAAACAAGCGTTACGAATATCACCAGTACCAGGGAGAATAATTTCAGCAATCGTGGTTGGTTTTTCCAAGGTGGTGGGGAATATTTCCGGGTCGTGTATCCTGATAGATTTATCTTTGCCAAAACTTAGATAATATTTTCCTGAAGGAGACCATTCCGCCCCCTGCACTGCCTTGTCATGTACGACATACGAACGAATCCAAATGAACGAATCCATCAGGATTCCCATACGCAGCCGTTCCATTTTGACATATTCTGTATCTTTTTCGTTCATGAGCGAAGCAGCAAACCAAATAGCGGCCTTGGTAATATCGTTGGCACGAATACGCTCGAACCCAAGGTTCTCCTGCAAGCCTGCAAGTTTCATGCGATCATTAGCGAGTTTATTATTGAGTCCAAAACTTACTGCACCAATGATAAATACCAGAAACGCCAAGCTTGCAGCGAGAGCAGGGTTACGGTAGCACCATTTCACTGCAATTTCATTCCAAGGCGCTCTTCTTGCCTTGATGGATTTGTTTTCAAGAAATGCATGTAAGTCTTGGGATAATCCGAGTGCGGTTTCATACCTTTTATTAGGCTGCTTACTGAGGCATTTTAGACATATGGTTTCGAGATCTTTGGGAATGCCGGAGCGAAGTGTAGAAGGAGCAATCGGATCTTTGAAGCTAACTTGCCTTAGGGTTTCCATGGCTGTAGCACCCATGAAAGGTGGCCTACCCACAAGCATTTCATAAAGAACAACACCAAGGGCGTAAACATCAGACATCGGTCCGATACGGCCCAGAGCAGGGTTGGCCTGTTCTGGGGCCATGTAACTTGGCGTACCCACGACGCCCTGAGTTTTTCCTTGCCCGCCCTGCTCTTCTTCAAACTTCTTTGCAAGTCCGAAATCAGTGATCTTTGCAACCGTATCGCCCAGATGATAGGAGGTAAGCGTAAGCTCATCCTTCTGGGGTTTCTTACCACCCTGCATGAGGATATTTGCAGGCTTGATATCGCGGTGTATGATGCCGCTTTTATGTGCAACATCAATAGCATCTGCAAGTGTAGCCACTAATTTCGCAGCATCTTTGGGTTGTACTAATCGGCCTGAAATCATGTCTTCCAAACTTGCGCCGTTGACTAGCTCCATGACAAAGTAAGGTATGCCATCAAATTCATTGATGTCATAAACTTGAATGATGTTGGGATGATGCATCATGCCCAAGGCTTCAGCTTCTGTTCGGAGCCTAGCTTTTAAATCAGCAGATAACTTGCCTGCACTCAATAAAGTTTTGATTGCAACGGGCCTGTTAAGGGTGGTTTGGCTGGCTTTGTAAACAACGCCCATGCCGCCACGGCCTATCTCGCCTGAAATGGTGTAACCCGG
>CAXNFS010000221.1:0-5364 GCA_964201235.1 Gemmataceae bacterium | reverse complement strand
AGCACCTTAGGTTCATAAATGGAAACAAGTGGTGCATTAGGATCATCAAGAAACAGTTTGCCGATATCTTCAGGTTTAGGGGCATGGCCAATAATCCCATTACGACTTGCAAGAATCGCAAGCTTATCTTTTTTCAACTTAACAAGAGTATCGGATTCAATCCTTGCCATATCCCCTGTTCGAACCGATTTATTTATCTCCATTTCGATGCGATCGCGTTCAGCACGGTCGTTAGTGCGATCCTTCAAGACCAAAAGAACACGATGATATTTATCGCTAGCTTCAAGTTCAGTTTTTGCAGAAGAAAGTTTTGATTCAAGTTCATGATTACTGAAGATGGCAAGCTCATCGCCTTTAAAAACCTCTTGCCCAGCTCGCACCTTAATATCTTGAAGGAAACCAGGAACTGTTACAAAAAGTTTATCCGTCGTTTCAGGCCTAGGCACTACAAGGCCATAGCCGCGCAGTCTATTAACGGGTAGGGGAACGGTGAAAAACACCAAAAGTAAAACCGCTGCAATAAAAGCAGTTACAGTCGTTCTGGCACGATTCATGTCTGGTAACCTCCCCCTGCGAAATAAGTTTTTCCCGAACCGATACAAAGGCCAACCCACCATTGACCCAATTGAGGCTAAGGTCAAAGTGGCGCTGATAACTTCAAGCTTGTATGGTTTAAGAAACGAATACATGAAATACAAAATGGTAAAAGTGACAACCCACCGATAAAGATAACTAAAAACAGCATACGATATAAAAAGTGTTTTTCTGGTTGCAGCCATATAAGGCTCAGGGGGCACTTCGATACCAAAGCAATGTTCAAGAAAAAGATTTTTGATAAAGCGATTGGCCCGTTCCCGAAGGTTGGGAATTTCCAACCAATCTGCAAGAGCGTAATAACCATCGTAACGCATCAACGGGTTGGCATTAAAAACTACAGTGCTAACGCTGCAAACAATCATGATACACAGGGCAAGATTGTTGACAAAAGGATCGTTAGGAGTATTCCACCAAACGAAGGTAGCAATAGAAGCAATGATAAGTTCTACATAAATACCGGCAGCACTGATAATGATGCGGTGCCATTTGTTGGGAAGAGTCCAAGCATCGGAAACATTAGCGTAAAGAGCTGGGGAAAAACAAAGGAAGAGCATGCCCATTTCATGCACTTCACCTCCAAACTTTTTACAACTTAGCCCATGCCCAAATTCATGAATGACTTTAACAATACCCAAGGCCAACCAAAGATAAATCAGAGTTTTGAAACTAAAGAAGAACTCGTAATAATTGGGCAGTTTGTTGCGAAAAGTATCAAAGTGGGAAGCAACGAGCAAAACAGCAGCACTCATGATTACAAGGCTTATAAGAAACCAACCTAAAGAGAAGATCCAACTAAAATACTTGATCATATGCTTCAAGAGGTAGTCAGGATCAAAAACTGGGACCTTAATATAAAGAATATTTGTGAAAGTTTGAAAAAGCTCAGTTCGTCTTTTTTTAACATGCCTTTCGTACAACTGTTTACCAGATTTGGGGGCCTCATTTTGAGCCAACCCGGCGGTTAAAAGTTGTTGAGCAAACGCTTCGAGATCTTCGAGCCTTAATCGATCAGGGCGAAAACGATCTTCATAAGCTTTTTGGGCATCTTGAAGGGTCCGCTTCCCATCCATGAAGTCGAGTAAAAAATGCTCATGTTCTTTGAGTCGGTAATAACGAAGGCTGACAGGATCTTTTACAACAAAAAAAGTACGGCCTTCGTAAAGCTGCGATTCAATAGACAAATCCTTACGAAGGCGGATTTTAATCTGCTTGCGTCGTTCGAGATCAGAAGAAACTGGCTCACTCATAAGATTAAATTAATTGAGGTAGAGTTATTTTTCAGGAGCAACAGAGACCTTAGCGCCAGGTATAACAAGGGTTGCTGTGCCGCCTGGATGCAACCAGCCAGGGTTTTTGAGATCAACCCAAATGCGAACTTGCCTGGAATTAGAATCTAAAAAGTTTTCATTAAGAGCGATATTTCCAAACAATGTTTCTTCAACTTCCCGCTTATTGGGCAAAGCCCAAACAAGAACTTGGTGATCTTGTGTACCCGTTACAGCAAAGCTTCCATCCGGACAAAAAGCACAGCAAGAAGAAGAACCACCAGTCCAGATATATTGCCTTAATTCGGCAGGCCGAGCATTGTTAATGGGAGTACGCCAAAGCTGAACCTTACCATCACTACCACCATTGGTAAGAACTGTTTTTCCATCCGGAGAATAAGCAGCAAAATGAGTAAAGCTGGAAGAGCCGGAGTTAGAATGAATGATACCTTCAAGGTGTTTATCAACGAGAGAAAGAACACGGATTTCCTTACCTTGATCAAATAAGATAGTTTTGCCATCAGGGCTTGCGCCTAAATGTGAAACATCACCACTGCGTTTATCAAAGGAAAGAAGCATGGAAGGATCAATTTTCCCTGCATCGAAAGCCCAAACACGGATAGAATTATCTTTTCCTGCCGAAATAATTTGTCCAGCACCAGCAAACGATACTGATGTAATTCCGGAACGATGTGCATCTGCGAATTTTTGCAAAAGCTCTGCACTTGCGATTTTCCAAACACAAAGAGAATGATCTTCGCCAGCAGAAACTGCATATTCACCATCAGGGGAAATAGCAAGGGAATGAACATTCCCTCGATGCCCTGAAACCGAAGATTTGATAGCATCTTTTTCACGAATGGTGGCAGGGGAAAAGAACACCAGCGACCCATCAGAAAGGCCAGCCACAACATGTGATGATTTGCCACTGTAACATGCAATGGATTTAACAGGATGCTTGAGAGTAAGTGCCCATAATTGCTCGCTGGTACCTGGATTCCAAGCACGAATACTGCTATCTTCGCTACCTGAAATAATCGTGCTTACACCACCTTGCTGACAAACACCAATTGCAGTTACTTCTTGTAAATGCCCGCGTAAAACAAGCTTTGGTTGCTCGGGTTGCGAAGGCTCAACAATAACCTTGGTATCACGGCCGATAGTTCGGGCATCCTGAACTTCAACAAGTCCCTCGACCCGGAGACGGTCGCGATTTTGAACCTGAAGCAATGGCTCGAGGTTTTTAATAGCCTCACCACGATTTCGATAAATGGTTTTAATAACACCAGGAATCGAGCTGCGTATCTCATGCATTTTAAGTGTCGTAACAGCAGCATTTAATTCTCGTTGGGATTGAACCACCAAGGCGGCTTTGCCTGATTCTTCATCAATATACCTGCGCCAAAATAGTTCTGCAGAGCGATATTCTTCATCAGAACCAGCACCTTTTTGCCTGAGCAGTGATTGCTGTTGGAACCGTTTATGAGCTTCATCACGGGTTTTTTCACTCGCTCTGCGATCGGCTTCACTCGCTTCCAACTTGGCAGCGCGAATTCCCAAATCATCCAAAGCCAATACAGGATTCACCAAGGCTACCATCTGATTCTTTTGAACTTCATCACCAACTTCAAGCTTGTAAAAAGTAGTTTCTTTATAGTCCAACGCCAATTTCCCGGGGGTCAGTTGATCTTCACCACCCTTCCATAAGCGAAACTTTTTATTCGATTTATTGTCCAACAAGATCACATCACTTCCAGAAACCTTTTCATCTTCGATCACCAATCGACTAATCGTAAGCTTGAAAACATCATCAGGATGAATCTCCCGCTTGGGCTTAATATCGGTACCCACGAACAATAGTTTTCCATCTTTTTCAGCAGGAATCTCCTGCCTCTCCATGGCACTAATGCGGGCGTTTGCGATAACCAAAGGCTGGTTTACCCCGGGCCTCGAAACGGTTACTGTGGCAGGCGCATCAACCTTAGGCTGATTATTTCCAGGATTACCATCTACAAGATTGGTTTTGTTTTCCCCTACTTGCGCAACAAGATCTTCAGTAGTTGAAATGAAGACAAGCTCATCTGTGGCTACCGCCTTTTGGGAAGTAGACTTATTGATCGCATTCAGCACAACAACGCCCAAGCCAAAAAACAAAACTGTTACTGCAGCCCATCTAAACATGATTATCTCCTAGCCGACTCTGTTTATATTTCTAATTCTATCCATACAGCATTGATTTTGAGCTTGCTGATTAGAAGAAAAACACAATTTTCTCGTAGAAGAATTCCCAAAGGCCGTAAAAGAGGGAATAACCCATCCTCTCATTACCGCAAATGATTTTCGCATGCACTTCGGTACCCGAAAGAAGCAATTCACGAGGAAGTTCATAGTCCTTATCAACACCTACCAAAGTAACATAGGCAATCACAACTGGCTCAGCTTCCATACCGGAAGAGCGCTCAGGATTGGCTTCGCCCCCGATTTTTATTTTGGTAAGCTTGCCCTTAAATTTGCGAGTTGGGTCGCTGCGCACTATAAAATCAACTTCCAATTCATCTTTATTCATGCGCCCAAAACCTTTAAGAACCTGTCCGATATGCTGTTGGGGAATTTTTAGTTCAACTTCCCATGGGCCATCAACTGCACCAAGACGGAGTAATTCTTCAGAAGGTTTTACAACGCGATTCGTGAGATTTTCTTGGAAGGCACTGCTTAGTACTTTCCATTCTTTATTACCAACCCGAACCGCTTCCTGCGAAGTAAATATGGGGGCTTTTAAAGCAAAAAACCCTTCTTTTTGCAGGTTTAGATCCGCATGAGTCCTTTTGACCAAGGCATCAAGTTCCCGCTCCTTACTTAGCCTAATAATGCCACTTTTTTCAGCTTCAACAAGGCTTGATAAACGCTCCGAATCACTACCCTTGCTTGAACGCTGTTCGTACATACGAGCATCACGATCAGCGACTTGGATCTCTTTACGCTGGGTTCGAATTTCTTTTTCCAACTGACTGTCATACATAATGCCCAACGAACGATTCTCTGAAACCATATCGCCAGGTTTAACACTTAATTCTTTGATCACACCTTCAACCGAAGAGAAAACCTTACGCCTGATTTCGGGTTGCAATTGACCTGAGGCATCCATTTTCAAAGGATATGGCACTAAGTAAAGCATCAAAGCTAAGGCAATAACTCCCACTACAACCGCAAGCGTAATCGCTTTTGTTGCGCCGCCCAAGCCTTCTTGAACTTTAGCAAGCGGCATCCAAATGTAACGCATTGGAATCCTGCGGTACTGGATAGCATTATAAATTGCAGTAGCGGCATGGCGACCAACAACATCAAGCCTTGCAATTAACTGCTGTGGATCTGCAGGCGGATCGAACGATTCCATAATTAAAATGGTTCGAAACGGAGGTTTTCGATCTTTATCGCGGTCATCGGTGACGGGATAAACCACGAGAAGTTTACTACCGCTTTCAGCGAGGTATTCATCAAGGGC
>CAXNFS010000220.1:0-5469 GCA_964201235.1 Gemmataceae bacterium | reverse complement strand
CCAAAAGGTAGAATTTTAGCATATAGGTTTAGGATGTCCCGCCTTATTAAAGATCACGCCTCCCCCGCCTATAAATGGAGATCACGCCATGGAACAGAAATTTGAAGGAACTCCGAAATCGGAAATCCGCATCGATGGTCCCAAGCTTTTGCGTTCTGAAGTTACCAACGACTGGGGTTCTCTTTTGCGTTGGGTCATCACCCAGAACGGCAAAGAGGTTAATGTGCACAATGCCAGACCCATGTTAAATTACGAACCCAAACTTTCCACCAAGGGTAGTCATGAAGCAGTACTTCAAATGTGGAAGTATGTTGATTACAAAAAAGATGCTCAAGGCGAATTCACCAATAGTAAGTTTGTTGAAGTATCTAACAAAATAACTTTCAATATTTAGTTCCCACCACCGTACTGCATAGATAACTCATCAGATAAGAACGGAGCCATAACCATGTTGAATATTGGAAAAGAGCGAGTTCCTTTGTGCGAAGGCCCTTCAAGGCGCAGTTTCCTCCAGTTGGGAACAACAGGCATGGCAACGCTTTCGCTGCCTACGCTGTTCAAGTTGGAAGCCTTGGGTGCGGTGAAGAATTCAGATGCGAAGATACGCAACTGTATCACGATTTTTTTGGTTGGTTCTCCTGGTCAGCTCGATACTTGGGATATGAAACCCGATGCGCCCGCTGAAGTAAGAGGCAAATTCAAACCCGTTCAGACGAATGTAAACGGTATACAGATCTGCGAACACTTCCCAATGATGTCCAAGATGATGGACAAAGTTGCTTTGATTAGAAGCTTGCATCACCGCACCGGTGCGACCCACGAAAATGGGCAGCGCTGGATGATGACAGGTCATGACTTTAACGCAGATAGCGTTAAGCCCCACCTTGGTAGTGTTATTTCTAAAGTGTATGGCCAAAAGAGCGAATTGCCTTCCAATGTCGTGCTTCCTGGTCCGATTGGTAATACAGGCGCTGGCCCATTGCATGGCCAGACTTCAGGTTATTTGGGCAGCGCCCATGAACCTTTCTTCCTTAATTCCGATCCTGCTAACAAAGATTTTAAAGTGGGCGACCTCGAAGTAGCGCAAGGGCAGGGTAATAACCGGCTCGATGCCCGTAAACAACTTCTAACCCAACTCGATGAAATTCAACGCAGAACTGAATCCCGCAGCACCCAGATGCACGATAGCGCATATGATCGTGCTTTCAGGCTTTTAACTTCGCCCAAGGCAAAGCAAGCTTTTGATCTGAACCAAGAAAACGAAAAGCAGCGTGATCGTTATGGTCGCAATACCTTTGGCCAAAGCTGTTTGATGGCACGAAGGATGGTCGAAAATGGCGTTCGCTTTGTTACGGTCAATCATTTTGATACCGTGTTCAATCTTTCGTGTTGGGATATGCACGCTGATGGTGGCGGCCTTAATAACACCTACCTCGATTACGAAAGGCTTCTTTGCCCACAGTTCGATATGGCATACACCGCCCTTCTAGAAGATCTTCAACAAAGAGGATTACTCGAAGAAACCGTGGTGGCAGTGCTAAGTGAGTTTGGTCGAACCCCTAGGATCAACCCCAAGGGCGGGCGAGATCATTACCCCAATGCTTGGACTAACTTCTTGGCAGGTGGCAATATCCGTGGCGGTCAGGTGATTGGTTCAACCGATAAGATTGGCTCAAGACCGAACGACTTCCCAGTCGAGCCACCCCAAATCCTTGCTTCCATTTATCATGCCATGGGAATTAATCTAGATACCACCATGATGCCCGGACCAGGCGATAGACCCGTTCGCTTAGTTGAAGCAGAACCAATCCGCCAACTGTTCTCTTGATCATAATTATTTCAATTGCGAGAGGTCATGTTAAAGTTTTAATTGAGAATAAGTGAGAGATGAACAGATTCCTGCAATTAACTTTCAGCTTGTTCTTTGTGGCTTTTATCGTAAATGCCTCTGAACCCTTGGTTCGCACCGTGGATGTAAGGGGTTTGCAGGTTGGTGCGGTTACCACTCTGGTTTTCGATGGTGATGGTTTTGGTAAATCCCCAAAACTGTTGCTCCCTTTTAATGTTACCCCTGTTCTTAAAACAGGTTCAACCGAAAAGAAAGCCAGCTTTGATATCACTTTGCCCCCTGACATCGTTCCTGGGTTTTACCAGTGTAGTTTAGTTGCAGAAGGTGGTGTCAGCCTACCTGTGCTTTTGGGTATCGATCATCTCGCACAAAAACCCTTTGCGGTTTCCATCGATCAACCATTACCCATCGCAATGCATGGTACCATTTCAGGTAGCCAGATTTTAGAAACAAAGTTTCAGGGAACCAAAGGCCAGCAATTGATGGTGGAAGTGGAAGCACAAAAACTTGGATCTAAACTGCAACCCGTTTTGCATCTTTACAATTCGAAGAAACTACAAGTTGCATGGTCTTGGCCCGTGCCCCATTTGTTTGGCGATACCCGATTAGAAATCACCCTGCCCGAAGATGATACCTACACCATTGCGCTACACGATCTCGAATACGCAGCAGGTGCGCCCGGTTTATTTCGAATGAAAGTTGGCAAGTGGGAGTTTTTTGATCAGGTTATTCCTACTGTGGTTGCAGAAGGTAAGGTAAAAGCGGTCGAACTGATGGGCAATATGCCTGTCGCTAAGTTGAATATGCCAACCACAAAAGGGGCAGGTTCAGTGGTGCTTCCTTGGCCGACGCAGGGGAAATGGTCTGGGATGCGGCCTTTCGTACAATCCGGATCGTCGAAAGAATATGTAGAAACCCAAGCGCCCCCTATGCAGGAATTAAAGGGGTTGCCTTTGTTTGTTCATGGAAAGCTTTTGCAACCCAATGAAGAAGATCGCTATCTGTTGGCATGTAGCCCTAAATCAAAACTACGATTCGATCTGTTCGCAGAAAGAATTGGCTCTGCGGTTGATGCAGGGTTGGTGCTGAGAAATGATAAGGGTGTTGAGATCGCTCGAGCTGAAGACAGGCCCGGTTCTTCCGACCCCTTGCTGGAATTTACCGTGCCCGATGCCATTACTTCCATTCAAGTTTGTGTGATTGATTCTCAAGGAAGGGGTGGCCCCAAAGCAAATTATAGGCTTGGGATTGAAGATATCAGCACCCCAGAAACATCCGCCAACATTAACTTGATCACACCTATTCAGAGGTTTTCTCTTGGCACTAACAGCAACATGGTCTTTCCTGTTTGGGCCACTCGCAATGGCTATGCAGGAAAAATAGATGTTCGGTTTTCCCAATTGCCCAAAGGTGTAAAGATCGAAGGTAATGTGATTCCACCTGAAGGCGATGGCGCACTCATCACGGTAACCACAAATAAAGAAGCAACCCTGCCTATTGTTACAACCCTGATAGGCAAAAATGATAAAGGTATCGACTCTGAAGTAGGGGTGTTGAATCACCCACTACAAAGATTGCAACCATGGATGGCGAGTGAAATAGCAGTGGCGCCCGTTTCCGAAAAAGCCCCCAGCCTTTCAATCGCTTGGAACAATCTGCCCAAGAATACTGCTATTGTTCCAGGCATGAAAATGAATCTGCCCGTTAAGGTTAGTAGGGAAGATCTTGCTAGTGTTGTTAGGCTTACGCTTATCACAAGTCAAAACGCAGCAAAGGTAAATAACCAACCCGATCCCAAGGTGGCGCTTAAAGCCGAGAAGGCTGTTGAAGTTGCAGCCAAGGCCCTTGATGCAACCGTTTCAGTATTAGTTCCCGTTGGACCATTTCCTGTATCTGTTTATGACATAACCCTTCAAGCAGAATTGCTAAGTGCGAATAAGCAAGTAGTGCTTGCAACTGCTTATGCCCCTGTTCTGCGCCTGCCTTTAAGAATTCCTTTGGTGGTTTCGATTGACAAGCCCGGGAAGTTGGAAGCGCTGTTTGATGCTAAAAAAGGTTCAGAGTTTCTCTTTAAGGGAAAAGTAGAGCGAAGCGATGGTTTGGTGGGGGATGTTACCCTTGTGGCAACGGGTTTGCCTGCTGGGGCTAAGTTTGAGCCTGCACTTGTAAAGGCAGATAAAAACGATTTCGATGGCAAGATAATCCTTCCCGCTACGCTACTGCCCAACGAATACAAAGGTATAAAACTTACGGCATCGGGCGTGCCAGATATCAAGGCACCTACAATAAAAGTGAATAGTAAAGAGGTTGAACTGGTGTTGGTATTAAAGCCCGCACCAAAATAACAAAAGATATATAGAGGCTAGTCAAATGAATATAACATTGCTTTTAATGGTTCTTGGTTTTCAAGTTGCAGCAGATGCTTTGCCAGCGGGGCCTGTGCATATCTCGCCAACCTCGATGGTTCTTACCCACGTAAGGCAGCCAAGATCTTTGCAAGTGTTGGGCACTTCTGCAGCGGGGTATACCATCGATTTGTCTAAGGATACGAAGTTTGTGAGTGCGGGGCCTGCCATCGCTCGCGTTGATGAAAACGGCTGGGTTCATCCTGTATCCAATGGCGCAACGATGATTTCGGTTACCGTGCAGGGGAAAACAAGCACCATTCCTGTTGAAGTTAAACTGCCCATGGAAGAACCAAAGTACAGTTTCTTGCATGAAGTGATGCCTGTGCTTTCGCAATCGGGTTGTAATGCAGGCGCATGCCATGGCTATTCGCTTGGGAAAAACGGATTTAAATTGTCGCTTCGGGGTTCCGACCCAATGTTGGATTATCCCTCGATCGCCCGTGAGTTCTTTGGCAGAAGAGTTGATATTTTAAAACCCGATGCCAGTTTGATTGTTGCGAAAAGCAGGGGGGATGCGGCCCATGAGGGAGGTGTACGCTTTGCCAAAAATAGCCTCTCAGATACCATCATGGTTAATTGGATTCGCCAGGGTACTCCTGATGATTCTAAAGATACCTTGCAGGTTACTGGCGTTCGTATGATGCCTCAGAAACTTGTTTTGCAACCAGGCCAGAAACATAAGCTCCAGCTTGTTGCTGATTACAATAATGGCTCGACCAGAGATGTTACCAAGCTTGGTATCTTTACGGTAAACAATGATCAATTCGCCAAGGTTGATGAACAGGGCATGGTCACCGCAGGCGATGCGGGCGAAACCGCAATCGTTGGAAGGTTCGAGCGAACCTTTGCTGCAACGGGCGTGCTTGTGCTTATAGATACCAAGGGTTTTGTTCCAACTCCCGTACCGCAAAACCATATCGTCGATCGTGCAGTGATCGATAAGCTGAATCATCTTAAAATCAAACCATCTGGATTATGCTCGGATGAAGATTTTCTTCGCAGGGTGTATGTTGACCTCATCGGGGTGCAACCGAAGCCTGATGAAACAAGATCATTTCTTGCGAACAAGAATCCAAACAAGCGTAACGAAGCGATAGCAGCGTTATTTGAAAGGCCGGAGTTCATCGATCATTGGTCGCTGAAATGGGGCGATTTGTTGCAGAACTCGCGCAATTCCGCCAGCTCGCAATCGGTTTACATGTTTCGTGAATT